>JACPCS010000091.1 GCA_016184455.1 Acidobacteriota bacterium
GGCCGCCGTCCCTGGTTCCAGATCGCCGCCCAGATGTTGTTCTGCGCATCGACATTCAGGCGCCGGATGTGTGACGGGAACGTGAGCGGCGCAAACAAGGTCCACTGCTCGTTGATCGAGTCGAACTTCGCCAGATGCCCGGAGTTCCACAGCGCCATCCAGATGTTGTCGTTGCGATCCGGGATCACGCCGTACGGCACCGCGCCGCGCTCCGAGATCGGGTAGACCTTGACCTTGCCCGTCGCGCGCTCGTACTTGGTGATGGCGCCGCCCATGATCCAGCCGACATACAGGTTGCTCTTCGAATCGAGCGCCATCGACTGCATCCACTTCACGGAGTTCCGGATCACCTTGTCCGGATCGGCGGGCACCTGGTACTCCCACTTCTCGGTCTTCGGGTTGAAGCCGAGAATCCGCTTCACGCCGTCGGGCTTGAGGCCCGCGTGCTCCGGCGCCCAGACGATGCCGAAGCGATCGATCGTGAGGTCGTGGTTGCCGTTGCTCGCGCCGTCCGGATAGAGGTAATCCTTCTGCTGGCCCGTGCGCGGATTGAGCTTCACCAGCCGGTGCGGATACCCGCGGTCGGTGAGCCAGACGTTCCCCTCGGGGTCGAAGCGGACGTCCTGCCCCCAGCGGATGCCGCGGCCGCGCTTGGCGAACTCGGGCGAGCTGCTGCCGGTGCCCGGCGGGTCGATCGGCAGGTAGTACTCCATGAACATCGCCTTGCTGAGGGCCGTCTCATCGAGCGGCACCTCCTGCTCGGCGCGCACGAAGCGCGGCTTGGCGTCGGTCCCGTAGTGCTTCGTAACGTAGGCGATGAACTCCTCTTTGTCCTTCGTCGAGAACGGGAACCACTGCACGCGCCCGGCCAGCGCGCCCTCGTTGTAGGCGCGCGAGTCGCGCACGTTGAGCTCGGCGCCCGTCATGTGGCCGAGCCGCGCGCGCCAGACGTCTTCGCTCGCCGGCCGCGCCGGGATGAAGTTCTCGTCGTGGCACCGCATGCACCCCTGCTCGATCACCTGGAGGCCGGGGCCCTGCGGATAGATCTCCGAGTAGCGCGCGAAGGTGACGTTCGCCTGCGGCGCGGGCGCTTGCCAGCTCACTCCGCTGCTGCGCGGCCACACCCACAGTGACGACGTAGGCCGCCCACCCGCACGCGGCAAGCGCAACCACGGCCGTTAGAAGCCGACGTGTATTCATGATGCCTCTCCTCAAAGGACGAAATCCCAAAACCCAAATCCCAAACCCCAAAAAGATTTGGGATTTGGTTGTTGGGATTTGGGATTTGCCAATGCTACCAGACGAACCGCACGGCCAACTCGGCCTGCTGGCGCGGATGGACCGTGTTGATCGTGCCGAACGCGTTCGACAGCGCGTTCATCTGCCACGGCGTGGCGCCCGGGCCAAAGCTGTCGGTCCCGAACAGGTTGAACACCTGGGCGATGACATCCGCGCGGCGCCCGCCGCCAAGGTTGATCTGCTTGCTCACCCGGACGTCGAAACGATTGAATTCATCGGTCATCAGCTGGCTCGCAGCAATCGGGGCGCGCCCGTTCTGCGTCCGCCACGCGTTGACGAGGGCGAGGTACGTGTCGTCGTCGCCCCTGTTGAAGACGTTGCGCGTGGTGCCGGGCACATAGTCGCCAGCCGTGTTGATCGCCGCACCGTCGCGGTTCAGATCGACGCCGGCACGCGCGCTGAACGGCCGCGACGAGCGATAGCTCCACACTGCGCCGAGCACCACGTCGTACGGGAGCTGCACCGCGCCGCTTGCCACCAGCGTGTGCCGCCGGTCCTGGTTGCCATAACCGTCGTCGTACTCCGGATGGTAGAAGTCGACAATCGTCTGCTGTCCGGCCCCGCGGTTTTGTTCCCGCGCCAGCGTGTAGGACACCAGATACTGATACCCGTCGGAGAAGCGCTTATCCAGCCGCAGGTACAGCGCGCGATAGTCGCTTTCGCCGTCCGCCTGGTACTGGTTGACGTTCCCCCATCCCCGGATCGGACGCACCCCCGTCACCGGGTCCGGTGTATTGATGTTGGCAATCTGGTTTCCCTTGGTCCCCGTGCTGTACACGCCGTCGACGTGCACCGCCAGGTTCGTCCGCAGCTCGCGCGACAGCCCCACGTTGAGCGTCTTCGATTCCGGCTGCTCGATCCGGTCGTCGGTGATGTTGACGTTCGGCGTGGCCGACACCGTCACAAACGCCGTTGGCGACAACCCGCCATACGGATCCGGGTACGACGGGTTGCGGATGTTGACCTGCGATTGCAGCAGTGCGACCACTTCCGCCCGCAGGGTGGCCACGAAGACGTTGCTGTAATACTTGCCCGTCGCCAGGCGCACCACGGTCCGTCCGTCGCCCTCCACGTCCCACGCAAGGCCGAACCGCGGCCCCCAGTTGTTGTTGTCGTGCCGCGAGGACGGGTCGATCAGCTCTCCCAACCGCTCCCGGCCGACGAGCGAGATGTGGTTGTTGAACGCCTTGTAGAGGTTCTCGTACCGGAAGCCGAAATCGAGCGTCAGGTTCGACAGCACCCGCCACTCGTCCTGCACGTAGGTCTGGATCCAGTCGGCCTGCAAGTGCCGCGGCAGCGGCGGGAACGAGGCGGTGAACTGGATTGGGTTCCGCAGGTTGCGAATCGACGCTGGTGTGCCATCGAAGGGCTGATCGGTGCCGAACGTCCACGTGCCGATGTTGTGGGCCGCCTCCTCGTCCGATCTGAAGCGGAGGAAGGCGCCCCCCGCCTTCACGGTGTGGCCGCCCATGCTGAGCGTGAAGTCGTCCGAGACGTCCCACCGCTTGGTGATGTTGTTGCTGTAGCCGGTCGACCCCCACGTCAGGCTCGGGAAGATATAGACGCCGGTGTACGGCTGGAACCGCTCCGCCGGGAACTCGCCGCGCCCACTGGCCGGCCAGCGCGGAATCCCGGGCGGGCTGCCCAGGTTCTCCAGGTGCGACGGCGGGAGCTGCGACCGGACTTCGTTCAGCACGCGGGAGCTGATCACCCACGTGTGCGCCGCCAGCAGCGAGTCGCGCGGCGAGTTGGTGTCGGTGCCGACGTTCCCGGCGTTCTCGCCACCGCAGTTCTCGCAGAACGTGTATTCCTTGTCCCAGAGGTATCGCAGGAAGACGCTTTGTGCGTTGTTGATCTGGAAGTCGCCGCGCAGCAGCATCTGCCGCCGCTCGTAGCCGGCCGGGAAACTGCCTTCGAGCGCCGAGTAGAACTGCGGCTGCCCCGTGCGCGTCGTCTCCGTCTTCGGCTCCTTCGTCCGCTCGAATGCCGCGAAGTAGTGGAGCCGGTCCTGGATGATGGGGCCCCCGACCGCACCGCCGTACTGATTGCGCCGGTACTCCGGCTTCGGCTGCCCGCGCGTGTCGTGCGCTTCCTTCTCGAACCGGTCCAGCGCGTTGAGCGTGTCATCGCGGAAGAACTCGAACGCCTCGCCGTGGAACTGGTTCGTGCCGCTCTTGGTCGCCGTCAGCACCACGCCGCCCACGGAGCTGTACTGCGCGGAGGAACCGCTGATGTTCACGCGGAACTCCCGGATCCCCGACTGCGGGACCTCGAGGAACTCCTGCCCCGAGTTGTAGATCTGGTTCTGCCCCCCGTCCACGTACGACGTGGTCAGGTTGGCGTTGGCGCCGCCGGCGCCGACCGTCGGCCGCGCGCGGCGCGTGCCGGTCGGCAGCTGCGTCCCCGGCAGCAGGAGCGCCAGCGAACCGGCCTGCCGGTTCGGAATTGGCAGCATCTCGATCTGTTCCTGCGTGACGACGGTTGTGACCTCAGTGGTCGTCGTTTCGATCACCGGCGCAGTGCCCGACACGGTGATCGACTCCTGCACACCCGCGACCGTCATCGTGAGGTTCCGCTGCACTTCGAGGCCGATCGTCAAGGTGATATCCATCACCTCGGCGGTCGTGAAACCCTGCAGCTCCGCGGTCAGGGCATAGCGCCCGGGGAGTAATCCCGGAAATCCGTACCGCCCGTCCGCCTCACTGACGGTGGTGCGGGCGTTGCCGGTCTCGACATTGCGCAACGTCACGGTGACGCCTGGCAGCACGCCGCCCTGCGCGTCGGTGATGACGCCAGTCACGTTCGCGCTCGCGCCGCCCTGCGCGAGCGCTGGGCCGGCGGCGGCCAACAGGGCCAAGAGGAAGAGTACGATCCGACAAATCCCACGTCCCGAGACAGCTGACATGCAGACCTCCCCTGCGAGAGTCGGGATACGCGAAAAAGACCCGCCTTCGCACGAGCGCTTCGGCGAGGTCTCGCCGGAGCCTACGGCGTAGGCGGACGCGCGACAATGGTATACGAAATCCGGTGCTCTATTTCCTGTTCTTCTGCTCCGGCGTCAGCGGTCTGATCTATCAGGTCGTATGGGTGCGCGCCTTCGGCACCGTGTTCGGCAACACGATCTATTCCGCGTCCATCGTGATTGCAGTCTTCATGCTCGGCCTGGGCGTCGGCAGCTACGTCGTGGGCCGATGGGCAGACCGTCGGTACACCAACAGGTCGGATTCGCTGCTCCGGATCTTTGGATCATTCGAGCTGACGATCGGTGCGTTGGCGGTTGGCGTGTCGCTGCTGCTGCCACACCTTGGCGATGTTGCGGCGTCGATATCGTCCTACGAGCGCGGATGGGACGGGTGGTACACGCTCTCGGCAACGTCGTACGTCGCGCGCGGCGCGCTGGCCGTGGCGCTGCTCACGCCGATCACGCTGCTGATGGGCGGCACGCTGACGCTCCTCATCCGGCATCTCGTCCGGCACGATCTCGACGCCGGGCCCGGGCGCATCGCGCTGCTGTACGGCGTCAACACGGCCGGCGCGGCCGGCGGGTGTCTGCTGACCGATCTTGCGCTCGTCCCGGCGGTCGGGCTCCAGCGGACGCAGCTCGCCGCGTTCGCGCTCAATGTCATTGCCGGCGTCGGCGCGTTCGCGCTGGCAAGTCTGGTCCGGCCAAAGCCGGACACCACGATCCCCAAGAGCCAAGGCGTACGCCGTATCCGGCTTCAGCCAGACCGCGTACGTGGCGTCCGGCTTCAGCCGGACCAGGATTCTCGTTCCGTCCCCTGGACTGCCCTCGCGATCGCGCTCTCCGGTTTTGCCGCCATGGGCATGGAGATCGTCTGGTTCCGCCACTTCAGCATGCTGCTCGGCGAGTACCGTGCGGTGTTCTCGGTGCTGCTGGCGATCATTCTCGGCGGCATCGGTGTCGGATCGCTCGCGGGCGGCTGGCTGGCAGGCCGCGGCGCATCACCCGCGCACCCCTGGATCGGCGCGCAGGCGCTCTTCGTCCTCTCGACGCTCATCGGTTTCACGCTCGTCGACGCCAGGGACCTGAGCGACGCAGCACGAGCGGCCAGCACGGCGCAGGCGGCGGTGGAGGGATGGCGGCGCGCGTTCGCGGAGTTGTGGTTCAACGCACGGCCGATGCTGCTGGTCGTGGCGCTCCCCGCCCTGCTCATGGGCGTCGCGTTCCCGCTCGGCAACGCGATCGTCCAGCGCGCGGAGCCCTCGGTCGGACGCCGAGCCGGGCTGCTGTATCTCTCCAACACGGCGGGCGCGGTCGGCGGCTCGCTCGTCGCCGGGTTCTTCCTGCTGCCGGTGCTCGGCCTGCAATCGAGCGTGACGACGCTCGTCGCGATCGCCGCTGCGGCCGTGGTTCCGCTCCACATCGCGACGGCCGGCGGACGGCGGCCCTACGTTTCGGCAACCGCACTGGCGGTGGCGGGCGTGGCGCTAGGGGCGTGGCTGCTGCTGCCGGGTGATTATCTGATCGCGAAAGGGCTGCTGTTCCCGCCCGACAAGGCCTACGAGCTGAGCGAAGGCCTCATGGAGGTGATCGCCGTCACCGATGGCCCGAACGGCGGACGCGTGCTCGTGACCAACGGCCACCCGATGTCGTCGACCGAGCTGTTCTCGCAGCGCTACATGCGCGCCATGGCGCACATCCCGCTGCTCGCGCACGGCAATCCCAGGCGCGTGCTGGTCCTCTGCTACGGCGTCGGCAATACCGCCCACGCCGTGTCGCTCCACCCGTCGGTCGAGCGCATCGAGGTCGTCGATCTGTCGCGGCACGTGCTCGAGCACTCCGGCTATTTCGAGGAGTTCAATCGCGGCGTCCTGCGCGACGCCCGCGTCGCCGTGTACATCAACGACGGCCGGCACCACCTGCGGATGCAGCCGGCTGGCTCCTACGACCTCATCACGCTGGAGCCGCCGCCCGTCGTCCACGCCGGGGTCGCGGCGCTCTACTCACGCGAGTTCTACGCCAGCGCCCGGTCGCGGCTCTCACCGAAAGGCGTGATCAGCCAGTGGCTGCCGGTCTTCGGCGTCTCGAACGACGTCGTCCTCTCCATGACGCGCGCGTTCGTCGACGTATTCCCCAATACCGTGCTCCTCTCGGGCGCCAACATGAACCTGCTGCTCGTCGGCACCAACGACGTGCGCACTGATATCGACCCCGCCCGGGTGGCAGAAGCGCTCGCCCGGGCGCCGGCGGTGCAGGCCGATCTCCAGCGGCTGGATCTCGGCAGCCTGCGGGAGATCGTCGGCACCTTCGTCGCCCCGGCCGGCGTGCTGGCCGCCGCCACGCGCGCGGCAGCGCCCGTCACCGACGACCGCCCGCTGCAGGAGTACGGCAAGCGGTCGCTCGTCGACTTCGGCGAAGGCGGCATTCCCTCGTCACTCATCGCGATCGGGCACGTCGCGGAGTGGTGTCCCGGCTGCTTCCGCGACGGCAAACCCTCGCCACCCGTTGCAGGCCTCGATGCGTATCTGGCGCTGGCGGAGCTTGCCTACCGGGCGCCCACCGACCGCTCGCGCGCGACGCCCCCGACGCCGGGCCGGGTCGTCGCAGGCAGCGGCTATCTCGGCTCGATCGTCCCCGACGCACCCGAGCTGCCGAAGCTCGTCGCCATGCTCGAGAAGCGCCCCGCCGAGGCGGTCAGCGGAGCGTATGTTGCCGCCGAACCTGTGGAGGCGCGCTACACGCGCGCGACGACGCTGCTCGAGGCCGGACGGTTCCGTGAGGCGATCGACGAGCTCCGCCTCGTCGTCGAGCAGGCGCCGGACGCCGTCGAGGCGAGAAACAACCTCGGCGTCGCGCTCGCGTCGGTCGGGCGGCTCGACGAGGCGATCGAGCAGTTCCGGCAGGCGCTCGCCATCCGCCCGGGGTTCGCCGACGCACAGCGCAATCTGGCGCTCGCGCGGGAAAAACGGAAGCTAGTCGGTAGTCGTTAGCGTGCCCGGTTCTTGCTACCGGCTACCACCTACCGGCTACCACCTACCGGCTACCACCTACCGGCTACCACCTACCGGCTGGCAGAATACGTCTTGCTGAATCCGTTCCGGCTGTTTGTCACCGTGAAGCTGCCGTCCGATTGCGCGGCGATCCTGATCCAGTGCGCCGTGCCGTCGTGGAGCGGTGCCGGCGGCGCCGCCGCGCCTTGTGGCGGCAGCGCCACCGCGGCAATCGGCATCGCCTGCGGCTGGTCGTCGAACGTGTTCGCGATGAAGGCGCCCGGCGCGGTGTACTCCTGGCCGCCGAGCACCGAGAAATGAATCTGCCAGACATCTTCAAGGCCTGGCGACGCATACAGGATGCGCATCGTCCCGGGTTGTCCTCCTTTGCGCGTGCCGTTGTTCATGACCGCCACACGCGGCCGGATCGCATGGACGAGCGCTTCTGAATTCGAGCTCGGCTGGCCATGGCGCGACACGACGAACAGGTCCACGGTGCCGAGCCGGTTCGTTGGACACATGAGGCCGAACTCCCCGTTCCACGTGAAATCACCGAGGTAGACGGCTCGAAAGCTCCCGAAGGTCACGTGGGTCCCGACCGACTGCTCGTCTTCGGTCTTCCCGACCGGCTGCCCGGACACCGGATTGACGGTGTGCGGTGTGAACGTCGCGCAATGCGGGTTCCGGCTGCCGGCGCCCGGCAGCGGCGCCGTGATCGTCCGTCCGCCCGACGTGACGATGCGGACGTCGACGCCCGCGATCGGTACGCGGTCGCCTGGCTGTGCGACCGTGTGCGTCCCCCGGCCGTAGAGCGCCGGATACTCCTTCTGCAGAAACGCGTCGATGACGGGATTCGGCTGGACGCTTGGGCCGTGATCGATGAAGTGCCGAATCGGAATCTGTGCCGCGAGCGCCGCGAGGCCGCCCACGTGATCGCCATGAAAGTGCGTGGTGATCAGATGATCGATGCGCGTGATCCCCGCGTCCCTGGCCGCATCGAGGATCCGCCGGGCGTCGCGGGCGGCCGCGGCGCCGCCGTTGCCGGTGTCGATGAGCAGCGACTCACCGGATGGCGCCACGAAGAGCGTGGCGTTTCCGCCTTCCACGTCCACCACGTAGATGTCGAGCGTCTTGCCGGTGCGCGATTGCGCGGCGCCGGGCGCCGCGCAGAGCATGCCCGCCAGAACGACCATGGTCACCGTGCGCATCGAAGTGCTCCTTTCTTGCTGGCCGGTAGCAGGAAGTCGGTGCGTTCCTGCTACCAGCTACCGGCTACCAGCTACCGGCTAATAATGGTCCAGCGTCCCCGTGCGATCCCGCAGGGCGAACACGCAGATCAGGCTGATGAGCGAGCAGACGGCCATGTAGACCGCCACGGCGGTGGAGGTGCCGAACCGCCGATAGAGCAGCACGGCGATGAGCGGCGCCGGGCCGCCGGCCGTAATCGACGCGAGCTGGTAGCCGAGTGACGACCCGCTGTAGCGCAGCGATCCGGGGAAGCTTTCGGCGATGAAGGCCGCCTGAGGACCGTACTGCAGGTCGTGCAATGGCAGCGCGATCGACACGGCCAGAAACACCAGCGCGATCGAGCGCGTGTCGAGCAGGCCGAAATAGATGAACGGGTACACGAGCATGATCGTGCACCCGATCGCCGTGATCCGGCGGCGGCCGAACCGGTCCGAGAGGTGACCCATGTAGAGGACCGTTCCCGTCGAGACCAGCGCCTGCAGCATGACGAAGTTGAGGATGGTTCCGCGCGCAATGCCAAGCTGCTGCGTGGCATACGTGATGATGTAGGTGGTGAAGATGTAGAACTGGACCTGCTGGCCGGTGCGCAGGAGCGCCGTCAGCCCGATCTCGCGCCAGTGCCTCCGCACGACTTCGACGAGCGGCGCCTTCTTCACCGCGCCGCGTGCCTTGAGCTGCGAGAAGACCGGCGTCTCCAGCACGCCGACGCGGATGTACAAGCCGACGAACACGAGCACGATGCTCGCCAGGAACGGTATCCGCCACCCCCACTCGACGAACTGCGCGTCGGTCGTGACGAGCGTCATCAGCGCGAGCGCGCCGTTGGCGAGCACCATGCCCGCCGGCGCGCCGAACTGCGCGAAGCTCGTGGTGAAGCCGCGGTGCTTCGGGGCGGTCCACTCGCCCGCCATCAGCACCGAGCCGCTCCATTCGCCGCCGACGCTCAGGCCCTGCAGCACACGGCCGACGACGAGCAGCACCGCGCCCCAGACGCCGATCGCCTCGTACGAGGGGATCAGCCCGATGCCGACCGTCGCGGTCCCCATCATCACCATCGTGATGATGAGGAGCGCCTTCCGGCCCACGCGGTCGCCGAAGTGGCCGAAGAGCGCCGCACCCATCGGCCGCGCCAGGAAGCCGACGAAGAAGGTGGAGAACGACAGCAGGGTGCCGATGAACGGATCCGATCCGGGAAAGAATCTCTGCGGAAACACCGTCGCGGCGGCGACGCCGTACAGAAAGAAGTCGTACCACTCGATCGTGGTGCCGACGGCCGACGCCGCCACCGCGCGCACGAGCTGACGCCGGCGATCGACCTGCTCGAGCGGAAGGGATGAATCGTGAACCACTGCCTGTGAATCAGCCATGAAAGACCGGTGACGTTACCATATCTCGCGGTGGCCTCGTCCCCGACCGTCCTCCGCGAAGCCGAGCGCATCATGCTCGTCTGCAACGCCTGCCGGTACTGCGAGGGCTACTGCGCGGTGTTTCCGGCCATGGAGCGGCGGCTGACGTTCGCGCCCGGCGACCTGCGCTATCTTGCGAACCTCTGTCACGACTGCGGCGAGTGCCTCTACGCCTGCCAGTACGCGCCGCCGCACGAGTTCCAGGTCAACGTGCCGCGGACGCTCGCCCAGCTGCGCCTCGAGTCGTACGAGCACTACGCATGGCCGCCGGCGCTGGCGGGCGCGTTTCGGCGACACACCGTGGCCACGTCGCTGGCGCTCGCGGCCGCCATGACCGGTGTGCTGGTGCTCGTGACGCGCGCGTTCGGGAGCCCCGCGGCGCCGGCGAGGCCCGCTGACTTCTACGGTGTGCTGCCTCACGGGGTCATGACCACGGTCTTCGGCAGCGTCTTCGTGTTCGTGCTCGTGGCGCTCGCGATCGGGGTCCGTCGATTCCGGAGAGGTGTTGGAGGTACGGCGGGTCTGCCGCGCGTGGCTCCCGCGCGCGGCCAGACCCGCCCCACATACCAGGCGTTACGAGACGCGCTGACCCTCAGGAACCTCCACGCGCACGGGACCGACTGCACCCACCGGGAAGAGGCGCGAAGCCCGTGGCGCCGCCGGTTTCACCACTGCACGTTCTACGGCTTTCTGCTCTGCTTCGCCTCCACGTCGGTGGCTGCCGTGTATCACCTCTTTCTTGGGTGGGAGGCGCCGTATGGGTACGCGAGCGTGCCTGTGGTGCTTGGCACCACGGGCGGCCTGGGCCTCATCGTGGGTCCGGCGGGGCTCTACTGGGTCGGCCGGCGGCGGGATCCCGCTGCCGGTGATCCGGCGCAGCGTCCGGCGGATCGCGCGTTTCTGCTCCTGCTGCTCGTGACGAGCCTCACCGGCCTCGGCCTCCTCGCCTGGCGTGAAAGCCCGGCGATGCCCGCCCTCCTGCTGGTTCATCTCGGCGTGGTGCTGGCGCTGTTCGTGACGCTGCCGTACGGCAAGTTCGTCCACGGCCTCTACCGCACGGCCGCGCTGGTCCAGCACGCGGCGGAATCCTGGGCCTTCAAGCCAGGCTTCGTGCGGCCGATACGATGACCATGCGACTCATCGGCTTCTCTCTCGCGTTCTGTCTCGTCAGCATCCAGGCTGCAGTCGCTCAGACCTGGGCGGCGGGGCTCCGGATGACCACGGTCGACTGGGCCACCATCGGATCGACCGTCTATCGGTCGGCGTCTCGTCTGACCATCGCCTGGTCGCCGCCAACCGAGACGGTCCACCAGTACGTCCTCACGCTGCGCGACGGCGTGACCGGGCGGGAGGGCAGCGTGGCGCTGGGCGGGACGAGCGTGACGATCGGCGGGCTGAAATCGTCCACGCCCTATACGGCCACGATCAAGGCGTGCCTCGACGCCGGATGCGAGCGGAGCCTCGAGGCCGACGCCGCGGCGAGCGCGCAGACGCCGGCCGAATACTGGCGGGTGCAGGGGACCGGAAACTCCTACACCACGGCGACGAAGATCGTCTCCGACGGGAACACGTACCCGTTTGCCGTGCCGTACGGATCGTGGGCCGGCGCCGCGCTGAGCGGCAAGGTGCAGCTGTACTACAACCCGACGGGGAGCTCGGAGAAGGGCATCAAGATCGCCGAGATGGCCGGCGGCACGTCCGATTCGGTTGCGTCGCTCTCGTCGTATCGCCCCGTATCGGGATACGGCCTGGTGCGAGTGTGCCAGCAGATGCCCGGCCAGCCGTTCTCATGTCCGGGCAGCAGTCTCGCCGCGGTGGTAACGACGACGCAGCCGGTCGCGCTCGACGCGTCGATGGGCGGCGGCATCCGTCTCTTCTTCGAGGCGACGGGCACGGATCAGCGCTCGCGCATCATGTATCTCGACAGCCGCGACGGCTTCGTGGGCCGCGACTTCAACGCGGGCGACAAGACGATCTGCAGCACGCTGTCGGACTTTTCGGCCTCCGGCGGCTGCGTACCCACCGTGGCCATCGGCGTCAGCGGCGACGCGGACGGCATGGGCACGCCGGGCCTGCGGGACGCGCGCCAGTTCAAGATCGGCTATCCGACGCGCACCGACTGGCGCTGGAGCGGCGCACCGGGCACGTTCATGGTCTTCACGGCGGAGTTCGAGCCGCCGTGCTCGAGCGAGACCTTCTTCAATCAGTCGTACGCGTCCTGGGACGGCTTTCGATGGACGGTCCAGACCGGCGCCGACGGCTGCCCGAAGTACATGGCGCAGGTGCAGGCGCCGATGCCCGTGCAGGTCGAGAACGTCCGGTACAAGATGTACTTCTCCCACAACACGCTGGCGCGCGGCGGTACATCGAATCCGCTGACCGACCCCAAGCCGATCAAGGTCATGTACGCGGACGGCGGCGCCACGGGCGACGCGACGGTCGTCGACTTCGAGGACTGGGAGGACGTGGCGCAGGCGAGGGATGTGAATTTCCTGTGGCCCGACGGCACGCCGATGGATCTGCCCAATGAGAGCGCGCTCGATGACTTCATCATGTTCATGCCGACCGGCGCGCCAAACCTGCAGATCATGTACGCGAACATGCACGTGCCCGGGGGTAACTCTATTCCGTTCATCGGCATGGCGGCGCTGATCAACCCCTAGCGCGAGCCGCTTCTCCCCTGGATGTTCTCCCCTGGATCGGGTAGACGGAGCATCGGGTAGACGGAGCATTGACACTGGTACACCTCCGGCGATATCGTCCCAACCTCTGAATCCGCGGCGGTTCGGCTCCAATCGGCACGCGTAAGGAGGTAAGGAATATGCGGCGTTTCCGCATCGGCGTGTGGTATCTGACACTCTTCATCGTGCTCGTAAGCGCCGGCCTCGCCTTCGGGCAGTCGACGAGCACGTTCAATGGCCAGATTGTCGACCAGGGGGGCGCAGTGCTCCCCGGCGTCACGATCACGGTCACCAACGTCAGCACCGGCGTGGTGCGGACCACCGTCAGCAACGAGCAAGGACAGTACTCCGTCCCGGGTCTGGAGCCCGGCACGTATGAAATCAAGACCGAGCTGTCCGGCTTCGCCCCGGCGGGGCGCAACGACGTCCGGCTGACGGTCAACGCGACGATCACCGTCGACTTCGACCTGAAGCTGGCCGGCCTGCAGGAGACGCTCACGGTCACCGGCGAGGCGCCGCTCATCGAGACGACGCAGTCCAAGGTCGCCAGCACGATCGAGGCAACGGAGCTGCAGAACCTCCCGATGGTGACGCGCAACGTCAGCGGGCTCCTCCAACTGCTGCCCGGGGCGACGCCCGTCCAGGCGATCCATCGGTCCAAGGAGAACCAGGGGACGGTTTCCTTCGGCGGGTCGATGGGCGGCAACGTGGCGAGCACCGTGGACGGAGCGGACAACAAGGACAATCACTACCGCGGGCCGCTGCTGACGTTCACCACCGAGAGCCTCGAGCAGTTCCAGCTCAGCACGAGCCAGTTCTCGGCGGCGGACGGCCGCTCCGGGGGTGCGGCCGTGACGCTCGTGACCAAGTCGGGCACCAACGTCCTGCACGGGTCTGCGTTCGGCTACGAGCGGGATAAGAAGCTGACGGCGAAGGACTTCTTCACGAAGCAGGCCAACCGGGACAAGGTGGCGTTCAGCCGCCAGCAGTTCGGCGGGTCCGTTGGCGGTCCGATCGTCCAGAACCGGATGTTCTTCTTCGGCGCCGTCGAGCAGCAGCTCGAGGACACGGGCCGTCCTGTCTCCGATAGGGTGTACACCCAGCTCCAGACGCTCGTTCGCGCAACCGAGCTCGGGCAGGTGCCATCGGGGCTCGTCAATCCGAACGTGCCGCGTTTCGTCCCACAGCCCGGCGGCCTCCGCATGTACTCGATCAAGGGGAACCTGCAGCTCACCAACACGCAGTCGCTGATGTTCCGGTACGCAGCCCAGAACGAGGGACGCGATGCGGTGACCTACCCGGCCACGGCGATCAACGACAACCGTGAGCCGGACAACTTCACCCTCGACGCGTTCAGCGCCGTCGGCCAGCACAGCTGGGTCCTAGGGAACAACGGCTTGAACCAGATCACCGTTCAGGTGAACCACGTGGACTATCTGGCCGACGTGGTGAGCAACATCACGGGCGAGCACTACACGCGCGACTTTCCGCGCGTGAACTTCTTCCCGCCTCGTCTGTCGTTCCCGTCGGTCAACACGGGCGCCGGCGGCGACGCCGGCACGCTGGCCAACCGTTCGGTGAACCAGATCCGCGACGACGTGTCGCTGCTCACGGGCAGCCACGCGCTCAAGTTCGGCTTCAACTTCAACCGCCTGTACCACCTCGGCATTCTGAACGGCAACGAGCACTTCGCGACGCTCACGTTCTTCGACGACCCGACCGTGATCCTCAACAACACGAACGGCCGGTATCCGCAGGGCTTCCGGACGCCCGGCATCGTCCGACAGTGGCAGCAGGCCAACGGCGGCGCCATCAATGGGCAGGGATCCTGGCAGGACACGCAGAACACGCCGTACCAGTTCTCGTGGTGGTTCCAGGATGAC
>JACPCS010000092.1 GCA_016184455.1 Acidobacteriota bacterium
TCCCCGTGCTCACGCTGCCCTGGAAGCGTCCGCCCTCCCCGAAGCGCGAGGTCAGGATGACGTCGACGCCCTGGTAGACCTCCGTCTGCGTCCCGTAGTGCGACGCCTGGGTGATCAGGTTGGCCTGCCGGCCGAACAGCGCCGGCCTGACGTCGTACAGGCCGCAGATCTGCTGCCCGCTGAGCGGCAGCCGGCTGTCGGTGGGCGCGGTGATGCAGTAGGAATTGTAATCGCCCGCCGTCACCGCCTGGTTATCCGTGGCGAGGAAACCGCCGTACCACGTCCGGTAGTACGCCACGTTCAGCCCCGTTCCCTGCCACAGCTCGTGCTGCACGGAGGCCGACAGCTGCCAGTTGTAGTTCTGATCGTTGAACCCCTCCCGCGCGTCGTCGGCGCGGCGCGTGCTCGGCGTTCGAATCTGCCCGAAACGGAGATCGCTCCACACACCGCACTCTCCGTTCGCCTGAGGATTCCGCAGGTCGCAATCGGGCGCGTAGTTCCCGTTCGCGTCGTTCCAGCTGCGCGTCGTGCTGGTGGCCTGCTGCTGCGTGGCAGGGACGTCCACCGCGACGCCGACGTTGCGGATGGGGTACCGTCCCAGCGAGAACTTGAGCGCCGTTCTGCTGGTGCCGAACAAGTCGTACGCGGCACCGAGACGCGGACTCAGATTCTTCCAATTCGGCGAGTGCGTCACCTCCGGGAACTGGCGTGCCGCCACGAACGGGCCTGCCGGCAGACTGGCCGCCGGGATGGTCGCATCGTACACGGAGTACCGCAGGCCGAGGTTCAGCGTCAGCCGCCGCATGGTCCACTGATCCTGCGCGTACAGATTGTTCTCCGTGGCGGTGTTATACGGGCCATTCGGCGTGTTGTAGATCGTCACCGAGTTCGGCACGCGGTTCCGGAACGTGTACGAGATCGCCTGGTTGGTCAGGTTGGCGTCGCTGTACTGCTTCCGGCCTTGCATGAAGTAGTTCAGATCGACGCCGATTCTGGCGTTGTGCGTCCCGGTAATGTAGGACACGGCGAAGCGTTCGTGCCAGCGCTCGTCGTTCAGTACCTGATAGCCGGTACTGCGCGACCCGTACTCGAGGTTGAGCCCCAGATCCCGCACCGAGATAACGTCGAAGGTCGTCCCCGGCACGCGTTTCTGGTTGCGCCAATACTGGCTCCTCGACGCGTCCGCCTCGATCAGGAGCCGGGTCGTGACGGGGTAGGTGTACGTCAGCACCGTCAGGTTCTGCGGGTCGTAATGGTGCTCCGCCACCGCCTCCGGCGCCCGGATCGGGTTCCGCTGCTCCAGGATGGCGAACATGCACTGGCAGGCGGGGTGCTGGGTGTACGAGAACACGACCTTGTGCTTTGCGGCGGCCTGCCACGTGAGCCGGAGCCCGGCGTCACGGGAGAAGTCACGATTGAACCCCGGCCGGTTCAGGTCGGGCTCGTAGAACAGGGAGCCCTGCAACTTGTTGAAGTAGTTGCCGGCCTGATAGATCGACCGATCCTCCGCCTTTCCCGAGGCGAAGAACCACAGCTTGTCCCGCCTGATCGGCCCGCCCACGCCGCCGCCGATGTCGTAGTAGCTCCTGACCGATGGCGCAGTCGCCAGGCCGCGGGCGCGTAGGTCGTCGTTCACGTTGTCGAAATCGAGGCCGGGCCCGGTGAACTCGGCGCTGACGGTGCCCGAGAACGTGTTGCCGCCGTCGCGCGGGATGATGTTGATTTGCACCCCGCCCGTCGTCGACTCGGCAGACCCGGCGCCTGTCTCGACGACGACCTCCTCGTAGGTGTGCGAGTTGTACTGGAAGCCCCCGCCGCTGAACACGCGGCTGTCCATCCCGGCGAAGTTGAAGGTCATGTCGTCGGGCCGCTGGCCATGGACGCCGAAGAATCCGCGGTCCGTACCCACGCCGCCGACGTCATGGAAGTTCGTGCCGCCAGAGTTGGCCGCCGGAATCAGCGAGATGAACTGCGAGGGACGCTGCGCCACCGGCAGCGCCTCGAGCGTGGCGCGCTGGATGGTCGTCTGCTGCTGGACGTTCTGCACGTCGACGACCGGTGCCTCGCCCGTCACCGTGACCGTCTCCTCGACCACGCCAACCTGCATGTCGGCGTTGACGGTCGCCGTAAACCCCGTCGTCAGCTCGATCCCCTCGCGGCGGAAGGTGCGGAACCCGGTCAGTGTGAACGTCACCGTATACACGCCTGGGCGGAGATCGACGACGCGATAGAGGCCCTGGCCGTCGGTGACGACCACCCTTGCCTTTTCAATCAACGCGGGGCTGGCCGCTTCGACGGTCACGCCGGGCAGGATGGCGCCCGACGTGTCGCGCACGACGCCGGCTATGTTGCCGGTTTCGGCCTGCCCAAAGGCGGCGGCCGGCAGGAACAACGCACACGACGCAACGACGACGAGACGCGCAAGAGTCTGCGGAGTCATTCAGGTTCCCTCCTTCAGATGCTTGCGAAACCGCCTCTCCGCGCCGAACGCGGGCGACGCCGGAGACCGGTTACGAAGCCAGGCGCAGCGCTTTGATCAAGTTGCCTCCAAGAATCGCTGTCTTGTCCGCATCGCTCAGGAATGAGGCGCTTAGAATGAAATCAATGCCCACCGGCCAGTCGAACGGATAGTCAGTGCCGTAAACCATCTGGCCGACGCCCACCTCAGCGACGAGGTGACGCAGGCCATCGTCGTGAAAAATCATCGTGTCGATGAACAGCTCGCGCTTGAAGTACTCGCTTGGCGCCTTGTTCGGGCAGTCGCCGCCGGGCCCACGCCGGCAGCGCGCGTCGGAGCGGCCAAGATAGGATGGCAAGTACCCGCCCGCATGCGCCGCGCAGATGCGCAGCGCGTTCTGCGTCGTGCCAGGCGCCTGCTGCGGGTGCATGAACAGCATGACGCCGAGCTCCTCGGCCTTGGCCCAGAACGGGTCGAACCTGCGATCGGAGACCTCCTGCCCCTCCACGCTCCCGCCGATCGCCGCGCCGCGCATCCCCAGCTTGCGCGCGGCGACGTCGAGCTGCTCCGCCGCCATGTCGGGATGCTGCAGGGCGACGGTTGCCATTCCGACGAGCCGATCGGGATGGCGGGCGACGGCCTCGGCAATCTTCTCGTTCTGCAGCTGAATCAGGTCACGCGCCAGCGCGCGGTCGGCCGAGTAGCCCCACGCGTTGACGTTGATCGCCTGGTAGTCGATCCCTTCCCTGTCCATGTAGGCCAGCCGGGCCGACATGCCCGGGCCGAGCGCGATCGGCCCCGTCAGGTTGTTCTTGGCGACGGCGGCGAGCGGCGTATTGCGGACGAGGTCCCAGACCTCGGGAACGAACGTGTGAGCGTGGACATCGACGACGGTGATGGGCCGGCCGCCGATCATCGCGCGCCGCCGTGCCGGCGGCGGCGCCTGCAGCGCGCCGAGGCCGAGCGTCGCGCCTGCCATGTTCCTCAGGAACTCCCTGCGACTCGGCATGACACGCTCCTGGACGCCGGATCGTCCGGGCCGCGAACGACCCGAACGATCCGAACGTCCCGAACGATTCCAGCGCCCTAGAAGTTCAGCTGCCCACCGACCTTGATCACGCGCCCGCCCATGATCTGGACGGCGTTCCGCCACGTCGCGCCGTAGCGGGTGTTCTCGTTGAGTACCGTATTCTCGTTGAGGATGTTGTAGATGTCGAAGTTCGCCTGAACCCGCGCGCTGCCGCCCAGGTTGACGAAGCGGCTGAAGCGCAGATCGATCTGCTTGATCCGCTCGCCGAACAGCGTGTTGGTCGGGATCAGGTCGAGCGTCACGTTCTGGTTGCATGCACCCGTCGCGGCGGGGCACGCCGCCAGGTTGCGGCCGAGCGAGGGCGCGATTTGCGCGTTGCTCGCCACGTAGGTCGCGCGAATGGGGAACCCCGGCAGGTTCTGGTAGATCGCGCTCGCCTGGAACTCCCACGGCAGCTGATAGACCGCCTGGAGCTTCACCTGCGTCGAGCTGCTCCACGGCCGGCTCACACGGCAGAACCCCGGCCGCGTATCTCGCTGGGCGCCGAGCCCTCCTCCCTGTTCAGGCGTCCCCGCCGTGAGCCCGCCGGGCGCGCCCACGCCGGCGCCAGGCGAATCGACCGTCAGGCAGAAGTCCGTCACGGTGCGGCCTACTGAGACACCGCCCTGGAGGCTGGCACGCTGCGAGAATCGCCCGTTCACGGCGATGTCGACGCCGTCGAAGAACTCGCTGATGTCGCCGTAGTTGCTCGCCTGCGTCCGCACGTTGCTGACCTGCCCGAACTTCTCCCGCTTGATGTCGTACAGATCACAGAACTGCCTGCCGCTCACGCTCGCCGGCAGCCGGCTGTCGGTCGGCACCGTGACACAGAACGCGTCGAAGTCGGCCGGCGTGACCAGCTCGTTGTCGATCAGCTGGAACCCGCCGTACCACGTGCGGAAGTAGCCGACGCTGACGCCGAGGTTCTGCCGCAGTTCGTGCTGCACCTGGACGGACCCCTGCCAGTTGTAGTTCTGCAGATTGAACCCTTCCCGCGCGTCGTCGGCGAAGCGGACGCTCGGCCGTGTCCCGCCGAACGTCCGGTCGCTCCAGTTCCCGCACTCGCCGTTGGCGACCGGGTTCCGCAGGTCGCAGTCGGGTACGTAGTTCCGGTTCGCGTCGTTCCAGCTCCGGTCGGTGAACTGCGACATGTTGGCGACCGGAAGATTGACCGCCACGCCGGTGTTGCGGAACGGGTAGCGGCCGAACGCGACTTTCAACGCCGTCCGCCCAGTGCCGAACAGGTCGTAGGCGGCGCCGAGGCGCGGACTCAGGTTCTTCCAGTTCGGGGAGTGCTTCACCTCCGGCAGGTTCCGCTCCGGCACGTAGGGACCGGCCGGCAGGTTGATCGCCGGAACGGTCGCATCGTACACGGCGTAGCGCAGACCGAGATTCAGCGTGAGCCTCCGGATGGTCCACTGTTCGTTGGCGTACACCGCGTTCTCGTACGCCTCCTGGTACGGCCCGTACGGTCCCGTGTGGATCCGGACCGAGTTCGGCACGCGATCCCGGAACACGTACGAGATCGCCTGGTTGACCATGTCGGCGTTGGCGAACTGCTTGCGTCCCTGGGTGAACTGGTTCAGGTCGACGCCCACCTTGAAGTTGTGGGTGCCGGTGATGAAGGACATCGCGAACCGCTCGTGCCAGCGGATGTCGTGCAGCGTCTGGTACCCGGTCCGGCGCGAGCCGTAGATGAGGTCGAGCCCCTGATCCGTCACGGAGATCGCGTCAAAACCCGTTTCCGGCAGCCGCTTCTGATTCCGGAAATACTGGCTTCTGGACGTGTCGAACTCCAACAGCAGCCGGTTGCTGACCGGATACGTGTAGCCCGCCACGAACAGCGACTGCGGGTTGTAGTGGTGTTCCGCCGTCGCCTCGGGCGCTAACAGCGGGCTCCGCTGCTCGAGAATCGCGAAGGTGCACTGGCACGACGGGTGGACGGTGTGCGACACGGCGATCTTGTGCCGCTGCGCCGTCTGCCACGTCAGGCGCAGGCCTATGTCCTTTGAAAAGGTCCGGTCGTAGGCCGGTCGGCTGAGGTCCGGCTCGTAGAAGAGCGTTCCCTGCAGCTTGTTGTAGTAGTTGCCCACCTGATACTGCGAGCGATCCTCCCATCGCGCGGAGGCGAAGAACCACAGCTTGTCGCGCTGGATTGGACCGCCGATCCCGCCGCCCACGTCGTAGTACTCCCGCACCGACGGCGCCGACGTCAGCCCACGCCCGCGCAGGTCGTCGTCGACGTTGTCGCTCGTGAGCTTCGGCCCGGTGAACTCCGCGCTCATGCTCCCGGAGAAGACGTTCCCGCCGTCGCGCGGGACGACGTTGATCTGCACGCCGCCCGTCGTCGCCTCGGCGGTGCCGCCCATCGTCTCGACCACGACTTCCTGGAAGGTGTGCGAGTTGTACTGGAAGCCGCCGCCGCTGAACACGCGGCTGTCCATCCCCCCGAAGTTGAACGTCATGTCCTCGGCGCGCTGGCCATGGACCCCGAAGAAGCCGCGGTCCGTGCCGACGCCGCCGACGTCATGGAAGTTCGTGCCGCCGGCGTCTGCGCCGAGGATGAGGCTGATCAGCTGCGACGGCCGCTGGCTGGTGGGAATCGCGGCGAGCGTCTCTCTCGTCAGCGTCGTCTGCTGCCCCACGTTCTGCACGTCGACGACCGACGCGGCGCCGGTCACCGTAATCGTCTCCTCCACGCTGCCCACCGTCATCTCGGCGTTGACCGTGGCAGTAAACGTCGTGGTCAGCTCGATCCCTTCGCGTCTGAAGGTGTTGAAGCCCGGCAGCGTAAACGTCACCGTGTAGACGCCGGGTCGGAGATCGACGATCCGGTACAGGCCCCTATCGTCTGTGACGACCACCCGGACCTTTTCGATCAGCGCGGGGCTCGCGGCCTCGACGGTGACGCCAGGCAGCACAGCTCCCGAGGTATCCCGCACGACCCCGGCGATGTTGCCGGTTTCGGCCTGGGCCGATGCGAGCGACGGCAGAAACAACACACAGGACACGACGACGACGACGAGACGCGCGACGAATTGGGCCATTCTTCCTCCTTCGCCAGCTAAGAACCCGCATCTCCCGCCCAAACTGGAGATGGGGTTACGAAGCGGTCCGCAACAGTTCCACTCGGGTCTCCTGTGACGACAACGCCGATTCAGAGAAAAGTGCGAGACAGAGGAAAACGTCGCACGTGCGCGTGAACGCGCACGTGCGACCAGCCGTGGTATCCGGAGGGCTCGAGCCCTCCGGATCGTCAGTTGGTGCCCGCCGTGAAGCGCGCCTCCTGGCCTGCGACCCTGGCCCGATCGGCGTTGGGCTTCGGACGGAACTTCTGCAGGCGGCCGTTGAACACCTCGGCCACGTACAGATTCCCGTCCTGATCCGTCGAAATCTGGTGCGGGCCGTTGAAGAGCCCCGGCTGTCCGCCGCGGCCGCCCCAGCCGTCGAGGTAGTTGCCGTTCAGGTCGTACTTGAGGATGCGGCTCGTGCCGCCGTCCGCCACCCACAGGTTCTGATCCGTCGAGATGAAGTGGTAGTACGGCGACGAGTAGCGCCCCGTCGAGAACATGTCGAGGAACTTGCCGTTCTCGTCGAAAATCTGGAACCGCCGGTGCGTGCGGTCGACGACGAACAGGCGGCGGTCCTTGCTGATGGCGATGCTGTGGACGGTGTTGAACTCGTTCGGCCCGGGGTTGTTCGGATCCTTCGGCGGCCCGCCCCAGTCCATGAGGAACTTGCCGTCGCGATCGAACTTCGCCACCCGCGTCCCCCCGTAGCCGTCGCTGATGAAGAACGTGCCGTCGGGCAGCCAGTCGATGTCGGTCGGCCGATCGAACAAGTTGCCGGCGTCGCGCCCGCGCTTGCCGAGGGTGCCGAGCGTCATGACGAGCTTGCCGTCATAGGTGAACTTCCAGATGACGTGCTGCTGGTCGTCGATGATCCAGACGTGCTTCTCGGCGTCGTACGGGCTCATCTTGATCTTGTGCGGGCCGCGGCCGCAGCGATCCTGGGCGAACATCTTGTCCAGGTGCGGCCACTCCTGCACGATCGTGCCGTCGCGGTCGACGACGAAGAGCGTGTGGTGCCACCGACGCTCCCAGCCGCGCTTCGGCACCGGCTCGCACGTGGCGCTCAGCCCGTCGCCGTTGCCGGTCGCGTTGCCGCGGGACGGCATGAGCATGCCGTACGGCGTCCACGGCTTGGCGCCCGGCGGCAGCGGCAGCTCGCCGCGCTGGGCGATCCAGATCCGGTCGGGCGTTTCGGCCCAGATCGCGCCGTTCGATCCCCACGTCCAGCCGTCGTGCTTCACGCCATCGTCCTTGTCGGGGAGCGGCTGCGGCCAGTTCTCCACCAGCTCGTAGGGACCCAACTCGTCCTGCCCTCCGCGCTCCTGCGCCGGCGCCGACGCGGCCGGGGCCGCCTCCTCGCCGCCGCCGTTGCCATTACCGTTGCTGCAGCCGGCGGCGAGTCCAACCACCGCCAGCACCAGCAGATCTCTCAGCCACCACTGCGCACGCATCGTGATCCTCCTTTGCGCGGCGTCCCCGTCGCCGGCGGGGCGCGACGCCCTATTTCTTCTCCTCGCCCGGCGTGCCGGTGCCCGACGATCCGAAGAACAGGCGGCGTCCTTCGGGCAGCGTGACGTCGCGGCCGTTCGCCCGGCGCGAGCCGTCTCGGGCCTGGTAGCCGTCGACGACGACCACCATCCCCGGCTTGACGGTGTTCTTGTCGATGCCGCGGCGGAACAGGCTGTTCGGCGAGCCGGCTTCTATCATCCAGTTCTCCACGGTCCCGTCCGGCTTCTTCACTTCGATGTGCATCCAGGCGTGCGGGTTGATCCACTCCATCTTCGTCACGACGGCCGTGAACCTCACCGGCCGCTTCGCGTCGAATTCGGAGGCGAACGCGTGGTGCGCCACGGCCGGCCCCGCCGCTGCTAGAAGCCCGATCGTTGCCAGCACAGTCGTCTGAACGTGTCGCATCGCTATCACCCTGTTCTACCCTTCTGCCCCGTCGCCGCCGCGCGCATCGGGTGCGTTCGGATCGAACCGCTCACCGCGCTTCTCGCGCTCCCGGGCGCCGTACAGCCAGTGGTACATGTCGTAGTTCGTCTCCTGACACTGGTACTCGTAAATCTGCTCGTCGGTCTGGTTCCACGGCACCAGAATCGTGAACGGGCGCGTCCACGTCTCCGGATCCGATATCGTCACCTCGTAATCCAGCCGGTCGGGCGCCGCGCGGGTAAACCGCTCGATGATCCGGTACGTCTTCGGATTCGCGTTGCCGTAGACGACGCCCGTGCGGCCGACCTCCGTCGACGCGACGAAGTTCCTCGTCTCCACCACGAGGGTGTTGCCTTCCCATCGCCCGCGCGGGTCGCCGAGCCACGTCTCGACGTTCTCCGGCAGGAACGGCCGGCCGTCGACCGGAATGACCCGCGAGAAATGGATCATCTCCGAGTAGATGACGACGTAGCCGGGCGACTGGAAGATCTGCGCCATGTTGTTGTAGATGGCCGGGAGGTACGGATGGCCGCCCCCCTCGTTGCGCCGCCGGATGATGCAGCGGTTGCCGACATCCATGTCGCGGTAGCTCTCCTGGAAGCCGGTGTTGAAGCGACGCGTCGACAGATCCTGCGCGGCGCGCGCCTGCTCTTCCTCCGGCGTCAGCGTCCGCTGCACGCGCGCCGGCAGCCGTCCGTTCGGTGGGTCGACGATGAGCGAGGTCCGCCGATCCGCGGTCAGGCGCATCCGCGCCGGGTCCATCCAGGCGTCGTTGTACGAGCGCGAGACGTCCGCCTGGGCGCCCCCATCGCGGCGGTCGCGGTTCAACCGGTACGCGAGCTCGTCCTGCAGCTTGGCGGCCTCCTCGTCAGAGAGGACCGCCTTGTCGCCGAGCTGCGGCGGGCGCTGGAGCGGCGTGCTCGTGCCGTAGTTGTAGATGCCCTGGAGATCCGGATCGCCCCACGGCGTGCGCGGCGGCGTCCATTCGTCGGAGGCCGCCGTTCCGGTGGTGAGCCCGGGCAGCCACGGCAGCTGCCCTCGCGCGGCGAGCCCGGCGAGGACTACGACCAGCGCGGTCAGTATCAGTGAAACCCGGAGTCGACCACTCATCGGCTACCTCCCCGAGATCGCGACAGCTTCATTTCTTCGTGAACCGTCCGTAGAGCAGCTCCTCGACGAACGGCTGGCACTTGAACTCCATCAGCTGAACGTTCGGTTCCATCCGGCGATAGAGCGGAAAGCCGATCGTCCACGGACGCGTGAACACCTTCGGGTCCTCGATCGTGGCTTCGTACCAGAGGTGATACGGGCTGACCGCGG
The DNA here is from genome assembly GCA_016184455.1 of Acidobacteriota bacterium. GTDB lineage: Bacteria > Acidobacteriota > Vicinamibacteria > Vicinamibacterales > UBA2999 > MELF01. The sequence continues at coordinate 9,854 of JACPCS010000092.1, forward strand.
TCAGCCGCTCGACGATGTGCGCCTCGGCGCTGTGGTGGTTGCCCGCCCGATCGAGCCAGTTCCGCTCGTTGAGCGCGGTCACGTCGACGACGAGCGTGTCGCCCTCCCATCGGCCGCGGTTCCACCCCATGAAGAACGTGTTGTCGACCGGCGACTCGTCGGGCCAGTTGATCCGGATGATCCGCGAGCTGCCGTTGTACTCGTGCGTCATCAGGACGGCGTCGGGCGTCTGCACGATCTGAATGGGGTACGGCATGTACATCATGCGCGGCACGCCGGGCATCCAGCATTTCAGCTCCGGATCGCCGAGCGGGGGATCGATGCCGTCGCCGGGGATCGACGCGGTCGTGCGATTGTTGAAGTTCGCCTGCTTCTTCGCGAGGGCCTCGGGACGATACGGGATGACGCCTCCCTCGACGACGCTCTGGCCGCCCGGCTGCGCGCCCCACGCGCCGAGCAGATGCGGGTAGGCGCCCGGCCCGGCGCCGTGCGCCTCGAGGTCCCAGTACGCAGTGGTGAGCGCCTGCCAGACCCCGTTGAGATTCGGCCGGCCGTCGGCGGTCCGCGCCGCCGTGTACGGCGCGAACTGGCCCGGCGTCGGTGCCGCGCCGCCGCCGCTGCCGGGACTCTGCGCTTCGAGCAGACGCGCGGCGAGCCACACAGTGGCCAGCCCGACCACGGCCACGCCGGCAACCATCAGCAGCTTCGACCGATTGGCCATTACTTCGTTCCTGCGCTCGCGTAGAAATTGAGCATGCGCACTTCGATTCCCGACCCCTTCAGTGCTGCTGCAAACTCCTCGGGCTTCTGTCCCATGTAGTGATACGGGATCGCGATCTTCGGGCGGAATCCCTTGACGCACTCGGCGGCCTCGGCCGGCGTCATCGTGTACGGGAGATTCATCGGCACAATCGCGACGTCGACGTTCTTCACCCACTGCGCCATAGCCGGCACGCATTCGGTGTCGCCCGCCACGTACACCTGCGACGCCTTGCCCGTTCGCACCGCAGCGAGCAGCGAGCTGAACGCGACCACGTACCCCTGGCCGCGCCCCTGCGTGTGATAGAGCTGCCCGGGCGCCGGCCCGCGCTGGATGTTGTAGGCGGGAACCGAGATGACGGTGATGCCAGCGGGCGCCTCTTCGTTGGTCCGCATCATCCGGTTCTGCATCACGATGACGTCAGGAATCTTCTTTTCCGCCGCGACTGCAGGCGGCACGACGACCGGCGCCTTCGGCTTGCGCAGCTTCGCCACGGCGGCAGGATCGTAATGATCGGGATGGATGTCCGTGACGAGAATCAGATCGGCGGGTTTCGCCCTGGAGAGGTCGGCAAACATGCCAGCCGGGTCGACCAGCACGACCTTGCCGCCAGATTCGATCATGATGCTGCCATGACCGAGCGCGGTAATGACGATCCCCCCGCCCGCTCCGGCGACTTTGGTCGTCACCGGCGCCTGGGCCTGGCCGGCCGCGCCCGCCATGACAATCACGATCAGTACCGTCACGCTCCATCGGAGTTTCATGGTGTTCCTCCCCCTTTTCCGCCGGCGCCCTCCTGGCTGGAGTGTCTGTCGCGTCAGTCGTCGAGCCTTGCTGCTCCTGGTGGGCGAACCACGGCGCCCGAAAAATTGTCCGGATTATACGTCCGCGCTCTGCCTTCCGTGCCGAGATCCTTTCGCCCCCGTCAGCCTGCGGGGCCGACCCCCGGCGCCCGTGGCCCGCAGGGCGGGCCAGGTCAGCCCAAGTTCATGACACGCCTGAGGTTACTCGGGTGATCAGGCGCGTGTGCGCCGACGGGAGTCTGCCGATGTCCACCCGCACTTCGGGCATTCGAAGCGGGACTCCGCCGTGTCGCCGTGAAACACCCGCTCGACGCGCAGCGCCGTCGAGCGGCACGCGGGGCAGCGTGACGGCGCGCGGATCGCCTTCGGGCGACGACGATCTCGCGAAGCGTCGGGCACGGCAGCAGTCGTCTTGAGCGGGAGAGGCGCGTAGAGTGGCACGGGCGCGCCGCCGCGTCAAGGGGCGTTGCACGCGCGTTCAGCGACGGGCGGCGTCGAGATAGCCGCTGCGATCGAGCTCCTCGACGATGCTGGCGTCGTAGAACTCCTCGGCGCGGCGTTGTCGCATGGCGGGCGTGTCAAGCCGTCGACCGAGCGTATCGAGGCGGGGCCGATGATGTGGGCTCCGCACGACGCCCCCGTGGGTGGCGACGATCACGCGGTGCATGCCGCCACCGTTGACCGCGCGGTAGATCATCGGCGACCCGCCGCCGATCGCCACCGGCCCCGCGGTGATGTCGCGGCGGACGTATTCCTCTGGCACGACGACGCCCGACCGGCGCGCGTCCTCCGCCGCGCCGGGGGTGATGAACCGGTGCACCTCGAGGCCGTGCTTCGTGTACACGCCGGCGTCGGCCGCCACCAGGAACGGCACCTTATTTATGGAGACGTCGCCGAGCGAGACATCAATGGAGGCCTGGGGGGTCGGCGGGCGACGAGTCGGCCGCTGCGCATGCCGAGGCCAGCGCGGGCGCGAGGACGACTGACGGCATTCACGACTCGCTGTCAGTTCGAGGCCGACTTTCGGCGGGAGACCGCCCAATCTTCCCATTTCAGACCTTTCACCCGGCCGAATTCGCTCGCGTTCGACGTCGCGACCGTCGCACCGCGACGCCGCGCTTGCCCAGCGATCAACACGTCGTACGCCCCGATAGGTTTTCCAGCGGTCTCGAGTTCGGCCCGCACCTGTCCTGCCTCTCGGGCGTCATCTTCATCGAAGAGGGTCCATGTGAGCGGTCCGGCCAGGAACGTGTCCAGCCGTTGCGTATTCGCCTCTTTCCGCTGACTCTTCGAGACGCCGTACCAAAGTTCGAACGCGACGACGGACGACAAGAGAATGGTTGCCTCTCTGGCGGCGGCTCGTTGGAATCGCCGACGGACAACCTTGGGTGTACCGTTGAGCAGCGCAATGCAGGCGTTGGTGTCCAAGAGGTACGTCATCAGTCGAATATCTCTCGCTCGGGTGTCGGTGGCTGACGACGTCCTTCGGCCATGAACCGTTCTGCCCCGAACCGATCAAGTGCATCGAACCACTCAGCGACGTTCGCGAACACTGGTTCGACGAGAACACCGCGGCCGGCGCGACGCACTCGAACGCGGTCCCCTTCGAACCTGAACTCACGGGGCAACCGGACAGCTTGACTTCGTCCGTTGCGGAAAAGCTTCGCGGTCGTGGTCATCGCATCCGCTCCTTCCAGACGTTGGTATATACCTTTAGTATATATCTAAGGGCCGTTCCTGGGAGGGCCCCGTACATCGGATCGGCAGGCAACGGCACATCGGACGGCCAACCAGGAATGGCGCTCGCGGGAAGAACAATCGTGTAGCCGACGGCTTCGTAGCCGCGGCATCGGCGGTCGAACATGCGTGCCAACATGGGCACGTTGAGGTCGGCGTAATCGTAGACCCGAACTTCACGCTTGCCGTCGTAGAGGCGATGCAGACGCCCGACGTACTGCGCAATCGTCCCTCGCCAAGAGACAGGCAGCGTCAAGAACAACATGTCCAAGCGCGGATCGTCGAATCCTTCCCCGATCTATTTGCCAGTCGCCAGGATGACGCGCCCCTCGTGCGGCCGGATGGCTGCCAGCCGTTCAGCCTCTGCCCGCCGCTGCTTCTTCCCCATTCCAGCTCGTAGGGCCACAACGTGCGGAACGTTCGTGGACAGCCCGCTCTCGAGGCGATCCAGATGCTCATTGCGTTCAGTCAAGACGAGCGGCGATCGGATGTCGCGCACGGCTTGCGCAACTTCATCGCAGATCGTTCGATTCCGGGTCTCGTCATCGACCAGGAACTTGTAGAGCGCCTGGAACTCCACGCGCTTGTCCGACCCTGCATTGCTCGACGCGTGAAACGCAGTAGGGCGGACAAGGACTGTGTGCTCGAAGCTGTGCGCTGACAGATGGGGGTATTCGTCGACGATCAGCTGCCCGTAGCCGCAACGCGGTCGTCCACGACACCTTTGCGGACCAGACTCTGAATCACGGCCACATCGAGCAGACCGGTCGGCGTGTGTCGGCCACCGCCGACTCGACCGATCGACTTTGTCGGTAGGTCCAGGAAAGCCGCGAGGCGCTCCACCCACTGGTCCAACAACTGCCGCCGGTGCACGAGCACGGGCGTATTGACCCCGCGTCGTGCGATCAGCCACGCAGCGACGACTGTCTTGCCGAAGGCTGTCGTGGCGGACACCCAACCCTGAAAGTCTTCGGGGTGCGTGACGAAATGAACCTGCGCCACCGAAAGTTCAAGGACGCCACGAAGGGCCTGGAGCGCCTGTTTGTAGTACATGTTCGACGCGAGCATGACCGAGCACGTCAGATCGCTGTTGACCTCCGAGATGTGCGGAAGCGAACCGAAAGCACCGTCTGAAAGCATCGCGTTCAACACGCTGTCGAACGCTGCCGCGTACTTCGCCATCAAACCGAAGGTGGCATCGTTCTCGAAACGTGGCACTGCATCCTGGACCTGCGCGAGATCATCTGGAGAGCGAATCGCATTCGCACGGAACTCGAGCGCCTCATTTCAGAAACCGTTTCTTGCCCTCCTCGAATAGTGACAGTGCATAGTGATTGTCCGTGCTCGCAAGCAGAATTCCGCCGCTGAGGAACTGAACGAGGTCTCCATTGCTGGTCCAGTTGGAGACTGGCTCCGGCAGGAACGCTACCCCAGTCGTGCAAGCCGACGGCAAAAGAGGTCGGGGGGACATTTTCTGCTCCAATCAGCGGCCATCGTGTGTGACCTTCGGCCAGGCGCGCGAGAGGTTCAAATGGCCTCGAACAGATCGGGTCCTTGAATTGTGTTCGGGCGCACTGATCCATGGGGGTGCGCTCATCCGGCTCATTGTTCCACTTGTCAATCAGCCGTACAAGACGAAGGCCGGCACCGGGCCGGCCATCGGAGTCGTCGTGTTCAGGGCAGGGCTTTAATCCACCACGGTTCAGGTTCAGGGTAACCACAGGGTAACCATTTCCCCCCGTACACGCCCGATCGTATTTGCCAATGTTTTTGGGATTGTGTGGTCGGGGCGAGAGGATTTGAACCTCCGACCCCTCGGTCCCGAACCAAAGGGCCATGCCACTAGGTTCGAACAATTCTGCCGATTCTCGGCTCAGGGTAGTACCCGGGTAGTGATTCTGAAGCACCAATCGCCTGGCTTCGCCGCGCATCGCCGACACACGCTGCCGGCGATAGAATCATCTCATCATGAACTACCAGGACCGGATCGTTCGCGATCCGCAGATCGTTGGCGGCGAGCCGGTGTTCAAGGGGACGCGTGTGACGCTGAAGACCGTGCTCGCAAGCCTTGCCGAAGGCGCGACCACGGCCGAGATTCTCGCCGATTTTCCCACCCTGTCTGAAGACGACGTCCGAGCCGCCATTGCCTTCGCTGCGGCGTCTGCTCAGGAGGACCTGCCGCTGGTCGAGACACCCGTCAAACGGTGAACATCAAACTCGACGAGAATCTACCCGATCGCCTCGTCGTCGACACCGTATATGTAGAGCGCCTGAACGGGCAGATCGATCCAAACGTTTGGAGCGCGACACAGGCGGCACGGCGTTTCTTCATCACACAGGATCTGGATTTCTCGGACGTGCGTCGCTACACGCCGGGGACTCACGAGGGCCTGCTCCTCGTGCGCCTCGCGCGGCCCGGCCGTGACGCGCTGTTCAACCGCGTGGTCACGGTGTTCCAAACGGAACACGTCGAAGACTGGCGAGGATGCCTCGTCGTCGTGACCGATCGCAAGATCCGCGTCAGGCGGCCGACCCGTCCGACACAATCGTGACCAGCCGTCGAATCATCGAGGTCGTCACCG
>JACPCS010000093.1 GCA_016184455.1 Acidobacteriota bacterium
CGCGATGCGCCAGGAGCGCGTCGTCATTCCCGCCCTGCTGCTGACGTCGCGCCGATCGATGCTCCGTCCGCTTCGGCACCTGCCGATCGCCATCTTTGCCCTCGGCGTGCCGTTCTTCGCGCTCGCGCTGGCCGACCCTGCCACCCGCATCATCCAGGAGCAGGTCTCGTACCCCGGACGACGGATCGCGCTGTTCGTCGACGCCTCCGGCAGCATGATGGAGCCGTTCGAGACCAGCAAGCTGGGGCAGGTGGACGCGCCGGCGTTTTTCACCACGGTGGCGGCGGCCGAGTACTTCATGAAGCTGCGCATCCAGGGGCGCTATCGCGACCTGATTGCGCTCATCGAGTTCGGCGACGAAGCGTACGTGCTGACGCCGTTCACCACCGACTACGAGAACATCCTTCTGAGCATCTCGCTCATCAACAACTGGAACGAGTGGGCCCGGTTCGACGCGCGCGGCACCGTGATCATCAACGCCCTGAACGTCGCGGTCGGCCTGTTCCGGTCGTTCGATTTCCTGGAAGCGAGCGGCAACGCGATGGTGGTTTTCAGCGACGGGCAGGATACGCAGGTCCGGTTCGAAGGCCGGCCGCTCGAGAGCATCCTGCAGGAGGCGTACGAGCACAAGATTCCCGTGTACATGCTGCGCGTCGCGGCCAACAAGCAGCTCGGCGACCTCGTCCCCGACGCGATCTGGAAGGGAGCGATCGAGAAGACCGGCGGCCGCTTCTACCCGGTGGCGAACGAGGCGGCCATCTTCGAGGCCGTCCACGAGATCGATCGGCTGGCGGTCGGTCGGATCGACGTCACGCGGTACACGGTCAACACGCCGCAGTTTCGGCCGTTCGCGCTCATCGCGTTCATCCTCTGGTCGGTGGCGCTCGGGCTCAGGGTGACCGTTCCGCACTTCAGCAGGTTTCCATGAGCACAGGAGCGAGGAGCACCGGCGGCTATGTGGCGGCGGCGGTCGCGCTTGCGGCGCTCGGCGGCCTCGCGGTCGGGGTCGGAATGATCGAACACCGCGTGGCCCGGGCGGAGGAAGCGCTGGCGTCGCTCGACTACGTCGAGACCACACGTGCGTACGACGAGCTGGAGCCGTACGTCCGGTACGCGCGCTATCTGCCATGGAGCGGCGGCGAAACGCTGACGCGGATGCGCGCCCACCGCGCCGCCGTGCAGTACTGGCAGGGCGACTACGGCGCCCTGGCGGCGCTCGGCCGCGAGACCGCCGAGGAGGGCGGCACCAACGCCGACGTGCTCTTTCTCGCCGCCAACGCCACCTATCGCCTGGCGCAGAAGCGGGCATTCGAGCGCCAGGCCGTGCTGCGCGCCCTCGACGAGACTCGCGGCGCCTACCAGACCGTGTTGCGGGAGTCCGCCGCCCATGCCGACGCGGCATTCAACTACGAATACCTCGGCAGGATGCGCGACCTGGTGACGAAAGCGCCGGGGCGGCCGGGCAGCGCGAACCCGCTCGCCGACGCGGGGACGCGGACGCTGCACGGCCGCGAAGGCGCGCCGCCGCCGGGGCGGCCCGAAGATGACTTCAAGATCTTCGTGCCCGAGGAACCGGAGGAGCGGGGCCGCGGCTCCGACCCCGGATCCGACCAACTGCGCCGCCGCCGTGGGTGAGAGACGCTGATGGACCTGACGACGCTGCGATTCGCCCAGCCGGTCTTCCTGTGGCTCCTGGCGGCGCTTCCCCCGCTGGTGCTGCTGTGGATCTGGCAGTGCGCGCGCCGTCGGGCCGCCGCCCGCTGCTTCCGGACGGCGCGCACGGTGCCCCTGCCCGAACGCTTCGTCGGCGTCGGCGAGCTCTGGTTCTGGCTCCTGGTACTCGTGGCGATGGGCGCCGTGAGCGTCGGGCTCGCCCGGCCCCACGCCGTGGTCGACGTCGTCCGCACCGGCGGCATCGATGCCGTCATCCTGCTGGATGGTTCGGCGTCGATGCGGGTGCGCGACGCGCGGCCCGACCGGTGGCAGCGGGCGGTGAGCTGGGTCCGGACCTTCGCCGAGACGCTCAGCTGGCGTGACGACCGCGTGGCCCTGGGGCTGTTCGCGCACTACGCGGCGCCGCAGCTGCGGCTCACGCGTGATCCCAACGCGCTGTTCTTCTTTCTGGATCACCTGGCGAAGGCACCACCGTTCCGGCTCGAGGTGGACACGACCTGGGACACCAACCTCGAGGAGGGGCTCTACTGGGGTTTGCGTCTGGTGGACAAGAACGAGGAGCTGTACGGCCCGTCCGCCAATGCGAAGGCGTTCGTGGTGCTCACCGACGGCCAGGCGTGGAGCGGCAACGTGAGCAAGTCGATCGCCGCGGCAAACGGACGCGCCATTTCGACCTACGTCATCGGCGTCGGCACGATCGACGGCGGCTTTGTGCCCGAGCCGGGCTGGCCGTCGGGGTACGTTCCGGCGTGGGCCGACGGAGGGCCGGTGTATTCCTCGCTCGAGCGGTCGTCGCTCCAGGAAATCGCGCTGGCCGGCGGCGGCCGGTACTTCGAGCTCGACCGCGAACCGGATCGGACCATCGCGCTGCGCATCATCCAGGACGTCAGGAGCCGCTCCGCCAGCACGGTGCGGGAGGAAAGCACCGAGCTGTACTGGCGCTTCCTTCTGGCGGCGGCCGGCGCGCTCGGGTTGGCGCTGATCTTTGCCCGCGAGCGCCCGCAGCTCTGGTGGCAGACCGCTGCAGTCGCCGGCGGACTCATCACGCTCGTGATGCTCACCTGACGCGTCATCGGTCGAACCCGGAAGTTGACACCGTATTCCCGCCACCGTATCGCGCGGCTGGCCTGACGCGCGCCTTCAAGGTCGGCGACGCGTACCGCGTCACGTATGCCCCAGCGCGCAACGGATCCAACGTCGGGCGCGTGGTGGACTTCTTCTTTCCCGACGGCCGCTTTTCGGATCCAAACGGGCCTGCGAGGCCGGCCCAGGGCATGAACAGCATATCTGGTGTCTTCAATGCTGTAGGAGCCGCCCGGAACGGGGCGCCAGATGCCCTGGATCAGAGGCTGCCCGTCCGGCGTACGGGGCGGGACGTATGCGCGCGACGTGCCCACTAATGCTGGCCAGTCGCGATCATCTCAACCCAGCCGGGCGTCAACATGATGGTGACGACGTCGTAGCCCTCGGTATGATAGTTTCCGCAATAGCGTCTCCGTCGTCCGCGCGATCTTCAGCTCGCGCACCTGCGCGTAGGCGGCGGTCAGGTCGAAGCCGAGCGCCGAAACCGCGGCCGCGCCGATGGTGCCCGTTCGAAGGAACTCCCGGCGCGTGAGCTGGGCGAGCGGTGGATTCATGGCCCCCTCCGGCAGGCCCGCATTGTCGGCCAAGCCAGGGCGGTTTTCAACTCACCAACCACCAACCACCAACCACCAACCAAGTTGGTATCCTTGACCCCGTGCGCATCCTCGTCGTCGAGGACGAACAGAAGGTCGCCAACGCGCTGCGTGAAGGCCTCCAGGGCGAGCGCTACGACGTCGTCGTCGAACGGACGGGCGAGAGTGCGTTCTTCCGGCTGACGACGGAGCAGTTCGACGCGGTGCTGCTCGACCTGGGGCTGCCGGGGCGCGACGGCCTCGAGATCCTCAAGGCGATCCGCGAGCGCGGCATCAAGACGCCCGTGCTGGTGCTGACGGCGCGCGATTCGCTGCAGGATCGTGTGCTCGGGCTCGATACCGGCGCAGACGACTACGTCATCAAGCCGTTCGCCTTCACGGAGCTCGTGGCGCGGATTCGGGCGCTCGTCCGGCGCGGGCGGGCGGCGGAATCGCCGCACCTGGTGGCCGCGGACCTGGAAATGAATCTGATCACCCGCAAGGTGGCGCGCGGCGGCAAGCCGATCGAGTTGACCGTCCGCGAGTTCGAGCTGCTCGAGTACCTGCTGCGCCATCAGGGGCAGGTCGTGTCGCGTGAAAGCCTGGCGCGCGACGTCTGGAAGGAAACGGCGCGCACCACGCCGCTCGACAACGTGATCGACGTCCACATCGCGCGCCTGCGCCGCAAGGTCGACGCGGATCACGGGACGAAGCTGATCCACACCGTCCGCGGCGTCGGCTTCATGCTGCACGAGGGCGAGCCGTGACGCCCGCCCCGAGCGAGCGCAGCGAGTCGAGCGGGCGCTGGTGGCGATCGCACAACGTCCGCGTTCGCCTGACGCTGTGGTACGTGTCGGCGATGCTCGTGGTGCTCGCCGTCTACGCCGCCGTCGTGTTCACCTTCGTCAGACGCAACGCCTCCGCCGCGCTCGATACGCGGATCCGGAGCGACTTCCAGTGGGCGTCGGCCATGGTCGACGAGACGTCCGAGGGCGGCATCGCCTGGTCGTACGACGACATCACGGACGAGGAAAGCTTCTGGTTCCAGGTCTGGAGTCCCGACGGCACGCTGCTGTACCAGAACATCGAGGCGCGCAACAGCCCGCTCGACGGCAGCCGCGAGCTCGCGCTGACGGCCGACGACGCCGTGGTCGCGCTCGACCATCCCGTGGCGCCGGTGCGCGTGCTGACGCGGCGCGGGCGGATCGGCGACACGCCGGTCGTGATTCAAGTGGCGCGGTCGGAGGCGGCCATGCGTGCCGAGCTGCGGCAGCTGGCGCTCATCCTCGCGTTCGGCCTGCCGCTCGCCGTTGCCATTGCGGGCCTCGGCGGCTACACGCTGGCGCGCAGAGCGCTCTTGCCGATCGAGCGGATGACCGAACGTGCGCGGTCGATCACCGCCGAGCGCCTGCACGATCGCCTGCCGGTGCACAACCCGGACGACGAGATGGGTCGGCTGGCGACGGTGTTCAACGAGACGCTCGCGCGGCTGGAAGGGTCGTTCGATCAGATGCGGCGCTTCACCGCCGACGTCTCGCATCAGCTGCGCACGCCGCTGACCGCCATCCGCAGCGTCGGCGAGGTGGGCCTGCGCGAGCACCGCGACGAGGCGGCCTACCGCGGCATCATCGGCAGCATGCTCGAGGAAGCCGATCGGCTGGCGAGCCTCGTCGATCGACTGCTGATGCTCTCGCGCGCCGAGACGGGCGATGCCTGCGCGCCGGCGGAGGTCTTTGATCTGTCCGCGCTGGCGGAAGAGGTGGCCGGCCATCTCGAGGTGCTCGCGGAGGAGAAGCGGCAGTCGATCGTGTGCGAGCGCGTGGGCGGGAGAGACGGCGTCCAGGCGTCGGCCGACCGCTTTGCCGTCCGCCAGGCGCTCATCAATCTCGTCGACAACGCGATCAAGTTCAGTCCGGCCGGCGGCGAGATCCGGATCCGCGTCCAGGAGACTCGCGACGAGGCGATCGTCGAGGTGGCCGACAGCGGCGCCGGAATCGATTCGGAGGCCCGCGCGCGGATCTTCGATCGGTTCTATCGGGCGGCGGATGCCGAGACGCCGGGTGCGGGGCTCGGGCTCTCGATCGCGAAAGGCGCGGTCGAGGCGAGCGGGGGGCGGCTGAGGCTCGCGGCCTCGGGCCCGAGCGGGAGCACGTTCCAGATCGCGTTGCCGCGCGCGAAGCCGTCGCTGCGCCGCGCGGCGGTCTGAGCTTCGTCAATCCCCGCGTACCACCGAGACACAGAGGCACCGAGACGACTTCAACCACGAAGGCCACGAAGCGCACGAAGCGGCGTTCGACGGGCGGGCTGCGCTGCGAGCCGCTTTCGGCGGCCCGTCGAACGACCTGTGTTTACCCTTCTTTGTGAACTTGGTGTTCTTCGTGGCCGGAAACGTCCTCGGTGTCTCGGTGCCTCGGTGTTCCGTGATCGCGATCAGCCAGTCTGCAACGGGAGTCCCGCGGCTTCCCATGCGGTGATCCCGCCCGCCAGCTCGCTCACGTTCGTTCGCCCGGCGCGCTGCAGCAGGCTCGCGGCAATCGACGATCGGTACCCACCCGCGCAGTACACGAGCACCGGGCGATCCGCGGGGATCTCCGACATCCGCTCTCCGAAGCGCGTGAGCGGGATATGGACGCTCCCTTCGATCCGCTTCTGCGCGCGCTCGCCCGGCGCGCGGATGTCGACGACCACGGGCGCACGCCCCTCGGTCAGACGTCTGGCGGCGACCTCCGCGCTCAGGCGCTCCGTCGACACGATGCGCGCCGCCGATCGATCCGCGCTGCGCAGGCCGCCGGCGAGATAGCCGATGACGTGGTCGAAGCCGATGCGCCCGAGGCGCAGCGCTGACTCCGTCTCGGCGCCCGGGTCGGCCACGATCACGATCGGCGTCTCGCGCGAAAGGACAGTACCTGCCCAGGTGGCGTACTGGCCGACGAGGCCGATGTTGATGCTGCCTGCCAGGTGCGCGGCCGCGAACTCCGCCGGATCGCGCGTGTCGAGCACCTGCGCCCCCTTCTTCTGCTCGGCGAGCAGCTCGTCGATCGTGAGCGGACGGAGCTCCCGCGCGAGCGCCTGTTCGAGCGTCTGGCGCTCGCGGCTGTTGAGCACTGCGTCGTAGGTGAAATACGGCGGCGCGTCCGGCTGGTCGGCCGTGACCAGATCCAGGAACGCCTCCCTGCTCATCGGCTGCAGCGCATAGTTCGCCCGCCGCTGCTCGCCGATCGTCGACACCGTCTCCTGGCTGATCGCCTTGCCGCAGAGCGAGCCGGCGCCGTGGGCGGGGTAGACGAGGCTCGAGTCAGGGAGCTTCAGCAGCTTGTCGCGGAGCGATGTATACAGAAGCGCCCCCAGATCGGCAGCCGACCATCCGAGCGCGGCGCGGAGGTCGGGGCGGCCGACGTCGCCCACGAACAGGGTGTCTCCGGTGAGCACCGCTTTCGGCGTCGTGGCGTTCTCCGCAAGGTCGTACACCTTGAGGCAGATCGATTCCGGTGTATGGCCCGGCGTTTCGATCGCCTCGAGGCGCACCTGCCCGAATTCGACCGTGTCGCCGTCGCCGAGCGGCTGGAACGCGTATTCGGCCTTGGCGGCTTTCCCGAGATAGATCGTCGCGCCCACCCGGTCGCGCAGCTCCAGATGCCCCGCAATGAAGTCGGCATGGAAATGCGTCAGGAACACGTGGGCGACGGCCAGGCCGTGCTCGGCCGCAAATGCCAGGTACGCATCGACATCGCGCTGCGGGTCGACGACGGCGGCCGTCCGGCTCTGTTCGTCCCCAATCAGGTAGGAGGCGTGGGCCAGACAGTTCAGATAGAACTGCTTCAGGATCATCGGCTTTGGCCTTTCGGCTCTCGACGGTAGGCTACCAGCTACCGCCTACCGGCTACCACCTAGTCGGTGTAGACTTCACCCCAAGTTTTTTCAGACGGGTCAGCCTATGTCGCTGTCACGACGCAACTTCATCAAAGGCGTGATCGCCGGCGGCGCTGTGGCGTCCTCCGCCGCCTACCTGTTCCGCGGCACCGGGTCGCTGCTCGGGCAGTCGTCGGCGCCCGGCTCGGTCGATCGGCTCCTCACGCTCACGGTCAACGGCCAGACGCGGCGCGTCGACGTGCTGAAGCAGGAAACGCTCGCCATGACGCTCCGCTACAAGCTGGGGCTCACCGGCACCAAGCTCGGATGCGACCGGGCGGAGTGCGGCGCCTGCACGGTGCTCATCGACGACGTGCCGCACTACTCGTGCTCGGTGCTGACGCATACGGTCCGGGGGCGGCGGATCGTCACGATCGAAGGCCTCGAAGCGCCGGGCGGTGTGCTCCACCCGGTACAGCAGGCGGTCGTCGACGAGCAGGGGTTCCAGTGCGCCTTCTGTCTGCCGGGGTTCGTGATGGCGGCGGTCGGGTACCTCAAGACGAACCCGACCCCGACGCGCGACGAGCTGGCGCACGGCATCTCCGGCAACCTGTGCCGCTGCCAGGACTACGACAAGATTCTGACCGCGCTCATGCGCGGCGCCGAGTACATGCGGAGGACGACGTAGATGGCAGGCAAGTACATCGGCCGCAACTACACCCCTCCCGATCTCGTCGCGAAAGTGACCGGCCGCGCCCGCTACGCAGAGGACTTCCGCGCCGAGGGGATGCTGTTCACCAAGCTCCTGCTCAGCCCGATGCCGCACGCGCGCGTGCGCAGCATCGACACGAGCGCCGCGCTGGCGATGCCCGGCGTCAAGGCGATTCTGACCGCCGACGACCTGCCGGATCTCGGGGGCCAGGAGCGCGCGCTCACCAACGAGCCGCGCTACGCCGGCGAACCGATCCTCGCCGTCGCCGCGGTCGACGAGCTGACGGCCGCCGAGGCGGTGGAGCGGATTCAGGTCGATCTCGAGACATTGCCGTTCGTCACCAACGCGCTCGACACGCTGCGCCCCGACGGCCCGAACCCGCGGCTCGATGGCAACGTCTGGGGTCCGCCGCCCCCGCCGCGTGAGGGGGGACCGCCGACGCAGCCGCCGTTCGAGACGCTGAAGTGGACGACCGAGGATTTCGCCGAGGAAGCCGTGGGACGGCTGCCGATGGGCAAGCCGACCGAGGAATGGACGTACGGCGACCTCGAGGCGGGCTTCAAGGCCGCCGCGCTCGTGCTCGACGAGACGTTCATCACGCAGTCCACCGGGCATCACCCGATGGAAACGCGCAGCGCGATGGCGTACTGGCAGAACGGCAAGCTCTACCTTCACGGCTCGACGCAGAGCGTCGCGCAGACGCGCGGCAACATCGCGCGGTGGGTGGGCATTCCGCCCGAGGACGTGATCCTGATCTGTGAGTACACCGGCGGCGGCTTCGGCAGCAAGGGCGGCGGCGCCGTGTCGATGTCGATCCCGGCGCTCCTGTCGAAGAAGGCCAACGCGCCGGTGATGATGCGCATCACGCGCGAGGACGAAAGCTACATCGGCCGCGCGCGGACGAACCTGAGCGGCCGCGTGAAGATCGGCTTTGCCAAAGACGGCCGCATCACCGCGCTCGATCTCTACATCGTCCAGGACACGGGCGCGTACGGGCCGCTGGCGGACCATCGATCGGCCGGCAACGCGGCGTCGCTCGTGTATCAGCCGCCCGCGATGCGGTGGCGCGCCGTCAACGTCGCCACCAACACGCCACCACGCTCGCAGCAGCGGTCGCCCGGGCCGATGCAGGCCAACGGCATCATCGAGCCCGTCATCACCAAGGCGGCCAAGCAGCTCGGAATCGATCAAGTGGCCATCCGCCGGATCAACGCGCCGGCAGGGAAGGCGCCGTTCGGGCCGGTGCTGCCCAGCGGCCAGCGCAACCACTCGACCAGCGCATTCGTGAAGGAGGCGCTCGACCGCGGGGCGACGCTGTTCAAGTGGCAGGAGCGCAAGGCGCGCGCCGGCAAGCGGGAAGGGTCGAAGATCCGCGGCGTGGGCGTGACCGTCGGCGTGCACGGCGCGGGATCGATCGGCTGGGACAGCATCATGACCATCCGTCCCGACGGCCGGCTCTACGTGCAGTCGGGCGTCGGCAACCTCGGCACGCACTCGATGGTCGACCTGGCGCGGGTCGCCGCCGAGATTCTCGACATGCCGTGGGAGAAGGTCGAGGTCATCTGGGGCGATACCGGCAAGCATCTGCCGTGGACGTGCCCGTCGGTCGGCAGTCAGACGACGCACGGGATGACGCGCGCGAACCACGCGGGGGCGATGGACGCGAAGCGGAAGCTGCAGGAGATCGCCGCGCGCGATCTCGGCGGCTCACCCGACGACTACACCGTCGGCGGGGAGCGCGTGTTCCACCGCAGCAACTCGTCGCGCGGCATGAGCTACGCGCAGGCGGCGCGGCGCGCCATTGCGCTGGGCGGGAACTACGACGGCCACGAGCTGCCGGCGGACATCAATCCGATGACGCGGGCGTCGGCCACCGCGCTCGCCGGCCAGGGGCTCATGGGTGTGGCGAAAGACAACTACGGCCGCAACGGCACAACGTACTCGTTCGTGATCGGCTTCGCGGAAGTCGAGGTCGACGTCGAGACCGGCTCGGTGCGCCTGGTCGACTTCCTGGGCGTCGGCGACGTCGGCACCGTTGTCAATCCGCGGAGCCTGCTCGCGCAGATCAAGGGCGGATCGTGCCTCGGCATTGCGCATGCGCTCTTTCAGAAGTCGGTGGTGGATCCGCGCTACGGCGTGTCGCTGACCGACCGGTTCCACTACAGCAAGCCGCTGACGATTCTCGACGTGCCGCGCACCCTGCAGGCGGACGCGCTCGACATGGCGGATCCGGAGACGCCGGTCGGCGCGCGCGGCGTCGGCGAGCCGCCGGTGGGAGGCGCCTACGGCGCGGTGATGACGGCGATTGCGGACGCGGTGGGCGAGGACGTCTTCCGCCGGGCGCCGGTGACGGCCGACATCATCCTGATGTCGCTCGAAAACGGCCGGCGGATGCACGAACCGCTGCGGATGCACGTATAGAGGAGATGTGTCGGGCGGGGCGGTCGCCCTGCCGGAGGGGAACAAGTCCATGGCCGTAATCCGCGACGTGATGCCGGCGTTCGAGCTGTTCCAGCCGACTTCCATCGAGGATGCGCAGGCAGTGCTGAACCGGTATGGCGCCGAGGCGTGGGTGCTGGCCGGCGGCCTCGACAGCTTCGACTGGCTGAAGGACCGCATCAGGCGTCCGCAGGCGGTGGTCGACCTCAGCGGCATCGCCGCGCTCAAGGGGATCCGCGAGCGCGACGGCGGCCTCGAGATCGGCGCGATGACCACGCTCACCGAGGTGGTGCGCCATCCGGTCGTCCGCGAGCGCTACTCGATCCTGCTCGAGGCGGCCGAGGCCGCGGCCTCGCCGCAGATCCGCAACCAGGGGACGATCGGCGGCAACGTCTCGCAGGATACGCGCTGCTGGTACTACCGCGCCGGCTGGCCCTGCTACAGGGCGGGCGGCAACATCTGCTACGCCGACACGCCGGAGTCGATCAATCGCGAGCACGCGATTCTCGGCGCAGACCGCTGCGTCGCGGTGAATCCGTCGGACACGGCGCCGGCGCTCATCGTGCTCGACGCGCAGATGGTCATCCGCACCGCAGACGGCGGCGAGCGCACCGTCAACGCCGAGGACTACTTCGTCGGGCCCGGCGTCAACATCACGCGGATGACGATCCTCGAGCCGGGCGACATTCTCACCGCCGTCCGTCTGCCCCCGACATGGGCCGGCGCCCGGTTCTACTGGGAGAAGGTACGAGACCGGCAGGTGTGGGACTTCGCGCTCGTCAGCGTCGCCTCCGCCATGCGCCTGACCGGCAGCACGATCGATCGCATCCGCATCGCCGTCAACGGCGTGGCGGCGCGGCCGCTGCGGCTGGCGGCGGTCGAGGCGCTGGTCGAAGGGCGTCCGCGCAACGAGTCGACGGCGGTCGTCGCGGCGAACCTGGCGATCGAAGGCGCGCAGCCGCTGCGGTTCAACGCGTACAAGATGCCGCTGATGCGCAACCTGGTGAAGCGCGCCATACGCGGCGTCGAGGCGACGACGTGGACCTCCTGACCTGGGGCCGGAACCCCTGGGACCAGCCGATCCTGACGCACATCTCGTGGGATCTGCTGTGGGCGTCGCTCTTTGCGGGCGTCGCCTTCTTCGTCGCGCACGCCAGCTACATGGTGTTCTCGGCGCATCGCAAGCGGCACGCCGCTGAAACCGACGCGATGGAGGCGGCGCGCACCGACCTGCCCGAGCGGATTCCGCGGCACTCGATGGCCGCCCGCCTCTTCCACTGGGTGATGGCGGCAGCCATGTTCACGCTGCTGTTCACGGCGTTTCTGCCGATCGTCGGCATCCGCTTCCCGTGGGTGACGTGGCACTGGATCGCGGGGCTGGTGCTGACGGGCTCAATCCTCTTTCACATCATTCATGCGACCGTCTGGCTGGACTTCTGGTCGATCTGGGTGGGTCCTCGCGATCTGCCGGAGCTGAAGGCCGAAGTGCTGCGCGAGCTCGGGCACGAGGTGCCGGGGCCGCGGCCGGGCAAGTATCCGCTGGGCAACCGCCTCTATCACCTCGCGATCGTCGTCGTCGCGCTCATGGTGGTGGCGAGCGGCCTGTTCATGATGGTGCGCATCCGCACGCCGTTCTTCACGCGCAACCCGTACCTCTTCAGCGATTCGACCTGGGGCCTGACGTACGTCCTGCACGGCCTTGCAGGCGTGACGCTGGTCGGCCTTGTGATCGCACACGTCTACTTCGCCGTCCGCCCGGACAAGTGGTGGATCACGAAGGCGATGATCCTTGGCTGGATCACGCGGCGGCAGTACCTCGAACATCACGACCCCGATCGGTGGGCCGTGCACGAACTCCCAACTCCCAACTCCACAACTCCCAATGTGTAGAGCGACGGATAAGTCTTTGGGAGTTGGCGTCTCGGGCGTTGGGAGTTGAGGTCGTGCCGGAAGACTTCCAGAAGCGCGTCGACGCCATCGAAGAAGCCTACGAGTTCATGCTCGCGTATGCGGCGCAGGGCGCGGCGGGCGATTCCGGCGCGGGCAGCCAGATTCGCGACTTCCTCACGCGCGCGGCCGAGGCGCTGGCCGATCTCGGCAGTGTGCTGACCACGATCATCGAGCGCGAACGGCTCGAGCCCGCCGAGTGCTACCGCGCCTTCGCGGCCGTCGTCGATCGCGACGCGCGCGACAGCATGGCGGCGATCCAGCTCGTGCTGGCGCAGCCCTCCATCAGCTCGCAGGTGGTCGACAACCTCAACGCGTCGATCCACGTGCGTGCGCTGCTCACCGATCTGTTCCTCATCGACGAGATTCTGAAGGTCCGGCTGAAGCCGGACACTACGTACGAACACACCCCGCGATCGTAGTGTCCGGCTTCAGCCGGACCTGCGTGCGCGGCGGTTCGCCATTGCCGCCTGATACGCGCCGTGGAGCGTCGCCGCGGCGCGGTCCCATGAGAAGTTCCGCGCACGCGTGAGCCACTCCGCATAGACCTGCCGGGACCTGGCGGTGTCCACGCAGATGATAAGTTGCGCGTCGGGCCCTCGCGCGCCGTGCGTGGAAGGCTCGTCTATAGTCGAAGGCACAGATCTCGCACCGTGCATGGGAGATGTGATCGAATCGCTTCGGCAGCATTTCGGATACGCGTCATTCCGTCCCGGCCAGGAGGCCGTGGTGCGCGCCGTCCTCGAGGGGCGCGATGTGCTCGCGGTGATGCCCACCGGATCGGGCAAGTCGCTCG
>JACPCS010000115.1 GCA_016184455.1 Acidobacteriota bacterium
GGTCACACCCGTTCCCATTCCGAACACGGAAGTTAAGCCTGCCACCGCCGATGGTACTGCGTGCGAAGGTGCGTGGGAGAGTAGGTCGCTGCCGGGAGTAGTATCTGCCGCAACGCTTAACGGCGTTGCGGGATTCCTTCTCAGCCCGCTTCGTCAGATGATGAAGCGGGCTTCTTCCTTTCATGGACCACCTGTTCCTACGGCTCCCGGGCCGCCGCCTGCTGCTCGCCGACGTGCACGCAAGCCTCGAGGGACACGGCATCGGGTACGGCATGATGCTCGTGCGCATGCGCCGCGTCTTCGCGGCCGGCCAGATGCTGCGCGCGCAGGTGTTTTTCGTCCCCTCCGGCAAGGCGCTCAACACGGCGGTGACCAGCCTGCAGTGCGACGATCCAGTCATTGTCGCAGCGGGCAGCTGGTCGGCCCGTGCCCTGACACTTCTCTGGTGGATCGCGGCCCCGGTTCGCGCCGGCAATTCGTGGCTGTGGATCCGGCGTTCGATCGCATGGCTGGTGGTCGGCCCGGTCTACGGCGCGGTCGAGCGCTCGACGTGGCTGCCGCGGCATCTCCGCCGGTTCGTCATGCAGCGCGGCCCGGTGTACCGCCGCCTCAAGCGCACCATCCGCGCCTACGCCGCGCACGCCGAGACGCGCTGGACGCGCCTGTACGAGGATCAGGCGCGCACGCGCCTCAGAGCACTCGAGACGGCGGGTCATGAAGCCGCGCCCATCCGGCTGCGGATGCCGGCCGATCGCGAAGAGCAGACGGCGAAAGCGGCGGCTGCGCTCGGGATCGATCCCGCCGCGCCGATCGTCACCGTGCACGTGCGCGAATCCGGCTATCGGTTCGCATCAGGCCTGCGTCAGCGAGGCTGGGACACCATCCGAAACGCGCGGATCGAGACGTACTGGCCGGCGTTCCGGGCGCTCGTCAAGCGCGGGTACACGGTCGTGCGGCTGGGCGACCCCACGATGACGCCGGTGCAGTTGCGCGGCGTCGTGGACCTGGCGACCTCGCCCGCACGCAGCCCGTGGCTCGACATCTGGTGCACCATGCGGAGCGAGTTCCTGGTCGGATGCGACTCCGGGCCGTCATGGCTCGCCGTACTGCTCGGCGTCCCGGTGCTCACCGTCAACGCCGTGCACTTCCGCGACCTCTCGCGCCCCTCCGACCGCATCGTCTGCAAGCTCGCGCGCGACCGCACGACCGGCGCCACGTTGTCGGTATCGGACATGCTCAGCGGCGACTTCCTGCGCGTCGGCTTCAAGGGCGATCGCTTCGAGTGCATCGACAACACCCCCGCCGATGTCCGCCGCGCCGTCCTCGACATGATCGACGTCGTCCACGGCCGCGAGCGGCGCTCGTCGTGGCAGAACCGGTTCACTCGACGGCTGCGGGAGCTCGAGCGCCAGGGCCTGGGCGGGCGTTCGGCGCTCGAAGGAGTGGCGATCATGGGGCGTGCGCGCGGCACGCTCTCGCGGACGTTCGCGAAGCAGTATTTCGTGTGGCGCGCCGGCGCCTCGCACGAGCAGGTCACATGACGCCATGCACGTCGTGTTCTCGCCGCGCTACCGCGTCGATATAGGCCCGCACGTCTTTCCGACGCAGAAATACCAGCTCGTGCACGACCGCCTGCTGCGCGACCGCCTCATCGACGCGGCTGACGTGCTCGAGCCCGAACCCGCGCCGTGGGAGGACCTGGCGCTCGTCCACACCGCCGACTACCTGTCCGGGTTGCGCGACGGGACGCTCTCCGAGGAGGCGATCCTCCAGCTCGAGCTCCCCTGGTCGCACGAGATGGTC
Organism: Acidobacteriota bacterium; assembly: GCA_016184455.1. Lineage (GTDB taxonomy): Bacteria > Acidobacteriota > Vicinamibacteria > Vicinamibacterales > UBA2999 > MELF01. Next base: position 1,804 of record JACPCS010000115.1, read on the forward strand.
GAGGGCTTCCGCACGATGGTTGGCGGTACGATCCTGGCCGCGCGGCGCGCCGTGGCTGGCGAGACGATCGCCGCTCACATCGGCGGCGGTCTCCACCACGCGTTTCCCAATCACGGCGAGGGCTTCTGCCCGTTCAACGACGTGGCGGTTGCCATTCGCGTCCTCCAGCGCGACGCTCTGGCCAGCCGCGCGGCCGTCGTGGATCTCGACGTGCACCATGGGAACGGCACCGCGTTCGTCTTCGAGTCCGACCCGCGCGTGTTCACGTTCTCGATGCACCAGGAGCACAACTATCCCATGTGGAAACCGCGCGGATCGCTCGACATCGGCCTCGCCGACGGTACGGGCGACGCAGCTTTTCTGGAGCAGCTCGAAGCGGCGCTGCCGCAGGTGATGGCGTCGACGCCCGAGTGCGTCTTCTATCTCGCGGGCGCCGATCCATACGATCAGGACCAGCTCGGCGGCCTCAGCCTCACGCAGGAGGGCCTCCGCCAGCGCGATCGCCTGGTGATCGAGACGGTGCGCCGAGCGGGCGTCCCGCTCGCCGCGGTCCTTGCCGGCGGTTACGCGCGCCGTGTCGAGGACACCGTGGCCATCCACGTGGCGACCATCGACGAGGCCCGGCGCGCGTGCGAGGGTCGAGTATGAGCACGGTCGTCTCGAGCTGGTTTAGTCCAACAGCCGCTTTGCTTTCTTCACATCGTCGGGCACAATCGCCAGCTCGACGAGATTTCCAGCGATGCCGGTGAGATAGATCGCCCGCAGGTTGACACCACCGTCCCCCAGCTTGCGGCTGACGGCGGCCAACTCGCCGGCGCGATTCTCGAGCAGCACCTGCACGACTTCGCTCTCCTCGAACCTGATATTGGCGTCCTCCAGCGCCCTACGCGCCGCTTCGACGTCGTCGGCGATGATGCGAACGGTGACGTACTTGTCGATCGCCAGGCCTGCAACCGATTTGATGTTGACCCGCTGGGCGCTCAGGGCGCTCGCGACGCGCGCGAGTTCGCCGGGACGATGGGTGAGCTGGATGGCGAAATCTCTCATGCTCCCCTCCTGACCGAAGGCGTATAGGTACTACGAAGGGAACAAAAACACCATGCCGTCCCGCAAGGACGGATGGGCCTGTGATATCGTTCGGCCACAATGGCGGAGCCGACCTACACCAGCCGGATCCACATCGATCGCATCAAGGGACCCATTCGCCACGCCTACGTCGCGCCGTTCAAGGAGCCGATCCGGTTCGGCGTGCACGGCGCGATCAAGCAGTTCTACGGCGTGGAGCCGGACGAGGAGCTCCCGGCGACGCTCGATCACATCATTGCCGCCGTCGGCGGTTGACTGCTCGGCACTCTTGCCGGCGCACTGGCGGTGCGCCAGATACCCGTGGAACCCAGCAAGGTGTCGGCCGACGTCGAGGGAGACGTCGAGGCAGTCGACCGTGTGCTCCGAATCGCGAGGATGCGCGTGCGCTATCGGATCAGCATCCCGAAGGGGACGCGAGAGGCGGCCGCGCGCGCGGTGGCGACGCACGCCGACAAATGTCCGGCGGCAACGAGCGTCAAGGGGTGCATTCCGATCGACATCACCGCGGATATTACCGAGGAGAGTTAGGCGGGTCTGAAGACCCGCCCATACGCGGGGCGGCTGCCGTAGAGGCGGACCTCGAGGTCCGCCTACGGGCTCAGGGTGTCGACGGCGACGGCTCGAGCCGCTCCGGCGCGGCTGACGGCATCACGAACCAGGCGAGCAGGTACACGAGCACGCCGCAGATCACCGCGCCCGGGTAGATGGCCAGCACGACCGCCGCGATGCGCACCAGCGTCGAATCGACGTCGAAGTAGTCGGCCAGCCCGCCGCACACGCCCGCGATCTTGCGGTTCGTGGCCGAGCGCTGCAGCCGCCGGACGGTCGCAGGGCGCGGTGCGGCCGCTGCGTCGGAGGGCAGCAGGATCCAGGCAACGGCATAGGCAATCACCCCACCGATAATCACACCCGGCACGACCGACAGAATGACCCAGAGCAGCCGCACGACGGTCGGGTCGGTGTTGAGATAGGCCGCAATGCCGGCACAGACGCCGCCGAGTTTTCCCTCGGCGGGACGCCGCGTCAGCCGCCTCGGCGCCGCAGGTTCCTGCGCCGGCGCGCCGCAATAGCGGCAGAAGGCCGAATCCGCCTCAATCTCTCTCGCGCAACGCCTGCATGTCATAGTTCGACTCCCGGCGGGTCCAAGGACCCGCCTACATCACCATACGTGGCCAGCCGGCGGAACGATTCACGCCGGCGCCGGACGACGGGACCCCCACAGCCAGCCGTAGAGCACCAGATTCACCGCCAGCACTGCCGCGCCGATGACACACTGCGCCTCACGCGTCAGCCCGTCTGGATAGAGCACGGGAAACAAGTGCCGCGCGACGAAATCGCCGCTGTAGAACTCGAGTCCGGCCCTGGCGCGCAGGTCGTTTTCGAGCGGCGTCAACGGACAAATCCCGCCGGAGAACTCGATGAACGCCGCCCAGGCCACGGCCGGCAGGTGCACCCACGGGATCCAGCGCCAGCGGAGCGCGAGCAGCGCGCCCGATGCCGCAAAGACGACGAACGCGAAGTGAATCAGGACGACCAGGCCGGCCAGGAGCGCGAACGAGGCCATAAACTGATCGTACTGCATCGATGCCAGAGCTGCCGGACATTGCCCTCTATCTCCACGCGCTGCAGCCACGCATCGTCGGCCGGCGTATCGAGGGAGTCAGGCTCGCGAGTCCCTTCCTGCTGCGGTCGATCGCGCCGACGCTCGACGCGGTCCGCGGCCGGACGGTCGTCGGGCTCGAGCGCCTGGGCAAACGGATCGTCCTCGAGACGGAGGGCGAGCTGTTTCTGGTCTTTCATCTGATGATCGCGGGTCGCTTCCGCTGGAAGCCGCCCCGCGCCCCGATTCCCGGCAAGGTGGGTCTGCTGGCGCTGGACTTCGAGCACGGGACGCTCGTGCTGACCGAAGCTGGCACGAAGCGGCAGGCATCGCTGCACGTCGTCGCGGGCCGCGCCGCGCTGGCGGAGCACGATCCAGGCGGGCTGGAGGTGCTCGACGCGGATCTCTCTGCATTCGACCGCGTGCTGCGCGCCGAGAATCACACGCTCAAGCGGGCGCTCACCGATCCGCACCTGTTCAGCGGCATCGGCAACGCGTACTCGGATGAAATTCTGCACGCCGCGCGGCTGTCTCCCCTCAAGCAGACGCAGTCGCTGACCGATGAAGAGGTGCGGCGCCTGTTCGAGGCCACGCGCACGACGCTCACCGGGTGGATGCGCCGGCTGCAGGAGGAGACCGGCGGCGCTTTTCCAGAGAAGGTCACGGCGTTTCGCGATGGGATGGCGGTGCACGGCCGCTACGGACAGCCCTGTCCCGACTGCGGCGCGCCGGTGCAGCGTGTGGTGTACGCAGCCAGCGAGGCGAACTATTGCGCCAACTGTCAGACCGCCGGCCGCCTGCTGGCCGACCGCTCGCTTTCGCGGCTGCTGCGCGACGACTGGCCGCGCACACTCGACGAGCTCGAGCGCCGTCGGCGCGGATCTTCTCGGCGGGCCTGAAGGCCCGCCTCTACGACCCGCCCGATGTAGAGGCGGACCTTGGGTCCGCCTATCATGTGACGAATCCGATGTCGCCCAGGATTCTCTCCTTGGTTGCCGCGCTGATCGTGATTGCCGCACCGTCGCGGGGTCAGAACGCGCCGGAGCTGCGCTGGGGCGGCGACTCGGAGGGCGGCGCGCCGTTCGTCGAGGCCGACCCGCAGGACCCGACGAAACTCGTGGGCTTCGACGTCGAGATCGCGGGGCTCGTGGCGCGTGAGCTCGGACGCGCGCCGCGCTTCGTCCAGGTGTCGTTCACGACGCTCGAGGCGTCGGCCGTCCGCGGCGACTTCGACATCGGCCTGAGCGGGATCGAGGACACGTCCGCTCGCCGCGCGCGGCTCGCGGTCACGGTTCCCTACTACGAGTTCCACGAGGTGCTCACCGTGCGCGAAGCGGATCGCGCCCGGGTCCGCACGCTGGCCGACCTGCGCGGCCGCCGCGTGGCCACGCTCGGCGCCACGCTCGCGTACGACATCCTTGTCGCCGCGGAAGCCGAGCACGGCATCGTTCCGGTGACGTACGAAGACGACGTGCATCCGTACAGCGATCTGGCGCTCGGGCGGGTGGACGCCGTCGTCCTCGACGCCGTGCTCGCGGCGCGCGGGATCACGCGCAACCCAGGCCTGGTGAATCAGGAGGCGGATATCGGTGTCGGCTATTACGTAGGGATCCTCGCGCCCGGTCGGTCGGTGCTCCGCGATCGGATCAACGACATCCTGAAGCAGGCGATGCGCGATGGCCGCCTCGAGGCGATCTTCCGGCGCTGGAACATGTGGAACGACGATCAACCTCGCCTGTACGCGCGTGTGCGTGCGAGCCCGACCGACGAAACGGTGCCGATCTCGCAGGGCACGCCGCCCGGGGCATGGGAGGCGACGCGCCGCTATTTTCCCGCGCTGCTCCAGGCTGCCGTCATCACCGTGGCGCTCTCCTGCGCGGCGATGGCGCTCGCCGTCGCGCTCGGCGTGCTCATCGCGAGCGGCCGCGTGTATGGCGCGCGCCCGCTGCAGGCGGCACTCACCGGATACGTGGAGGTGATGCGCGGTACACCGCTCCTGCTGCAGCTGCTCGTCCTCTACTTCGGTCTCGCGTCGCTCATCCAGCTGCCGGCGTTCGTCGCGGCCTTCGTCGGGCTCGGCCTCAATTACGCCGCCTACGAGAGCGAGATCTACCGCGGCGCGCTCGAAGCGGTGCCGCCGGGGCAGCTCGACGCCGCGCGCGCCCTGGGGCTCACCGACGCGCAGACGCTCGCGCTCGTGCGCGGGCCGCAAGCGTTTCGCCTCGCCCTGGCGCCGATGACCAACGACTTCGTGGCGCTCCTCAAGGACAGCTCCCTCGTCTCGCTCATCACCGTCGTCGAGCTGACGCGCCAGACGACGATCTTCGCGGCAAACATCGGGAGCTGGGTCGTACCGGGGGCGCTGTGCGCCGCGCTCTACCTCGCGATGTCGCTGCCGCTCGCCCGGCTCGCGCGGCGCATCGAGAAGGGATGGCGGAGGGGGTGATGCTCGAGCTCCAGGATGTCGCCATCCGCCGCGGCGATCGCCTCATCGTCGAGGGGCTGGGGTTTTCGGCGACGCGCGGCGAGCTGGTGGCGCTGATGGGCGCCTCCGGCGCTGGAAAGACCAGCGTGCTGCGCGCGATTGCGGGGCTGGATCCGATCGCCGCGGGCGAGATTCACGTCAACGGCGTCCGGCTTGCCGCCGGCCGCCTGCCCCGCGGCTCGCACGCCCGCAAGCTGCATCGATCCGTCGGCATCGTCTTTCAGTTCCATCATCTGTTCGCGCACATGACCGCGCTCGAGAACGTGTGGCTCGCGCCGGTGCACGCGCTGAAGCAACCGCGTGCCGGGGCCGAGCGGCGGGCGCGCACGCTGCTCGAGGCGCTTGGGGTCGGCGGCCGCGCCGGGGCGCTGCCGCACGAGCTCTCGGGCGGCGAGGCGCAGCGCGTGGCGATTGCGCGAGCGCTTGCCGTGGAACCACCCGTCCTGCTGATGGACGAGCCGACGGCGTCGCTCGACCCCGCGCGCCGCAGCGATCTCGCCGCAACGCTGCGCGATCTGGCCGCCGAGGGGCGGACGATCGTCATCGCGACACATGACGTCGAGTTCGTGCGGGCGTGCACGCGCCGGACGGTCACGCTGGACGGCAGCTAGCCCCCAACGCGCGGACTTTGTGCATTGGGGTGCTTTAGAATGATCGCGCGTCGACGATGCCCGAGGTGACCGTCCGAACGGATGCGCGCTATGTCGAGTTCGACACCGACCGCCAGATCCGGTATCGCAACAAGCTCTCCTACCGCGTTCTGCACTGGCCCATCTGGATTTTCGTCTTCTTCATCGCGCCGGGACCGCTGACGTTCGACTTGTTCGAGCGGGGGGTCGACGCGAGGATGGCAGGATGGCTGTCGGTGGTGCTCGCCGCCACGGCCGTCGCGGGACTCAGGGGGCGACTCCCCGGGTGCGAGCCGCAGCCCTACATCATCCGATTCACCGAGGATCGGCCGAACCCGCTGTACCGCCGCGTCTGCTACACCACCGCGTGGGGTGAAGTGGTCGCGTTTGCGGTGCTGAATGCGGCTGGTCTGGCGTATGCCGTGGCGACCGGCGAGTGGCAGCTGCGCCAGATGTACGAAGTCGCGTATTTCCCGATCGCAGGAACGGTCTGGGCGCTCGGGGCCGCCGGACGGCTGCCGCGCGTCAAGCCGTCGACGCAGGGCGAAGGGCACGAGCGCCGGTATTTCTACGGATCGGTCTGGGCCGTGGCGATCGCGCAGCCGATGCTCTGGGTGCTCTGGCGGATGCTGCCCGCAGCGCGCGCGGCCGACGCGCTCAAGCTGGCCGTGTTCATTGCCGTTCTATCGGCGGTCGGCGTGCTCGCGCGGCTCGGCGTGCTGCCGCGCACGCGGCCGATCCTGCCCGGAGAGCTCGCCGTCAGTGATTAGCGACATCGATGTCCTCACGTCGCCCACGCTGAAATACCTGCGCGAGCGCTGGTGGGACGACGACTTCACCGAGTTCCTCGCGGAAACGCTGCGGCCGCGCGCCGGCAACCGGATTCTCGACGTCGGGTGCGGCGAGGGCCTCGCCGAGGTGCACATCGGACGTCTTCACGTCTCGCAGCTCCGTCTCGTCGGCATCGATCTGATGGTGGAGCGCGTGATGATCGCGCGGAGCGAGGCGGAGGCTCACAATCAGCGCGTGGGCTTCGCCACCGCCGACGCGAGCGCGCTGCCGTTTCGCGACCGCGCGTTCGACGCGACCTTCTGCGTGGCGGTGCTCCAGCACGTCGGCGACGTCGAGGAGGCCGTGCGCGAGTTCGCCCGCGTGACGGTGCCTGGCGGGCGCGTGCTCGCCGTGGAGCCGGACAACACGGCGCGCTACGGATACGCATCGATCCCCGCCGGGCAGCGCGCGTTCGAGCTGTCAGTGCGGTTCTTCGGCGCGCTCGTCGCCCCGCGTGGCGACGCGGCGGCCATCGCCGTCGGGCCGACGCTGCCGATGCTGTTCGCCCGGCACGGGATCGAGCCCATGAGCGTGCGACTGTTTCCGGTGTCGAAGACGCAGCTCGGTGCGCCGCCGGCCAGCGTCTGGGCGCGCCGCCGCAGCGCCGTCGAGCAGGCGGTCGAAACCGCGCCCGGCGACGGTGCCCGCGCCCTCGGCCGCGAGTACCTCGACGCACTCGACGCGTACGCGCGGGAGGCCCAGCAGGCGGGCTCCAGCTTCGTCGAGATTCAGAACACGATGTTGTTTGCGACGCTCGGGCAGAAATCCGCCTGATGGAAGGGCACGACGGGTGGGATGACTACGCGCCGTTCTACGACTGGGAGAACGCGCGCACGCTCGGCCGTCGGGACGTTCCCTTCTGGCGCACCGTGGCGGCCGGCGCACGCGGGCCCGTGCTGGAGCTCGGTTGCGGCACCGGCCGGATCGTCGTGCCGCTGGCGCGCGCCGGCATCCGGCTCGTCGGCGTCGACCGGTCCAGGTCGATGCTCGCGCGCGCGCGACGCCGCGTGGCGCGTGCGCGTCTGGACGGCCGCGTCCGCCTGATCCGCGGCGACATCCGGCACCTCCCGTTTCCCGCGTCCACCTTCTCGACCGTCCTCGCGCCGTACGGCGTGCTGCAGTCGCTCCTGCGCGAGCGCGACCTTGCGGCAACGCTCGCGTCCGTCCACGACGTACTCGAGCCCGGTGGCACCTTCGGGCTGGAGCTCGTCGCCGATCTGCCTGCGTGGGAGGAGTACCGCAGGCGGGTGAGCCTGCGCGGCTGGCGGGGGCGGCCGGGCAGCGCGCGCGTCACGCTGGTCGAGACCGTCCGCCAGGACCGCGCCCGGCGGCTGACGATCTTCAATCAGGAGTTCGTCGAGCGGCGGGGGCGGCAGCGCCGGACCCGCCGCTTCGCGCTGGCCTTCCGGACGCTGTCGGTGCCGCAAATGGCCCGCCGCCTCGAGAAAGCCGGCTTCACGGTCACGGCTCTGCTCGGCGATTATCGCGGCGGCCCGTGGGACGCCCGGGCCGACGTCTGGGTGATCCTCGCGAAACGCGCGTGAGACTGTTAGAATTCGGCGTTACTTCCGAGGGAGTTCTCACATGTCTGGCCATTCCAAGTGGCACACCATCAAGCACAAGAAGGGTGCCGCCGACGCCAAGCGCGGCAAGGTTTTCACGCGGATCATCAAGGAACTGACGGTCGCCGCCCGCAACGGCGGCAAGGATCCCGACAGTAATCCTCGGCTCCGCACGATCATCGCCGAGGCCAAGGCGAACAACATGCCGCGCGAAAACATCGAGCGCGCCATCCGCCGCGGCACCGGCGAGGAGCCCGGCGTCCAGTACGAAGAGGTCACCTACGAGGGCTACGGGCCGGGCGGGGTGGCGCTGATGATCCAGACACTGACCGACAACAAGAAGCGGACGGTCGGCGAGATCCGCCATCTCCTGGACAAGCACGCGGGCAATCTCGCCGCGGAGAACAGCGTCGCGTGGATGTTCTCCCGGAAGGGCGAGATCATTGTCGAGAAAGGAAAGATCGACGAAGACAAGCTGCTCTCGGCGGCGCTCGACGCCGGCGCCGACGATATGAACGACGACGGAAGCGCCTGGGAAGTGGTGTGCGCACCGGAGCAGTTCGAGGCGGTGCGCGACGCGATCAAGGCGCTCGGTGTGGAGCCCGCGAGCGCGCAGATCGCGATGATTCCCCAGAACTACGTGAAGCTCGTCGGCAAAGAAGCGCAGCAGATGCTGAAGCTGATGGAAGCCATCGAGGAGCACGACGACGTGCAGCACGTGTGGGCCAACTTCGACGTCGAGGAGAAGGAGATCGAGGCCTCCCTGGCGTGAGAATCTTCGGCATCGATCCGGGCTCCGAGCGCACCGGTTACGGCTGCGTGGAGACGGACGGCCGCGTCGCCCGCCTGGTGCGCTGCGGCGCAATCTCGGTGCCCCCCGGCGACCCTTTCCCCCAGCGCCTCGCGCACATCCACCGCGAGCTCCTCACGCTGCTGACCGGTTGCGCACCCGACTGCGTGGCGATCGAATCGCTCTTTCACGCCGCCAACGTGCGCAGCGCCCTCAAGCTCGGGCACGCCCGTGGCGTGGCCGTGCTCGCCGCCGTCGAGGCGGGGTGCCCGGTCGTCGAATACACGCCGGCGGAGGTCAAGCGCGCGGTGGTCGGCTACGGCCGCGCCGAGAAGCATCAGGTGCAGCAGATGATCAAGCTGCTCCTCGGCCTCGCGAAGCCGCCGTCGCCGCACGATGCGGCCGACGCGCTGGCGGTCGCGATTTGCCATCTGCATTCGATGCCGCCGGTCCGGCTAGAGCCGGACACTACGAAGGCAGACGTGACGTCCGGCTTTAGCCGGGCCAAGCCGCGCACCTGGCGTCACTACCGTCCCCCCACCGCCGGATGATCGCACTGCTCCGCGGCCGCATTCTCGACAAGCAGCCGAACCGGATCGTCGTCGACGTGCAGGGCGTCGGGTACGAGGTGCACGTGCCGCTGTCGACCTACTACGACGTCGGCGACCCTGGCGACCAGGTCTCGCTGCGCATCCACACGCACGTGCGGGAGGACGCGCTGCAGCTGTATGGGTTTCTGACGGCGCTCGAGCAGCAGCTCTTCGAGCGGCTGATTGCGACGAGCGGCATCGGCCCGAAGCTGGCAGTGGCGGTGCTCTCGGGCATCGAACCGGCGGAGCTCGTCGCCGCCGTGCAGCGCGGCGACGTCGCGCGCCTCACGGCAATCCCCGGCATCGGACGGAAGACGGCCGAGCGGATCGTGCTCGAGCTGAAGGATCGCCTCGCGCATCTCGTCGTGCCGGCTGGCGCTGGTGGGCCCGCCGAGGCATCAGGCGGACGGCTGCGCGACGATGTGCTCTCGGCGCTCCTGAACCTGGGCTATCATCGGGCCATCGCCGAAAAAGCCGTTGACGCCACATTGAACACCAACGGTGCGCCCGCGTTCGAGCAGGCGCTCAAGGCCGCGCTGCGGGAGCTGATGCGATGAACACGCGCGTGGTCGCATCCGGCCGCGTCGATGACGAGGCACAGTACGAGGCTGGCCTTCGTCCCCGATCGCTCGGCGAGTACATCGGCCAGGATCGCGTCCGCGACAACCTCGAGGTCTCGATTGCGGCCGCGCGCGGCCGCGGCGAGGCGCTCGATCACGTGCTGCTCTACGGCCCGCCCGGCCTCGGCAAGACGACGCTCGCGTACGTGATCGGCAACGAAATGGGCGTGGCGGTGCGCGCCACGGCGGGACCGGTGATCGAGAAGCCCGGCGATCTTGCCGCGATGCTCACGAATCTGCAGCCGCACGAGATCCTGTTCATCGACGAGATCCACCGCATGGCGCCGAACATCGAGGAGATCCTCTATCCGGCGATGGAGGACTACGAGCTCGATATCGTCATCGGCCAGGGACCGAGCGCACGATCGGTGAAGGTGCCGCTGCCGAAGTTCACGCTCGTCGGCGCCACGACCAGGGCCGGGCTGCTCACGGGCCCGCTGCGGGCCCGCTTCGGCATCGTCCATCGGCTCGACTTCTACGAGGAGCGCGACATCGAGGAGATCGTCCGCCGCTCGGCGCGCATCCTCGGCGTGCCGATCGAGGAGTCGGCCGGGCGCGAGATCGCGCGACGCGCGCGCGGCACGCCGCGCATCGCCAACCGCCTGCTGCGCCGCGTGCGCGACTACGCCCAGGTCCGCGCCGATGGCACCGTGACGGCGGACGTGGCGAGAGCGGCGCTCGAGCTGCTCGAGGTCGACGATCAGGGGTTCGACGAGGTCGACCGCAAGCTCCTGCGGACGATCATCGACAAGTTCGGCGGCGGCCCGGTTGGCGTCAACAGCCTCGCCGCCGCCATTTCCGAGGAACGCGACGCGATCGAAGACATCTACGAGCCGTTTCTCATCCAGGCCGGCTTTCTCGATCGCACGCCACGCGGTCGCGTGGCCACGGCGCGCGCCTATCAGTACTTCGGGCTGGACGCGCCGGGGAGGGATTCTCGTCTGTGGTGAAGCCGAACAGCGCCGGCCGCGCGCGCATCGCGGGGCTGGCCACCTATGTACCCCCGCGCGTGCTCACGAACGCCGACCTCGAGAAGATGGTCGACACGAGCGACGAGTGGATCATGCAGCGTGTGGGTATCCGCGAACGCCACGTCGTCGATCCGGGCGTGGCGACGTCCGACCTCGCGAAGGAGGCGGCGCTCACGGCGATCGAGCGCGCGGGCGTGACGCCGGCCGACATCGATCTGATCCTCGTCGCGACGACGACCCCCGACATGCTGTTTCCAAGCACCGCCTGCCTGCTCCAGACGAAGATTGGCGCGCCGCGGGCATGGGGGTACGACCTCAGCGCGGCGTGCGCCGGGTTTACCTACGCGCTGACGACCGGCGCCGCGATGATAGCCTCAGGGGCGAGCACGCGGGCGCTCGTCGTGGGCGCCGACGTGATGTCGAGCATCATCGACTACACCGATCGCGCCACCTGCGTGCTGTTCGGCGATGGCGCCGGCGCCGTGGTGCTCGAGGCGGCGAACGGGGATTCGGCCGGCGTGATCGACTTCGAGCACTATATCGACGGCCGCGGCGGGTCGGCGCTCTGCATGCCGGCGGGCGGCAGCCGCATGCCCGCGTCGAAGGAGACGGTCGAGCAGCGGCTGCACTTCGTCAAGCAGGAAGGGCAGGCGGTCTTCAAGTACGCCGTGCGGAATTTCGAGGAGGTCTGCCGCGTGCTCCTCGAGCGCAACGGCCTGAAGCCGTGCCAGGTGGACCTGCTCGTGCCGCATCAGGCGAATACGCGGATCATCCTGTCCGCCACCGAGAAGCTCGGCTTGCCGCGCGACAAGGTGGTGATCAACATCGATCGCTTCGGCAACACCACCGCCGCCACGATTCCGCTTGCGCTCGACGATGCCGTCCGCGCAGGACGGCTGAAGCGTGGCGACCTCGTCCTTCTCGCCGCCGTCGGCGCCGGCTTCACGGTCGGCGCCGTGCTGCTGCGCTGGGGATAATGAACATGTGGTGTCTCCAGCCCAGCAGCGCGTCGCGGCGCTGCGCAGGATCGCCGAGCTGCTCGACTCCGCGTTCGTGGTGCCCGGCACGTCGTACCGGGTCGGCCTCGACCCGATCGTCGGCCTGATCCCCGGGCTCGGCGACCTCGTCTCACCGCTCTTCGCGCTCGTGATCCTCTGGCAGGCCCGCGACCTGGGCCTGCCGCTCGTCGTCCGGCTTCGGATGATCGGCAACGTGGCGATCGATGCGATGCTGGGAGCAGTGCCGATCGTGGGCGACCTGTTCGACGTGGCGTGGAAGGCGAATCTTCGCAACCTGGTGCTTCTCGAGCGGCACGCGGCAGGCGCCCGCCGCGCCTCGGCCGGCGATTGGCTCTTCGTGGGCCTATTCATGCTGCTCGTCCTTGCGATCGCCGTCCTTCCATTTCTGGTCCTCGGCTGGCTCGCGGCCGTGCTGGGACGCCGACTTCTCTGACGTGGCCCGCCGACGTCAGACGCCCCCGCCGCGGATCTTCCTGCTCTCGCCGGCCAACTGCTCCGGACGCCGCGCACAACTGCTGCTCGCGCCGAACGCCGGCTTCGAGCTGGCTCGCCGGCTCCAGAGCCGGCGGGGCGCGCCGCTCGGCGAGGTCTTCAGCTTCGTGAGCGGGCTGTACTTCCGCGGCAAGCTCGCGTACGCGCGGCGGTTTGCGCGGCCGCCCGATCCCGGTGACCTCGTGACAGCGGGCGGCGTGCTCGTGATCACGCCGAACGCGGGGCTGCGCGCGGCGGACACGTCCGTGACGATCGCGTCGTTTCAGACGTTTGCCGCGGCGGAGATTGACGTCGCCAATCCCGTGTACCGGCGGCCGCTCGAACGCGGCGCGCGGACGCTGCGGGCGGCCATCAGTGAGGACTGCGAGGTCGTGCTGCTCGGCAGCATCGCCTCGGGCAAGTACGTCGACCTGCTGCTGCCGATTTTCGGCACCCGTCTGATGTTCCCGCCGCACTTCGTCGGCCGCGGCGACATGAGCCGCGGGGGACTGATGCTCCGGTGCGTGACCGCCGGCCTCGAGCTGGAGTACGCGCCGATCGCGGGCGCCGCGCGCCACGGCCCGAGGCCGCCGAAACTGGAACCACGAAGGCCACGATGATCACGAAGGCAGACTAGCCAAAATGTGCGTTCGTGATCTTCGTGTTCTTCGTGGTTGACATCGATGCATCGTCTTCGGATCCCTACCGACGTCGACAACGCGACGCTGACGGTCGACGGCCGCGAGGTGCGGCTGACGAACCTGCGCAAGCCGTTCTGGCCGGAGCTCGGCATCACCAAGGGCGGGCTCATCCAGTATTACGCCGACGTCGCGCCGGTCCTCCTGCCGCACATCCGGAACCGCGCCATGGTCATGAAGCGCTATCCACATGGCGCGGCCGGACCGTTCTTCTTCATGAAGCGCGCGCCGACGCCCCGGCCGGCATGGATTCGGACCTGCGCGATCGAGCATGAGTCGGGCAACATCATTGACTTTCCCCTGATCGACGATCTCGCGTGTCTGTTGTGGGTGATCAATCTCGGGTGCATCGATCTCAATCAGTGGTACGCGACGTGCGACGACGTCGATCGACCGGATTACGTCCACTTCGATCTCGACCCGGGCACGGGTGCAACCTTCGATCGGGTGCGCAAGTGCGCGCTGATCGTCCACGAGGCGCTCGAGTCGCTGGGCATGAAGCCGCTCGTGAAAACGAGCGGCTCGAAGGGCATGCACGTCTATGTCCCGATCATGCGAGGCCCGGTGCAGAAGGCGGTCTGGACGTTTGCGAAAGCGCTCGCCGTGGAGCTGGCGTCGCGGCATCCGGCGCTCGTGACGTCCGAGTACCGCGTCGCCGAGCGGCCGGCCGCGCGCGTGCTCGTCGACTACAACCAGAACCGGTGGGGCAGCACGCTTGCGAGCATCTACTCGGTACGGCCGACGCCGCTCGCGACGGTGTCGACGCCCGTGACATGGGAGGAAGTGGCGCGAGGCATCCGCACCGAGGATTTCACGATTCGGAACGTTCCCGATCGGGTGGCCCAGCGCGGCGATCTCTGGAAGCCGCTGCTCGCCGCGCGCGGCAGGACCGATCTCGGCCGGTTCCTCCAGCCTGCTTCCCGAGCAGCTCGCCGACGGGCTTGAGGCGATCGATGTGATCGCATGTCGTACATGCCGGCTGAGTGTGCAAGGCCCCGGCCACTCAGATACGCTCGCAGGCGGTGGACGTTTCAGAGTTCGATTTCGATCTGCCGCCTGAGCGCATCGCCCAGGACCCGCCGATGGTCCGCGGCGGCTCGCGGCTGCTCGTGCTGCACCGCGACTCGGGGTACGTCGAGCACGCGATGTTCGCGCGGCTCGGCGATTACCTCCGGGCGGGCGATCTGCTCGTGCTGAACAATACGAAGGTGTTTCCGGCGCGGCTCCTCGGGCACAGGGTCCCGAGCGGAGGGACGGTCGAATGTCTGCTCCTCCGTGAACGCCCAAAGCCCGAAGCCCAAAGCCCGAAGTGGGAATGGGAAGCCCTCGTCCATCCAGGGCAGAAGCTCAAGCCTGGCGCGCGGATGCTGTTCGAAGGGAGCGGCATTCAGGTGCACGGCGAGATCGTGTTCCGCCACTTCTACGGCCGGCGCGTCGTCCGGCTCTGGACCGATGCGAGCGTCGATCTCATGGATGCGATCGAGCGCATCGGGCACGTGCCGCTGCCGCCCTACATCAGGCGCGAGGACCGGCCGGCCGACCGCGAGCGATACCAGACGGTGTACGCGCGCGAGCGCGGCTCTGTTGCGGCGCCGACCGCAGGGCTGCACTTCACGCCGGCGCTCCTCGACGAGCTGACGGCTCTCGGGGTCGGGCGCGCCGAGGTGACGCTGCACGTCGGATACGGCACGTTCAAGCCCGTTCGTTCGTCACGTGTCGAGGACCACGTGGTCGATCCCGAAACGTTCGGCGTGCCGCCCGAGGCCGCCGCGGCGCTGACGCGTGCGCGTCGTGAAAGTCGCCGCATCGTTGCCGTCGGCACGACGACCGTCCGCGTGCTGGAGTCGCTCGCCGTGAATGCCGACGGCCGCATCGGCGCGCAGAGCGGCGAAACGGGCCTGTACGTCCGCCCGGGGCACGCATTCCGCCTGGTCGACGGCCTCGTCACGAACTTTCACCTGCCGCGCTCGTCGCTGCTCGTGCTCGTCGCGGCGTTCGCCGGCCGCGAACCCGTCCTTGCCGCCTATCGCGAGGCGATCGCCCACGGGTATCGCTTCTACAGCTACGGCGACGCGATGCTGATCCTGTAACCTACCCCCATGCCATTTCCCTACGAAGAGTTCGATCTCTCCGGCGTGCGGACGTACCCGCTCGCGTCGCGGCCAAGCAAGGCGCGTGTCGAGGACTTCGCACGGCCGGTCGCGCGCGGCGCCTCCTTCAAGGCGTGGTTCGACTCGCTGCCGGCGATTCTCGGGGGACAGGATCTCCGCCGCGCGGTTCGCGCGATGGTCGACGCACGCGCTCGCTCGAGCGGCATCATCTGGGGGCTTGGCGCACACGTCATCAAGACCGGCGTCTCGCCGGTCGTCATCGATCTGATGCGCCGCGGCTGGGTGTCGGCGGTCGCGATGAACGGCGCCGGCATCATCCACGATTTCGAGATCGCGCTGTCGGGCGCCACGTCGGAAGATGTCGACGAGTCGCTCGGGCCGGGGCGGTTCGGAATGGCGAGCGAGACCGGCGAGCTCCTGAATCAGGTGATTCGGCGCGGCGTCGAACGCAGACAGGGCCTCGGCCAGGCGGTGGCGGCGTTTCTGGCCGAGCGTCACCCGCCGCACGCGGATCGCAGCCTCGCCGTCGCCGCACACCGCCTCGGCATCCCGCTCACGGTGCACGTGGCGATCGGGACCGACATCACGCACATGCACCCGGCCGCCTCGGGTGCCGCCATTGGCGAGGCGAGCCTGCGCGACTTTCGCTACTTCACGTCCTGCGTCGGACGCCTGAATGGCGGCGTCTATCTGAATTGCGGGTCCGCCGTCGTACTGCCCGAGGTGTTTCTGAAGGCGGTCGCTCTCGTGCGGAACCAGGGGATCGCGCTCGACGGCTTGACGACGGTGAATATCGATTTTCTGCGGATGTACCGGCCGCAGACCAACGTCGTGACACGGCCGGTCGCGGGGACTGGCGGAAGCGGGATCTCGCTCGTCGGCCACCACGAGATCCTCATTCCACTACTCGCGGCGGCTGCGATCGAACTGGGGCCTGAGGCCTGAGGCCTGCCCTTCGACTTCGCTCAGGGCACCCCGAGCGCAGTCGAGGGGTGGGGCCTGTTAAGATCAGAGGTTCAGGCCGGAGTAGCTCAGCCGGTTAGAGCACGCGTCTCATAAGCGCGGGGTCGGCGGTTCGAGTCCGCCCTCCGGCATATCAAATCCCAAAGCCCAATGACCAAATCCCAAAGGCCCCTGAGCGGGTTTGGATTTCTTGGGGTTTGGGCTTTGGGCTTTGGGATTTGACTGCGCTTCACCAGCAGGTTCGCCGCACCATCCGCCGCCACGGCCTGATCCCGCCGGGCGCGCGGGTGCTGGTCGGCCTCTCGGGCGGGTCCGACTCGGTCGCGCTCGCGCGGCTCCTGCTCGATCTCTCCGCGCACGGCGAGTTCACCGTGGCCGGCCTCGCACATCTTCACCATGGGCTCCGCCCGACAGCCGATCGCGACGAAGCGTTCTGCCGCGAGTTTGCCGCGCGCGTCGGCCTGCCGATCGTCGTCGAGCGCGCCGACGTGCCCGCATACGCGGCGGCACATGGCCTGTCGACCGAGGATGCCGCGCGTCGCCTGCGCTACGCGTTCCTCGAGCGGACGGCGGCGGCGCTCGGCGCGACGTGCATCGCGGTCGGCCACACCGAGGACGATCAAGCCGAGACATTTCTGCTCAAGCTGATGCGGGGTGCGGGGCTCACGGGCCTCGGCGGCATTTACCCCCGGCGTGACACGGTCGTGCGCCCGCTGCTCGACGTGTCGCGCGCCGAGCTGCGCGCGTATCTGGATCGCGTCGGCGAGCGCTGGATCGATGACGAGACCAACGAGGACCTCGCGAATCCGCGCAACCGCGTCCGGCACCGGGTGCTCGCCGAGCTCGACCGTGCGGCGGGCGGGCCGACGCGGCCCGCCATCGCCCGCGCGGCCGCCCTCGTCCGCGAAGACGCGCAGTGGCTCGACGAGCTCGGCCGCGAGCGGTTTCGCGCGGTCGCGGCTGAGCGCGAGGGCGCTCTGGAACTCGACATTCACGGTTTGACACAGGCGCCGCCGCCCGTCCGGCGCCGCGTCCTCCTGGAGGCGATGAGGCGGATGGCCGACGGCCGTGAAATCGGCCTGGAGCACGTCGAAGCCGTTCTCGGGCTGTTGGGGGGTGGCGAACCCGGGGCCCCCGCCGTGCGGACTGTGCGCGGTGGGGCGGAGCGAGGCGTGGACGTGCCCGGGAGCCGCGTGGAACTTCGGGGCGAAAAGCTGGTCTTCTTACGGCAGACGGGGCGCTAAGGTGATACTCTTGATCCCACGGAGGTTGAGGTCTGCGCCGGATTGATCGGGGTGGGGAAAAATCGTGAACTCAACTTTTAAGAGCCTGGTCTTCTGGATGGCCCTGGTCGTCATCGGGGTTCTCGTGTGGAACTTCTCCACGAAATTCCAGACCAGCCATAAGCCGTTGACGTTCACGGAGTTCATGGCCTCCGTGGACGCCGGGCAGATCGACCGCGTCACCATCACCGGCAACGAGATCATTGGCGTCGACAAGGCGGGCGAAAACTTCCGCACTTACGCCCCGCCGCAGTACGAAGGCCTGGCCAATCGGCTCCTCGAGCGGAACGTCATCGTCTCGGCCCGCGAGCCGGCAGCGAGCCCGTGGGCCGCGCTCCTGTACTCCTGGGCGCCGATCCTGCTGATGATCGGCTTCTGGATCTTCTTCATGCGCCAGATGCAGAGCGGAGGCAACAAGGCGCTCTCGTTCGGCAAAAGCAAGGCGAAGCTCTCCTCGAGCGCGCAGAAGAAGGTGACGTTCAAGGACGTCGCTGGCGTGGACGAGGCGAAGGAGGAGCTCCAGGAGATCATCGACTTCCTCCGCGAGCCGCAGAAGTTCCAGAAGCTCGGAGGCCGGATCCCGAAGGGTGTGCTGCTCATGGGGGCGCCCGGAACCGGCAAGACGCTGCTGGCGCGCGCCGTCGCCGGCGAAGCGAACGTGCCGTTCTTCTCGATCAGCGGCTCCGATTTCGTCGAGATGTTCGTGGGCGTCGGCGCCTCCCGCGTGCGGGATCTCTTCGAGCAGGGGAAGAAGAACGCCCCCTGCATCGTGTTCATCGACGAGATCGACGCCGTCGGCCGGCACCGCGGGGCGGGCCTTGGCGGCGGACACGACGAGCGCGAGCAGACGCTCAACCAGCTGCTCGTCGAGATGGACGGCTTCGAGTCGAACGAGGGCGTGATTCTCGTCGCGGCCACCAACCGTCCCGACGTGCTCGACCCGGCGCTGCTCCGGCCCGGCCGGTTCGACCGCCGCATCGTCGTCAATCGTCCCGACGTGAAGGGACGCGAGGGGATTCTCGGCGTCCACACGAAGAAGATTCCGCTCGCCGACGACGTGGACGTCGCGGTGCTGGCGCGGGGATCGGCGGGCTTCTCGGGCGCGGATCTGGCCAACCTGGTGAACGAGGCGGCGCTCAATGCGGCGCGCTACAACCAGAAGGTCGTCCGCATGATGGACTTCGAGTTCGCCAAGGACAAGGTGCTCATGGGCGCCGAGCGGCGCTCGATGATCATCAGCGATCAGGAGAAGCGCGTGACGGCGGTTCACGAGGCGGGGCACGCGCTCCTGACCGTGCTGCTCCCGCACGCGGATCCGATCCACAAGGTGACGATCATTCCGCGCGGGATGGCGCTCGGCCTGACGCAGCAGCTCCCGCTCGACGAGAAGCACAACTACTCGCGCGACTACCTGCAGGACCAGCTGGCGATCCTCCTCGGCGGCCGTATTGCCGAGGAGATCACCACCACGAGCATTACCACCGGCGCCGGGAACGACCTCGAGCGGGCCACCGAGCTCGCGCGCCGGATGGTGTGCGAGTGGGGGATGAGCGACGCCATGGGTCCGCTCACCTTCGGCAAGAAGGAGGAGCAGATCTTCCTCGGCCGCGAGATTGCGCAGCACCAGGATTACAGCGAGGACACGGCGCTCCGCATCGACCAGGAGGTCAAGAAGTTCGTCACCGACAACTACGCGCGCGCCCAGCAGATCCTCGTCGAGCACAAGCAGCAGCTGCTCGCGCTGGCCGACGCGCTCCTGGCGCGCGAAACGCTCGATGCGGAGCAGGTGCGCCGCATTGCCGCGGGGCAGCCGCTCCAGGAAGCGCCTGCGGCGGCCGATGCGGTGGCGGCGCTCTCGCGCGAGGCGAAGCCCGCCCGCGAAAAGGAGCGGCCGGCGATCGTCCCGCCACTGCAGCCCCGTCCCGTCACGCAGGAATAACACAGGCCCCAGGCCCCAGGGCCCAGGCCTCAGCTGAGGCCCGAGGCCTTATGCACTCCCGCCGTCGTTTCAGCATCCCATTGCCCAATGGGACGACGCTTGTCCTCGGCGAGCGCGCGCTCGTCATGGGCATCATCAACGTCACGCCGGACTCGTTCTCCGACGGCGGCCGCCTCCTCGACCCCGCACGCGCCGTCGACGCCGGCCTCCGCATGGTGGACGAGGGCGCCGATCTCCTCGACGTGGGCGGCGAGTCGACCCGCCCCGGCGCCGATCCGCTCGATGCCGAGGAGGAGCGCGGTCGGGTGGTTCCGGTCATCGAGCAGCTCTCGACGCGCGTGCGCGTGCCGATCTCCGTCGACACCTACAAGGCATCGACGGCGGCCGCGGCGCTTGCGGCGGGCGCCGCGATCGTCAACGACGTCAGCGGGCTGCATCACGACCCGGCGCTGGCTGGCGTCGTAGCGGCCCACCGGGCGCCCATCGTCCTGATGCACATGCGCGGACGCTCGCGCGACATGTACGCGCAGGCGTCGTACCACGACGTCGTCGCCGAAGTCGTCGACGAGCTGCGTGCGTCGGTCGCATTCGCCACCGGCGCCGGCGTTGCCGGCGACCGCATCATCGTCGATCCAGGGCTCGGCTTCGCGAAGGAGGCGCCCCACAGCTACGAGGCGCTGGCGCGGCTCGACGCGTTTGCCGAGTTGGGAAAGCCGGTCCTGGTGGGACCATCGCGCAAGTCGTTTCTGGCGCGGCCGCTCGGCGGAACCGTGCCGGCCGCCGAGCGCGATTGGGCGACGGCCGCGGCCGTCACGGCCGCCGTACTGGCCGGTGCACATATCGTCCGCGTGCACGCGGTCCGCGAGATGGTGCAGGTTGTTCGCGTCGCCGACGAGATTAGGCGGTATAAAGAGGAAGCATGACCTGGCTGACCGACGCGCTGCAGCGTCCCGCCATCGCCTGGTGGGACCTGCTCGACATCGCGCTCGTCTCGATCCTCGTGTATCAGCTGCTGCTGCTCATTCGAGGAACGCGCGCCGTGCAGATGGCGCTCAGCGGGGGGTTCATCCTCGGGCTCTTCTTCCTCTCACAATGGCTCGAGCTCGAAACCGTCAACTGGGTCATCCGCAATCTGGCGGGCTACGTCGTCTTTGCGATCATCGTGCTCTTCCAGGCCGACATCCGGCGCGCGCTGGCGCACTTCGGCCGCGCGCCCTTCTTTCGATACTTCACGCGCGAGCAGAGCACGGATGAAACGCTCGAGGAAGTGGTCGTCACCGCGGCCAATCTCGCCGCGCGCAAGACGGGCGCGATCATCGTGTTGGAACGGGAGATCGGCCTCCGCAACTACATCGAGGGCGGCATTCCGCTCGACGCAATGGTGACGTACGACTTGCTGGCGAGCATCTTCCAGCCCGGGTCGCCGCTCCACGACGGGGCGGCCATCATTCAGGGCGATCGCGTGGCGGCTGCCGCCTGCTTCCTGCCGCTCTCGGTCAACCCGAATTTCAGCCGCGAGCTCGGTACCCGCCATCGGGCGGCCATCGGCCTCACGGAGGAAAACGACGCCGTCGCCGTGGTCGTCTCGGAGGAGACGGGCAGCATTTCCCTCGTGCGCGATGGGCGCATCGAGCGCGGCATCTCGCCCGACGCGCTTCGCACCGGCTTGCGGTCGCTCCTCGGCAGCCGCTCGCGCCTGCGCCCCTCCCGCGCCGAGTCCCGGAGCTCGCTCGCCTGAATGCGGATTCCGGGCTTTCGCCATTTCGGCCTCAAGCTGCTGTCGCTCGCGCTGGGGGCGCTCATCTGGCTGCTCGTATCGGGCGAACAGATCGTCGAGCGGACGATGCGCATTCCGCTCGAGTTCACGAGCCTCCCGGCGGAGCTGGAGCTCGTCGGGGCGCCCCCGACGCTCGTCGACGTGCGGGTCCGCGGCTCTTCGGGTTCGCTCAGCCGGATCCCCTCGGGCGAGCTGGTCGCGGTGCTCGATCTGCGCACCGCTCGTCCGGGCCAGCGGCTGTTTCATGTCACGGTCGAAGATGTGCGTGCACCCTTCGGGATCGAGGTGGTGCAGATCTCACCTTCGAATGTCTCGGTGACGTTCGAGAGGTCAGCCACCAAGGTGGTGCCCGTCGTGCCGGAGGTGGCCGGGACTCCGCTCGACGGTTTTCTCGTCGGGACCGTCAGTCCCGATCCCCCGACCGTCGCGGTGGTCGGCCCCGAGAGCGCGGTGGCGCAGCTGAGGCAGGCCATCACGGAGCCGGTGTCGGTGGCTGACGCCTCGGCCGAGGTCGTGGAGGAAGTGAATATCGGCGTCCCGGATCCCTCGGTGCGGCTGCAGTCGCCCGGGAGCGTGCGCGTGCGGGTCGCGATCATCCCGCAGCCGATCGAGTGGGCGGTTGCCGCCATTGCTGTGCGGCCCGCCAACAGCGGCTCGGTGCAGATTACTCCTCCCGAAGTGACCGTCTATGTGCGCGGCCCGCGCGAGGCGCGCGGTGCCGGGGCGTCCGACTTCGACGCGTCGGTCGACACCACGGGGCTCCGTCCAGGCCTGTTCAAGCTGCCCGTCCGCGTGACGCCTCCGGCGCAGATCGGTGTCATCCGTGTGGAGCCCGACACCGTGCGAGTCCGGGTGCGGTAACTACTGGCGTGTATCAACTGATGCACCACCACCTGCGACAGCTCTTCAACGACGGTGCTGCTGGCCGCGACAACCCGGGGCCCCCGCCGCGCGGTTTGTGCGCGGTGGGGTGGAGCGGAGCGGCCGGTCCCGATGTTGGAGGCACGTACCAGTAGATGGGCCGTCTGTTCGGCACCGACGGCGTCCGCGGCCGCGCGGGTGAGTATCCGCTCGACGCCCCGACCATCCGTCGCCTTGGCGCCGCGCTCGCCCGCGCGCTCGGCCACGACGGAGGCGTGCGTGTTCTCGCCGGGCGCGACACGCGCGAGTCGGGGCGCTGGATCGAGAGCGAGCTGGCAGCCGGCATCCGCAGCGTGGGGGGCACGCTCGTCAGCGCCGGGATCATTCCGACGCCGGCCATTGCCTACCTCACACCGCGAATGGGGTTCACGGCCGGCGTAATCATCTCCGCCTCCCACAACCCGTTCGAAGACAACGGCATCAAGGTGTTTTCCGGCAGCGGTGAAAAGTTCACCGAGGCGCTCGAGGCGCGCGTCGAGCACATCATGGCCGGCCTGAGCGAGGTCCAGGGCGCTCGACCTGACGTCGAACAGCTCGACTATCGCGCCGAGTACGTGGAGCACCTGCTGCGGATTCTGCCGGCGAGCCACCGTCAGACCGGCGTTCGGATCGCCGTCGACTGCGCCAACGGCGCGACGACGACGGTGGCGCCGCGGCTCTTCGAACGGCTCGGGTTCGAGGTGCAGCAGGTCGGCTGTGCCCCGGACGGACGCAACATCAACCTCGCGTGCGGATCGACGGCCCCCGAGCTGCTCGCGAAAACGGTGGTCGACGCCGGCTGCCGGCTCGGCATCGCATACGACGGCGACGGCGATCGCGCGATCTTCGTCGACGCGCGCGGACGGATCGTCGATGGCGATGCGGTCATGCTGATCTGCGCGAAGCAGATGAAGGCCGAAGGCCGGTTGAACAAGAACACGGTCGTTGCGACCGTGATGAGCAACGTCGGCCTCGAGATCGCGCTTCGAGAGGCGGGTATCGAGCTGGTGCGCTGTCCGGTGGGCGACAAGTACGTGATGGAGGCGCTGGTCGCCCGCGATCTGTCGCTTGGCGGCGAGCAGTCGGGCCACGTGATCTTCTCCGATAATCTCTTCACGGGCGACGGCCTTGCGACGTCGCTTCACGTGCTGCGCACGATGGCCGCCACCGGCCGCGACCTGAGCGATCTGGCGGCGGAGCTCCGCACGTACCCGCAGGTGCTCCTGAATGTGCGCGTGGATCGCACGGTGGATCTGAAGACGATTCCGCCCGTCGCGGCCGTCATGGAGGACGTGGAGCGGCGCCTCGCCGGACAGGGACGGCTGCTCGTGCGGTACTCGGGCACCGAGCCGCTGCTGCGCATCATGCTCGAGGGACGCGACGAGGGCGAGATCCGCCGGTGGGCGGAGGAGATCGCGGATGCCGTCACCCAGCACGTAAAATCCCAATGACCAAATCCCAAATCCCAATTCCCCATGCGGACCAACGTGTTGGGATTTGGGTTTTGGGTATTGGGATTTGACAATGGTCCGACTCTCGGTCAACGTCAACAAAGTCGCCACCGTGCGCAACTCGCGCGGCGGCACGATTCCGTCCGTGGTCGACGCCGTGATGGTCTGCGTCGACGCCGGCGCGCCCGGCATCACGGTCCACCCGCGCGCCGACGCACGTCACATCACCACGGCCGACGTTCGCGACATTGCGGCGCTTCTCGCGCCGCTCCGCGGGCGCGTCGAGTACAACATCGAAGGCGACCCGCGGCCGGATCTGCTCGAGCTCGTGCTGAGCGTCAGGCCCGATCAGTGCACGCTGGTGCCGGTCCGCCCCGGCGAGATCACCAGTCAGGCAGGCTGGTCGGCCGACACGCCGCGCGCGGCGCTTGCCCGCACGATCGGTGATCTACGGGGTGCAGGCGTCCGCGTCAGCCTGTTCGTCGATCCCGAGGACGCGCCGATCCGCTGGGCGGCCGATCTCGGCGCCGATCGAGTTGAGCTCTACACCGAGCCTTACGCCCGCGCGTTCGAGCGGGACAGGGCGGAAGGGGAGCGATCGTGTGCGGTCTATGCACGGGCCGCCGAGCTGGCGAGCACCCTCGGACTCGGCGTCAATGCCGGCCACGACCTGAATCTCGACAACCTCGGGCTGTTCCGGCGCCTGTCGCACCTCGACGAGGTCTCAATCGGACATGCGCTCGTCAGTCATGCGCTGTTCGTCGGTCTCGCCCGCAGCGTGCGCGATTACCTCGAGGTGTTGGCGGGATAGCTGATGACCATGTCAAATCCCAAATCCCAAAGACCAAATCCCAACGGGTGTGCCCAGGTGTTGGGATCTGGGATTTGGATTTTGGGATTTGTAATCGGCACGCTCGCAATGGCGGCGCCGCTTGCTGCTGCCGGCCGCACGGTCACCCTTCGCGCAGCCGATGGCCGCACGGTCGGCGGTCTGATGTTCGATGCGCGCGAGCGGCCCGCGCCGGCGGTGGTCCTTGTTCCAATGCTCGGCCGCCCCAAGGACGACTGGCAGATGGTCGCCGAGCGGCTCGTCGAAGCGAACATCGGCGCGCTGGCGATCGACTTGCCGGGTGCCAGCCTGCCCGCCGACGCCGCCGAGCTGCAGCGATGGCACGAGCCGATCAGCGCAGCGGTCGCCTATCTGGCGGCTCGTCCCACGGAGGTCCAGTCCGACGCGATTGGCGTGGCGGGGGCGTCGCTTGGCGCGAACCTGGCCGTGCTCGCGGCCGCGGCGGACCCGGCCGTGCGATCGCTCGCGCTGATTTCGCCCACGCTCGACTATCGGGGCGTCCGCATCGAGCTCTCAATGGAGCAGTACGGCCCGCGCCCGGCCCTGCTGATGGCGAGCGTTCACGACCCCTATGCCGCGCGCTCGGTGCGCGTGCTGGCACAGGAGGCGGCGGGGACGCGCGACGTGCGATGGTCGGACGTCCCGGCCCATGGGACGATCCTACTCGCGCGCGAGGCCGACCTCGTGCGACAGCTGGTCGAATGGTTTCAGCGGACGCTCGGGGTGTCATAAGATGAGTCTTTGGTCTCTTGTCTTTGGTCTCTCGTAGGACCAGAGACCAGAGACGAAAGACGAGAGACTTCGTGAAGACTGAATCCATCGTCTTCGCCGTCGCCGGCATGTGCTTCGGCGTCATCCTCGGCTGGGTCATCGGCGCACAGCAGTCCCGGCTGAGCGCGCCTGCGGCCGCGGCGCCCGCGCCCGTGCAGCAGCAGAGCGCGCGTCAGACGCCCCCGCTCGACGAGGCCCGGGTGCAGGCGTTGATGACGGTCATCAAGAACGATCCGAAGAACGCCGGCGCGGCCCTTCAGCTCGGCAACACCTATTTCGACGCCGAGCGCTACGACGACGCGATCACGTGGTACGAGGAAAGCCTCCGGCTCGATCCGAAGAACCCCGACGCGAGCACCGACCTCGGCATCAGCTACTACTACACGGGCCAGACGGACCGCGCGCTGCAGCAGTTCGAGACCTCGCTGAAGATCGACGCGCGCCACACCAAGACGATGCTCAACAGGGGCATCGTGCTGGCGTTCGGCAAGCAGGACCTGGCAGGGGCCGAGGCGGCATGGAAAGAGGTCATCGCGATCGCACCCGACAGTCCGGAAGCGCAGGCCGCGCGCAAAGGGCTCGAGGGGCTGTCGGCCGCCGGCCATCCGCGTCCGGGCACGACCCCCGGCAGCTGACACGGACGGGCGGCGCGATGACCAGGCTTCTCCTCTTCGCGATCCTGCTCATCGTCGTCGCGCGCCTGTTCTGGCGGCTGGTGGACGCTGTCATCGCCGGGGCGGCGCGCGGCGAGTCGGCGGCCGGCAGTGCCCGGCGCGCACCCGTCAAGCTCGTTCGCGATCCCGTGTGCGGAACCTTCGTGCCACCGCGCGCCGCGCTGTCGGTGACCGCAGGCGGGAGCACGCATTACTTCTGCTCGGAGGAGTGCCGGAGGAAATTTGATAGTAGGCAGTAGGCAGTATGCAGTAGGCAGGAGAGGCGGGTCGTGTCTGCCGACTGCCGACTGCCTACTGTGAACGTCGCAATGACCAGGGTCGAGGAGCAGATTCGCGCGGATATTGTCGAGGCCGGCCGGCGCCTCTACGCGCGCGCGTACATCGCCTCGAACGACGGCAACATCAGCGCGCGGCTCGACGAGCGCCGTCTCGTCACGACGCCGAAGGGCGTGTCGAAGGGGTTCATGACCCCCGACATGATGGTGATCGTCGACTACGAGGGGAGGAAGATCGCCGGCGAGCGCGATCCCTCCACCGAGCTCCCCATGCACCTCGAGATCTACCGGAACCGGCCCGACGCGAACGCGGTCGTCCACGCGCATCCGCCCATCGCGACCGGATTCGCCGTCGCGGGCATTCCGCTCACGCGCGCGGTCCTCGCCGAGGTGATCACCACGCTCGGGAGCATCCCGATCGCCGCGTACGGCACGCCCTCCACGAGCGAGCTGCCAGAGGCCGTGCGGAAGTACATCAAGGCGCACGACGGCATGCTGCTCGCCAATCACGGTGCCGTCACATGCGGCGCGGACGTCCTCGCCGCGTATTTCAAGATGGAGACGATCGAGCACTTCGCGAAGATCAGCCTCGTGGCGCGGATCCTCGGGCGCGAGCACCTGATATCGCGCGAGGAGGTCGAACGGCTGCAGGGGCTCCGCGGCTTCTACGGCATTCCGGCGCCGGCGCCGCTCTGCGCCGATCCGTCGGAGGCGGGCGGCGATCAGGTGCTCTGCCAGGTGCTCGAGTCGCCTCCGTCGGCCGACGGACGGCTCGTGCCCGATGCGCCCGCACCGGATCGAGCGCGCAGAGACGGGGAAATTCGGCTAACATACGGCGAATTGACGGCACTGATCGCTGACGCGGTCAGGACCTTGAAAGACTGAACGGAGACGAAATGGGAGAGGCGTTGGGAATGGTCGAGACCAAGGGGCTGGTCGCCATGATCGAGGCGGCCGACGCCATGGTCAAGGCCGCAAAGGTGACGCTGATCGGCTGGGAGAAGATCGGCGCCGGCTACGTGACGGCGATGGTCCGCGGTGACGTCGCCGCCGTGAAGGCCGCGACCGACGCGGGCGCGGCGGCGGCCCGGCGCGTCGGCGAGCTGGTGTCGGTCCACGTCATCCCACGGCCGCACGCCAACCTCGAGGACACGCTGCCCATCGGCAAGGCGACCGCGGGCGCCGCGAAGCCGTAGCCGGAGTACGGGCCCGATGATCCTCGCTCGCGTCGTCGGGACCGTTGTCGCTACGCGCAAGGACCCGCGCCTCGTCAGCAACAAGCTGCTCGTGGCGCGTCCGGTCGATCCCCATGGCAAGAGCGACGGCAACTACCTCGTCGCCGTCGATACCGTCGATGCCGGCGTCGGCGAGACGGTGCTCATCGTCAGCGGCAGCTCCGCGCGAATGGCGGCCGGCATGAAGGACTGCCCCGTGGATGCCGCCATCGTCGGCATCATCGATGCCGTGGACGTTCTCGACTAGACGCTCATGCAGCTCGCGCGCGTCATCGGCGACGTGGTCATCACCCGCAAGGACGAGAATTTGATGGGCCTCACGCTGCTCGTGCTCCAGCCGATCGCCGCGGACGGCACGCCCGCCGGCCGGACGCTGGTCGCCGTCGACGCAGCCGGCGCCGGCGTCGGTGAGACGGTCTTCTTCGTCCGCGGCAAGGAAGCAAGCTTCCCGTGGTATCCGACCGAGGTGCCCGCCGATGCGGGCATCGTCGGCATCGTCGATCATTGGGACGTGGAGTCGTAGTGTCCGGCTTGAGCCGGACCTGAAGGCATGCAAATCGCGCGCGTCGTCGGCACCGTGGTCGCCACCCAGAAGCACCGGACATTCGAGGGCGCGAAGCTGCTGCTCGTGCAGCCGCTGACGCTCGACGACAAGCCGCGGGGGACGACGCTGCTCGCGGTCGACACGCTCGGTGCGGGCGTTCACGAGAAGGTGCTGGTGGTCATGGAGGGACGGGCCGCCGGCGAGGCGCTCGGCCGCAAGCTGGCGCCGGTCGATGCCGCCGTCGTGGGGATCATCGATACCGTGGATGTCATCGTATGACCGACGACGAACTGCGCGCGCTCGTCCGCGCGGCCATCGCCCAGTACACCGGCGCGCAGGCGCCGCCAGCCGCAGCCGCCGCGCCTGGCACGGCCGTTCGACTGCATCCGAGCCACGGCCTGTTCATGCGGCTGCCAGCCGGTTCCGATGCCGATGGCCCGTGCCTGATCGAGCCGACGGTGCTCTGCACTCACTGTGGCTACTGCCAGTCGTACGGACACTAAGCCGGCCGTCCTCGTCACCCGCAAGCTTCCGGCGTCCGTGATGGCGCGCCTCGAGGCGGCGTGTCAGGTGGAGCAGTGCGCCGGCGATGGCGACGCGGCGCGCCGCGATCTCCTCGCGCGTGTGGCGGGCAAGCAGGCGCTCGTGTCCATGGTGACCGACACCATCGACCGTACGGTCATCGAGGCGGGAGACGCCCTCAAGATCATTGCGAACGTGGCGGTCGGCTATAACAACATCGACGTGGCCGCCGCGCGCGGGTGCGGCATCATCGTCACCAATACACCCGACGTGCTGACCGACGCCACCGCGGACTTCACGCTGGCGCTGATCCTCGCGATCACCAGGCGTCTCGGCGAAGGGGAGCGCTGGCTCCGCGGAGGCACGTGGCCCGGCTGGGCGTTCGACCAGCTGCTCGGCATGCAGCTCCGCGGCAAGCAGCTTGGCATTGTCGGGTACGGCCGTATCGGACGCGCCGTGGCCGCGCGCGCGCAGGCGTTCGGGATGACCATCGCGTACACGTCGCGCTCGGATGCAGGCATCCCGCTCGATCGGCTGCTGGCGACTTCCGATGTGGTGTCGCTGCACGTCCCGCTCACGCCCGAGACGCGGCATCTCATCGGGCAGCCGGAGCTGGCGCGCATGAAGCGGAGCGCGTATCTGATCAACACGACGCGCGGACCCGTCGTCGACGAGGCGGCGCTCGCCTGGGCGCTCAAGAACCGGCTGATCGCCGGCGCCGCGCTCGACGTGTACGAGCGCGAGCCGGAGGTCCATTCCGACCTCCTTCCGCTCGAGAACGTCGTGCTGGCGCCGCATCTCGGCAGCGCGACGACCGAGACGCGGACCGCGATGGCGGATCTCGCCGCGCGCAATGTCATCGCTGTGCTCGCCGGCGAGCCGCCCCTGACATCCGTCGGCTGACACGGAGTGCGTGGTGTCCGGCTTCAGCCGGACCGCATTGGCCGACCGACAGTACCGGACTACACGAGCGATTCAGGCGGGAGATGCTCGACGTCCACATCGCGCTGCCACAGCTGCGCCGTCACCGCCCGCACCTCGCCTGGCGCCCCGCTCGTCCAGAACCGTTCGGTCCCAGACCGGCTCGTCGGGGCCAGCAGGTCCAACGCCAGGAGGCGGCGGCGAACCTCGCGCGCGACCGCTTCGGCCGGATCGATCAGGTGCACGGCTGGCCCCGCGGCCGCCTGGATGGCGCTTGCGACGAATGGGTAATGCGTGCATCCCAGGACGAGCGTGTCGGCGCCGCGCTCGATCAATGGCCGGACGTACTCTTCCACGAGTGAACGGGCAAGGGGGCTCGAGAGCTCACCTTTATCGATCTGCTCCGCCAGGCCGGGGCACGGTTGCTCCAGCACGGTCACGCCGGTCCCGTGGGTAGAGACGAGACGCTCGAACCTCGCGCTGGCCAGTGTAGGTGCGGTGGCGAGTACGCCGATGACGCCCGACTTCGTGTGGCGGGCGGCCGGTTTGATGGCAGGCTCAATCGCGACGACGGGCGTGTCGGTGCCCGCACGCAGCCCGTCGATCGCCACGCCGGTCGCCGTGTTGCACGCGACGACGATCAGCTTGACGCGCTGCCGCTCAAGCCAGCGGACGATTGCCGCGGCGCGCGCCTGGATCAGGCTGTTCGGCTTGTCACCGTACGGCCCAAACGCCGAGTCGGCAACGTACAGCAAGTCCTCAGCCGGCAGCTCACGACGGATCTCGCGCAACACCGACAGACCGCCGACACCCGAATCGAACACGCCGACAGGATCGTGGGCAGCCACTCGTCTCGATGATTGCAGACTGACCGTGGCGCCGTCGACCGGTTATGCTGGTATTTCGTGCCGTCGCCCCGGAAGCCCCAGCCCCGTACCGTTGAGCGCGTCATGCGCTCGCTCGCGTGCGCCATTACCGGCCTCGAGCTGCCGGCGGTCGAGAAGATCTCGGAGGAGCAGGCCGAGGAGCCCTTTCAGATTCTGATCGCGACGCTCCTCTCGGCCCGCACGCAGGACGCGACCACCCACGCCGCCTCGATGCGCCTCTTCAGGGTCGCCCGGACGCCCAGCACGATGGCGAAGCTGCCGGTCCGGCAGATCGAACAGCTGATTTATCCGGTGAGCTTCTATCGGAACAAGGCACGGCACGTGAAGGCGTGCTGCGAGATGCTCGTGACCCGCTTCAACCGCCGTGTGCCGGAGACGATGGACGAGCTGCTGATGCTGCCGGGCGTGGGACGGAAGACCGCGAACCTCGTCCTGATTCTCGGCTTCCGCAGCCGCGCGAACATCTGCGTGGATACGCACGTGCACCGGATCTCGAACCGGCTCGGCTGGGTCGCCACCCGCACGCCCGACGAGACGGAGCAGGCGCTCTACCGTGCGACCGACCGCCGCTGGTGGCCGTACATCAACCTGTATCTCGTCACGTGGGGGCAGAACGTCTGCCGCCCGCTGTATCCGCGCTGCGGAGATTGCATGATCCGCCCGGAATGTCGAAGAATTGGCGTGGGACGGAGGAGCAACTCATGAGGCGTGCACGCTGGGCAGTTGTGTTGGCGCTGGTGATCGCGCCGCTGGCAGGGATCGTTGCTGCGCAGGAGGCGGCGCCGAAGCCGGCGCCCGCGCCAAAGCCGGATGCGGCGGCAAAGCCCCCGGCGGCCGGGCCGGTGCTCGTCGTCGAGACCGTCAAGGGGACGATCGAGATCGAGATGTATCCCGCCGATGCGCCGAAGACGGTCGCGCAGATCACCGCGCTCGCCAAGCGGAACTTCTACAACGGTCTGCGCGTCCACCGCGTGGTGCCCGACTTCGTCGTGCAGTTCGGCGATCCGTTGACGCGCGACATGACGAAGAAAGGAGCCTGGGGCACGGGCGGGAGCGGCCGCGTGATCGGCGTGGCCGAGACGAAGCGGAAGCACCAGCTCGGCTCGGTCGCCATGGCGCACGCCGGCGATCCGGCGAAGGCCGACTCTCAGATGTACATCCTGCTTCGCAGCTCGGCGGCGGCGCTCGACGGCAAATACGCCGTCTTCGGCCAGGTGATCTCGGGCATGGACGTCGTCCAGAAGATCGCCGTCGGCGACATGATCCGCCGCGTCACCGTGAAACCCTGAAGAGCGTCGAGGCGACCGCCACGAGGTCGCGAAGCTCGGGATAGCGCTCCACGATCTCGGGCGGATACTCGCCCTCGATGGGGTGACCCAGCTGCGCCTTCAGCATCACCGCGTTCACGACCGACTTGGCCGCGAAGTGATTGTTCGTGTAGAGATACACCTTCTTCACGAGCGCGTTGGCTGCCGCGGCGGTCTCTGAGAACTCTTTCAGCTCCTCGCCCGAGTAGAGGTAGTTGTAGCGGTCGTCCCGGTGCTCGTGTCGCCACCACTGCGCCGCGTTCCGGCCGTGCAGCCGCATGTAGTAGAAGCCGGTGACGTTCGGCAGCAGGTTCTGCCGGATCGAGAAACGGAACTTCGGCTCGTCGATCTGCACCCAGGCCGCCTGGAACGCGTTCAGCAGCTGCAGCGTCTCGCCGAACGCGTCGCTCCAGCTGCGATGCCGCAGCTCCACGGCGACCGGGTACTCGCCGAACACCCGCAGCAGCTGCGCGAGATAGTCGGACGACGCCGGTGTGCGCTTGAAGCTGGCCGGAAACTGCGCCAGCAGGGCCGCGAGCTTGCCGGCGCGCGCGATCGGCTCGATACCCGCGCGGTAGTCGTCGATGTCGCTGCTGGTCACTTCGGCCAGCAGGTCGAGCAGCGGGCCCTCGGATGCAGGAGCGGCCTCGAGCGCCGCCTCGCAAAACATCTTCGGATGCGTGAACTTCTGATAGAGCTTCAGCGCAAAGCTGAAGCGGGGCGGCGTGCGGGCCACCCATCCCGCAGTGACCTCGGCGCGGGGCTGGCCGTAGAAGGTCGTATTGACCTCGACCGTATCGAAGTGCTCGGCGTAGAACCGCAGCTCGTCGAAGTCCGCCGTACCCTGCCGCTTGGAGCGCGTGGCGGGATAGAAGACGCCATTCCAGGCGCCTTTGCCCGACGGGTAGCTCCAACCCGATGTCCCGATGTGCACGCTCATGCAGCCGGGACCGATAATAAAGGGATTGCTGACGATCAACGAAATCTTCTACTCGATTCAGGGGGAGTCGACCTACGCCGGCCGGCCGTGCGTCTTCGTCCGTCTCACCGCATGCGACCTCCGCTGTTCGTGGTGCGACACGCCGTACGCTTTTTACGAGGGGCGGAAGCAGTCGCTCGAGGACGTGCTCGCGGAGGTCGAGGGCGCCGGCTGTCCGCTGGTCGAGGTCACGGGCGGCGAGCCGCTGCTGCAGGAAGATGTGTATCCGCTCATGCTGTCGCTGCTCGATCGCGGCAAGACCGTGCTGCTCGAGACCGGCGGACATCGCAGCACCGCACGCGTGCCCGAGCCGGTCGTCACGATCCTCGACGTGAAGTGTCCCGGCAGCGGTGAGGCGCACCGCAACGACTGGAGCAACCTGGAGCGGCTGCGGCCGCATGATGAGGTGAAGTTCGTCGTCAGGGATCGCGCGGACTACGAGTTCGCCCGCGACGTGATCGCCCGCTTCGGGCTGGCCGAGCGCGCCGCGGCCGTCCATCTGTCTCCGGTGCACGGAGTGCTCGAGCCGCGCGAGCTGTCGTCCTGGGTGCTCGCGGATCGGCTGCCGGCGCGGGTGCAGCTCCAGCTCCACAAATACATCTGGGATCCCGGTACGCGCGGAGTCTGACGTGGCTGACGCAGTCGTCCTCCTCAGCGGCGGCCTCGATTCCTATACTGCCGCGGCGATGGCGAGGGCCGAGGGCTATCGGCTGTTCGCCCTGACCGTTCGCTACGGCCAGCGCCACGTCCGCGAGCTCGAGGCGGCGCGCGCGGTGGCG
The DNA here is from genome assembly GCA_016184455.1 of Acidobacteriota bacterium. Lineage (GTDB taxonomy): Bacteria > Acidobacteriota > Vicinamibacteria > Vicinamibacterales > UBA2999 > MELF01. The sequence continues at coordinate 35,324 of JACPCS010000115.1, forward strand.
GCGTGGCTCGGCGTCGCGCGTCATCTCGAGGTCGAGGTCGACCTGTCGGCATTTGGCGGCTCGTCGCTGACCACCGACGCGCCGGTGCCGAAAGATCGGCCGCTCGAGAGCGAGGGCATTCCGTCGACCTACGTGCCGGCGCGGAACACCGTCTTCCTGTCGCTCGCGCTCGCCTGGGCCGAGGCGCTCGGCGCGGGAGACATCTTCATCGGCGTCAATGCGCTCGACTACTCGGGCTATCCCGACTGCCGGCCGGAATTCCTCGAGGCGTTCGAGCGGCTCGCCTCCCTCGCGACGGCGCGAGGCGTCGGCGGCGGCGCCTTTCACATCCATGCACCGCTGCTCCACCTGAGCAAAGCCGACATCATCGGTGCGGGCGCGGCGCTCGGCCTCGACTACGGCCTGACGCACAGCTGCTACGACCCCGATCTTGCAGGACGGCCATGCGGGCGGTGCGACAGCTGCCGGATTCGCGCGGTCGGCTTTGCACGCGCAGGTGTGGCCGATCCGCTGGTCGGCCGATAACCTACATGGTCTCATCCTCATGAAGGTCGGGTCTCCCAGGCCGCTCAGGCGGCAGCTCCTGCTGGTCATCGTTCTGCTGCTCCTCCCCGTGCTGGCGACCGCTGCCTGGCTCGGCTACCAGGAGTACCGCGAGACAACGGAAGAACTGAAGGGCCAGACCCAGGCGGCCGCGCTGCTGACGGCGGCGGCGATTGACCGGGAGGTCACCGGCCTCGACCGCATGGCGCGGAATCTCTCCAGCCATCCCGCGGTCCAGGATCTGAGGCCCGAGTCGGTCGCGCTCCTCCGGCCGCAGCGGGAGCAGCGCCCGTCGCTCGTCGATCTCGTGCTGCTCGACCGCAACGGGCGGCTCGTCGCGCGCGCCAATCCGGCCGCCGCCATTCCCGACCATTGGTCGGCGTTGGTCGCGCCCGTGTTGCAGCACGGCGGTCGCGTGGTCCTGCCGCTCCAGGTCGGAGCATCCGGGCTGGCGTATGTTCCTGTCGGCTATCCCGTGCGCACGGGGTCAGGGGAGATCGCCGGCGCGCTCGGCTACTACGTGGAGCCGCAGCTGTTGCAGGACGGCATCAACCGGCTCGACCTTCCCGACGGCTCCGTGGTGGCGCTCACGGACATGGCGGGGCGCGTGCTGGCCCGGAGCGTCGATCCGGAGCGATTCGTCGGTCAGATTCTCGGCGACGGCTGGTTTGCGGATGCGCCGCAGCCTCCGCAGGAGCACCCGAGCGTTGATGGCATTCGGAGGATCGTTGGTCAGGCGCTCGTCCCGGGCGGCCCCTGGGTGGTCAGCGTCGGCATTCCGATGTCGATTGCCGCCAATCGGGCCATCGAGCTGTGGCTGCGCACGGTGCCGGTCTTCCTGATCGTACTCGGGGGCTGGCTGGCCGTCGCGTTCGTCTTCACGCACCGGCTGAGCCGATCGGTCGCGCATCTCGAGGGGACGGCGCAGCGCATCGCCTCGGGCGATTTCAGCCCCATGGCCAGACGGCCAATGCCGATGCGCGAGTTCGCGGAGCTGCAGGATGCCTTCGACTCCATGCTGCGGCGCTTCAACGAGACCCGCGCCGCGCTCGACGCGCAGATGGCCGAGGAACGGCGGATGCGCGAGGAAGTGCAGTCGCTGCAGCGGCAGATCATCCGGCAGGAGCGGCTCGCCGCCGTCGGCCAGCTGGTGTCGGGCGTCGCGCACGAGATCAACAACCCGCTGCAGGCGATCCTCGGCTTCGCCGAGCTGCTCCAGATGCAGCACGACCTGCCCGAATCGGTGCGCAACGATCTGGTGCTCATCCAGAGAGAGAGCGCGCGCGCGTGCGGCATCATCCGGAACCTCGCGATGTTCGCGCGGCAGCAGACGGGCGAGGCCGAGCCGGTCCGCCTCACCGACGTCATCCGGTCAGTGGCCGAGCTGCGGCAGCGGCGCCTCGAGACGGAGAATATCGAGCTGCGGATCGAGGACCGGTCGGAGCGTCCGGTCATGGCGATCCTGACCGAGCTCCAGCAGGTCGTGCTGAACTTCGTCGTCAACGCCGAGCAGGCCATCGTGCTCTCCGGGCGCCAGCCGGGGCGCATCACGATCCGCTCCCGCGACGAGGGCGACCGTGCGGTGCTGGAGGTCGAGGACACCGGACCGGGCATCCCGCCGGAGCTCGAGGCGAGGCTGTTCCAGCCGTTCTTCACGACCAAGCCGGTCGGCCAGGGGACGGGACTCGGGCTGTCGGTGAGCTACGGGATCGTCGATTCGCTGGGGGGCAGCATCGGCTATCGGCGCGCCCCCGCCGGCGGGGCGATCTTCTATTTCGACCTGCCGGCAGTCTCGAGTTGATCGACGTCGACCTTCAGCGCGCCGCGCAGCACGACCGTCAGTTCCTCGAACTCCGGGCGCTGCCCCGGCTCCTGCCATCCGCCGGGCGACACCATCCGCGCGACGCGCATCGACGAGTGACCGGAGTTGACGCGACCCACGTACTCCTCGATGCGCTTGGGCACGTTGCCGACGGCTTCGACAATCGTGGGCGTGGCGATATGAATTGGCATGTGCGACCGGTCATGCCGCAAGCAGTGGTGCGAGGTCGGCCTCGCTGGCAGGTGCATGCCCGAGTTCTTTCAATACCGCGTTCAGTACCGCCAGAGAGACTTTGGCCGGCGCCGTGATCTCGATTCCGATTGCCTGACCGTCGGCCGTAAAGTCAATGACCAGGCCGGGCTCGACCCTTCGTGTTCGCGCACTCTTCTGGTTCGTCTCGCGCGGAAGGTAGTAGTACGCGGCTATCGCTCGGCCGTGCCTGAACGTTACTTCGAGGTAGGGTTCCTTCATGGTTCTGCCTGCTCCACAGGATACGCCGTAATCACAACCAGCAACTCTCTGGCCTCGTCCGGCTCCACGATGACTTCCCACGCTGCACCCGCGTGCCTGACCTCGATGATGAATCGGCCTTCGACGATGTCGTCACGATATCCAGTCGCGTATTCCAGCATGCGCCGCAGGTCGACTTCGTTGAATGCGCGGTCCTCCATACGCTTCAGAAGATGCGCGCTCAACTCGAGCTCCCAGGCCCACCAGTTCGGCCATTCCGGTATCAGAATCCCTCCGATTAGTGTTGCTTCGATAGAAGATTCTTCACTTGTAACACGCGTGCTCGGACGAGCGTGAGGCAGGCCGCTCATTCATCAACATTTAGTTATTTTCATAGGCGCAAGGGTCGCCGACGTCGGCTCGCAATATTGGACGCAGGATGGTAGCCCTGGCCGTGTACTGGCGCCTTCTTGGCTGTAGAATCGCTCACTTTCCGCGGGCTGTAGCGAGAGGCAGTCCTGGACTACGGTCGTCGGCTGAAGCTCGCCAGCCGCACGGCAATTCGATCGATCGCGTCGACGGCCGCGGCGCCGGGGCCCTCGAAGCCGTCGACCATGACGGCGAACGCGAGCGTCTCGCCGTCGCGCGTCCGCACGTAGCCGGCGAGCGATCGCACGTTCGACATCGTGCCCGTCTTGGCGCGGACGTTCCCCTCGCCGGGCGTGCCGCGCATGCGCGTCTCGAGCGTCCCGTCGCGGCCCGCGATCGGCAGTGCCGTCATCCAGGGCGAGCGGCCCGAGGGGTCATACATCCGCTGCAGGACCGAGACGAGCACCTCGGGCGCGACCGCATTGCGGCGCGAGAGCCCCGAGCCGTCGACGATCTGCCACGCGTCGTCCGCAATGCCCCAGCCGCGCATCCGCATCCGCAGTCCGTCGAGCGCGGCGTCGTTGGTGGGGAAGACGCCTTTCGCCGCGTTGAGCCGCAGCACCGCCTCGCCGTACAGATTGATGCTCTCCTTCATCATCGGCTGCGCAATCTCGGCCAGCGTCGGCGACCGGTATGTGTACAGGACCGTCGCGGCGTCCCTTTCCGGGCTGCGCCCGAGGTCGTCGAGATCGTAGGCGTACCCGGTGACGTCGATGCCTGCGCTCACGAGCGCGTGCCGGAATGCTGCTGCAAACCAGAACGTGGGATTCCCGACGGCGACCCGCAGGCGCACCGGCATGCCGCCCGCCGGGACGGAACCGGCGACGGTCAGAAACGGCTCACCGGGGCGCTGCTCGGGCCAGACGAACGGCGTTGATTCCGGTGCCGCCGTGACCGCCCGGTTCCGAAGCGGACGCGAGGCCGCCTGCGGCTCCACGCCGAGCACGGGCGAATCGCCTGGCGATCCGCCCGGTGTGACGGTGACCGTGATCTGGTTCTCCGCGAGATTCAGCGCGCCGAAGGTCGCGCCAGTCGGATAGCCGAGGTCGTCCCAGGCCCACGCAAGCTGCGGCCGCGGCTCTTCGACGCGGTCGTCATCGGCGACCACACGGCCGTCGACCCGACGGATGCCGCGAGTCTGGATCGCCGCCACCCAGCTCGTGAGATCGGCGCCTCCCCGGCCCGCAATCGACGGATCGCCGCTCCCCGTGATCAGGAGATCGCCGTGGAGGATGCCGTCGACAATCGCCCCTGTCGCGCTGACCGTGGTCTCGTACCGGAAATCCCATCCGACGGCATCGGCGGCCGACGCGAGGCTCACGAGTTTGACCGTGGATGCCGGCACGAGCAGCGTGCCCGGATTGAGCGCAACGAGGCGATCCCCGCGATCGAGCGACTGCACAAGGATGCCCCAGGCGGCGCGGCGCACGCCGGGCATGGTGGTGATGGCGGTGATGTCGTCTCGAAGCGGCTGGAGGGAATCGGCAGGGCGGGTGGGCGTGACGGCCGCCGGCGCGCGGGCGCAGGCGGCTGAGAGAACTAGGTCAAAGGTCAAAAGGCAATAGGCAAAAGTGAACCAACATTGCTGTGCTTTTGACCTTTGACCTTTGACCTTTGACTCACACGCCGCCTGACACCTCATTTCATCGCATCGACCGTCTTCATCGCCTCGTCGAACGCCGACGTGTCGATGCGCGTCGAACCGGGTTCGTCGGCGCGGCTCGCGTAGACCTCGTTGCCCGAGCGGCCGAAAGTGACCGTCTCGGTCTTGTTGTCGTCGAACCGGACGATCGCGGTGAGCACAGGTGACTTGAGCGACGCGTGCGGCGCCGGCTGGAACGTCTGTGCCTGCAGGTTGGAGAACCGGGTCAGCACGTCCTCGACCTTCGCGGTATCGACCGCCTGCCCGGCCCGCTTCCAGACCGTCTTGCCCCCTTCCTCGCTCTTCTCGACCGTCACCGTCTCGCTCGCGCGGCGCAGCTCCAGCCGGTTGGCGCTGAAGGATCGCGCGTCGAAGAGGTCCTTCCGCCGGAAATCGGCGACGTCCTTGCCGAGATCGGTCGCGAGCGCTTCCTCGACGGTGAACACCGTCGGCCGCGCGGAGTCCTTCGCGTAGAACCCGCCGTCCTCGGCCTTGCGGCCCACGAGCAGCGTGGCGCGACTGCTGCCGGCCATCGCTGTTGCCGTCATCGACGGCCGATCCAGGCCGTACTTCCGCAGATCGGCTGGGGCGTCTTCGACGACTTTCAGCATGTTCGTCGACGACAGCCGCGTGAGCAGCCCTTCGGCCGCCGCAGAGTCGGCGCGGGCCGCGATCGGCTTGACGACCCGCCACTCGGTGCCCATCCGGGAGAACTGGATCGTCGACGTGCCTTCCATCACCTCGATGCCGTCGACCTTGTCGCGCTCGAACTTCAGGATGGCCTTGTCCCGCAGGTCGAACGGCGTCTTGTTGAAGATCGACTCGAGGTACGCCGAGATGAGGAACACCTGCGGCTCGTTCGGCCGCTGGGCGTACACGTCGCCGCCGGTGGCCGTCTTGTCGCCGACGAGCAGGTGCTGAAACTCCTTCTGGTCCTTCAGCCGGAACCCGACGTCGACGCGCGGCGGCTCGAGCCCGTACTGCTTCAGGTCGGTCGGCTTCTCCTCGACGACGCGCTGCACCTCGAGCGAGGCGAGGTTGCTCGTGACGGTGCCGACGACTCCGTCATCGGCGTCCGCCTTCACCGGCTCGAGGAGCTGCCAGTTGCCGTTGTCGAGCTGCACGCGCGACGTCTCGCCGTCGGCGTTCTTGATCTGGATCTCCTGGATAGTGTCCGAGGCGAGCTGGCTGAAGGCGCGCGGCTTCGCGTTCGTGTCCTCGGGCTCGCGCCGCGCCTCGTAGAAGAAGATGTAGCCGGCCAGGCCGCCGAGGACGACCAGCAGCGCAATCGTCGTCTTCAGCCCGCGCATCTATCTCCTCCGCCACCACGTGAAGACCCCGGCCGCGAACACCAGCGCCGGAATGAGCAGGATCGACGCCAGGAACGTCATCGTCTGCTGGCGCGGCGTCATCGTCACGCGGCGGTCCGCCGACTCCTTCGGCCGGATCGCGATCAGGTTTTCCTGCTGCGCCAGCCAGTTGACGGCGTTGGCGAACAGGTTCGGGTTGCCCGGGACGCCCGCGTACGCGTTGGTCGCGAAGTCGGAGTCGCCAAACACCACCACGCGCGCCTCCGGCTTCGGCTCGCTCGCCTTTGTCGAGGCCGGCTGCGCGGCCGTGCCCGTGGGCGCTTCGGCCGGAGCCGACACCGCGACGGCCACCGAAACGGGGCCCGCCTTGTCGCCGCCTTCCGCGTCGAGCGCCACACCCGTCGAGAGCGACGCAAAGTTCGACTCGGCCCAGCTCGCGCGGCTCGTCTCGACGATCGTCGTCGGCGTCCGCGTGCCGCCGGTGACCGGCTCGACCGTCCGCGCGACCGGATAGATCGTCAGCGTCGCGAACTGCTCCGTGATGGCGTGGAGCGGATACGTGGCGGCCACGGCGATGCTCGGCTCGTTGGTGGCGCCGCTCACGTCGACGACGACGTTGTTCCCCAGCGTGACGCCCCATTCCTTGAGGAGCGCCTCGACATTCGGCAGCGCCTTCGGCGCGCTGCCGATCGGCGGGTCGACCAGCACCATCAGCTTCCCGGCGCGCCCGAGATACGCGCGCAGCATGTCGAGCTCGGCCGGCAGGATGTCGCTCGTCGGGCCGCCAATGACGACGACGGTCGCGTCGGCGGGGACCTCCTTCTGCTGCGCCAGCACCAGGCGCTCGACCATGTAGTTGTCGCGCCGCAGCATGCCGCTCAGCGCGCTGTAGCCGTCGCGCTCGGTGTCGTTCGGCTCCTTCTCGCCGTGCCCCTGCAGGAAGTAGACCTTCCGCTCCTGGGTCGAGAGCGCCTTGATGAGGCCGTTGGTCAGATCCTGCTCGCTGTCGGAGGTGACGCGCTCGCGCTTGCCCATGTAGTCGATCACCACCGTGCCGTACTGCTGGATCTCGTACTCCTTGGCGATGACCGGCCGCGTGTCGGGGTCGACGTACTCGACCGACACGTGACGCGAGTAGTAGGCATACTCGTTGAGCCGGTTGCGGAACCGGTCGAACTCGGTCTGGCGGTCGAACACCGTGAACTTCACCGGCCCCTGCAGCCCCTGGAGCACCTTGACCGTCTGCTCCGACAGGCTGTTCTGCTGATTGGCCGTGAGGTCCCACCGCTTGTTCTGCCGCGACGCCACGTAGTTGACGCCGACCGCGATCGCCAGCGCGGCGAGCACGCCCGTCGTGGCGAGCGCGCCGTACCGCGCCTGCCGCCGCCGGAAGTAGTTCACGATCTCGCGCCACTGGCCGAGCGTGTACAGCACGACGAGCGCGAAGCCCGCCCACGCGCCCCAGCTCGCGTACTGGTTCCACTCGGGTCTGACGAAGCGGATCGCGACGGCGCCGAAGACGAGCGCCGTGCCGATCCAGCCGAGGAGGCTCAGAATTCGCTGCAACATGGCTTATCCGCGCCAGCGTTCGCTGTCGACCGCGCGGACGGTCAGAAACAGGCTGAACGCGATGAAAGAGAAGTAATACACCAGGTGCTTGGTGTCGACGACGCCGCGGGTGAAGTCGTTCAGGTGCTCGGTGATCGACAGATAGTTCAGGATGTTCTGCGTCGTCGGCCCCATGAACGTGGCGATCCAGTTGATCACCCAGAAGAGCAGGAAGACCGCGAACGTCACCATGCCGGCGACGATCTGGTTGCGCGTGAGGCTCGAGATGAACAGCCCCAGCGACAGGAAGCAGCCGCCCATCAGCAGCAGTCCGAGGTACCCGCTCAGGACCGGCCGCCACTCCGGGTTGCCGAACGCGAAGAGGAACCCCATGTGCACGAGCGTCACCGCCAGCATCGCCCCGTAGAGGGTGAGCCCGCCCAGGAACTTGCCGAAGACGATCTGCAGATCCGTGAGCGGCGAGGTCAGCAGCAGCTCGATCGTGCCCGAGCGCTTCTCTTCCGAATAGGTGCGCATGGTCACGAGCGGCAGCGTGAAGAGCAGGATGACGCTGACGTTGAGGAAGAGCGGCGAGATCAGCTGCTCGTTGACATTGACCGACTGCGGGCCGCCGAACCCGGCTCCGGCCTGCATCGAGATCCGATCGAAGTAGTACAAGAGATTGATGAAGAACCAGCCGTAGAGAATCGCGGAGAAGCCGATCACAATGTAGGCGATCGGCGACGCGAAGTAGCTCTTCAGCTCTTTGTGCGCGATTGCAAGGATGTTCGTCATTGCGCCACGTCCTCGGTTGTCAGGTGCAGGAAGATTTCTTCAAGGCTCATGCGCAGCGGCCGCAGCTCGAGCAGGCCCCAGCCGTGTGACACGATCGCAGAGGCGAGCTCGCGGCGCACGTCGCGCCCCGACTCGCTGTTCACCTCGTAGTTGGCGACGTTGCCGCGCGTGTCGGCCACCGACACCTCGGTGACGCCCGGCACCGCCTGGAGCGCCGCCCGGACATCGCCCGCCACGGGCGCGTCCACCTGCACGTACATCGTCTCGGAGCCCCGCAGGCGCGCCGTCAGGTTCTCCGGCGTGTCGACGGCGACCACGCGTCCTTTGTTGATGATCACGACGCGTCCGCACGTCTGGCTCACCTCGGGCAGGATGTGCGTGCTGAGAATGATCGTGTGGTCGCCGCCGAGGTGCTTGATGAGCTGACGGGTCTCGATGATCTGCTTCGGATCGAGTCCGGCGGTCGGCTCGTCGAGGATGAGGACCTCGGGATTGTGCAGCAGCGCCTGCGCCAGGCCGACGCGCTGCCGGTAGCCTTTCGACAGCTTGCCGCAGTGGCGGCCTGCCATGTCGGCGACGCGGGTCCGTTCCATCGCCTCTGCGACGCGCGCCTTGCGGTCGGCCCGCGGCACGCCCTTGATCTTCGAGACGAAGAGCAGATAGTCGCCGACGGTCATTTCCGGATAGAGCGGCGGTGTCTCGGGCAGGTACCCGATGCGCCGCTTCGCCTCGATCGGCTGGTCGAAGATGTCGTAGCCAGCCACGACCGCTCTGCCCTCTGACGGGGGCACGTATCCCGTCAGCACGCGCATCGTCGTTGTCTTGCCAGCACCGTTCGGGCCGAGGAAGCCGAGAATCTCGCCCTTCTCGACGCGGAAGCTCACGTCGTCGACGGCGATCGTCGGCCCGTAGCGCTTGGTGAGGTGCTGCACCTCGATCACGTGTGTGTCCCTCCTCGCAACCTGTAGACCGGAAGCAACTTAAGCTGGTCGTCCAACCCGTCATCCTAGCCCATCGACGCCGCGACGGCAAGGCACCGCGCGGAACCCGACCGTCGAATTTCGACGTTCGTTGCCGCCCGATGGTCGGGAGGCTACCCTGAGGGAAGCGGGATGGCCCCCACCGAGACGGTTGCCTGCACCACCTGTGAGCTGCACGCGGAGGCGGTATTCCGCGTGGAAGGGATGGACTGCAACGAAGAGGTGGTCATCCTCGAGCGCCGGCTCAAGCCGCTGGCCGGCCTCGAGGCGCTGTCGGCCGACCTCGTCGGACAGCGGCTGCACGTCAAGTACGACGCGGCCAAGTTGACGACCTCCGCGATCGTCGACGCGGTCGGGCAGACCGGCATGCGGATCTGGCTCGAGCACGAGGAGCCGGCGATCGAGGGCGGCGACATCGCCTGGCGGTGGCGGCTCGTGGTGGGTTGCGGTGCCGCGATCCTCGCCGGAGTGGCCCTGCAGGCGACAGGACGGACCGTCGAATCGGCCGTGCTCTTCACCGCCGCCGCCGTCGCCGGCGGCATCTTTCCCGCACGCCGGGCGGTCACCGCCATCCGCTCCCGCACGCTCGATATCAATACGTTGATGGTCGTCGCCGTCGCCGGCGCGCTCATGCTCGGCGAACGGCTCGAGGCGGCCGCCGTCGTCTTTCTCTTCGCGATCGCCCAGTGGCTGGAGCTGCGGACGATGGAGCGCGCCCGGCAGGCGATCCGCGCGCTGCTCGACCTGTCGCCGCGCGAGGCGCTCGTGCGCAGAGACGGGGCGGACTCGCGGATTCCGGTCGATGACACCCGCATTGGCGACGAGATGCTCGTCCGGCCGGGCGAGAAGGTGCCGCTCGACGGCGTGGTCACGGCGGGGCACAGCGACGTGAACGAGGCGCCTCTGACCGGCGAATCCTTGCCGGTGAACAAGAGTCCCGGCGACGAGGTCTACGCCGGCACGATCAACGGGCACGGCGCGCTCGACGTGCGCGTCACGCGGCTGGTGCGCGACACGCGGCTCGCGCGCATCATTCACCTGGTCGAGACGGCGCGGGCGAACCGCGCGCCGGTGCAGGCGTTCGTCGATCGGTTCGCGCGCATCTACACGCCCGCCGTGCTGGCGCTCGCGCTGGTCGTCGCGCTGGTGCCGCCGCTTGCCGGGGCGGACGCCGGCGTGTGGGTCTACCGCGCGCTCGTGCTCCTCGTGATTTCGTGTCCCTGCGCGCTCGTGATCTCCACGCCCGTCTCCATCGTCGCGGCGCTCTCCGGGGCGGCGCGCAACGGCGTGCTCATCAAAGGAGGCGCGCATCTCGAGCGCCTCGCCGCGGTCCGGGTCGTCGCGTTCGACAAGACCGGCACGCTCACCCGCGGCGAGCTGCGCGTCACCGGCGTGCAGGCGCTCGACTCGATCTCGCCGCGCGAGGTGCTGCGTTATGCGGCCGCCGTCGAAGTGCGATCGGAGCATCCCGTGGCGCGAGCGATTGTGGCGCACGCGCGCGAGACCGGCATCGAGATCCCGTCCGCGACGCACTTTGCCTCCATGCCGGGCATGGGCGCGCAGGCGGAGGTGGAAGGCGTGCGGATTGCCGTCGGCAACGAACGGCTGTTCGATACGCTTCGGGTGCCGCTGCCCTCGGGTGTCGATCTGACAGGAGCGCGTCACGACGGCGAATCGATCGTCCTGGTCTCGCGGGCGGGCGCCGTGGCCGGGGCGCTGGCGGTCTCGGATCGGCCACGGGAGACGGCCCGCGAGGCGATTGGACTTCTTCGCGAGCACGGCGTGCGGTGGGTGGCGATGCTGACGGGCGACCACGAACCGAGCGCCAGGCGCGTGGCGGAGGAGCTGCATCTCGACGAGTACCATGCCGGCCTCCTGCCCGAGCAGAAGCACGGGTTCGTCCGGTCGCTGAGCACCCGCCATGGTCCAGTGCTGATGGTCGGCGACGGGATCAACGACGCGCCCGCGCTGGCGGCGGCCGACGTCGGCATCGCGATGGGCGCCGCCGGCTCCGATGCGGCGCTCGAGAGCGCCGACGTGGCGCTCATGTCGGACGAGCTGCTGCGCGTGCCCTATGCCATCCGCCTGGCGCGGGCGACCCTCCGCAACGTTCGCACGAACGTGGCGATCTCGCTCGCGTTGAAAGCCGCCTTCCTCGTGATGGCGATCACGGGCGCGACGACGCTCTGGATGGCGGTGCTCGCCGACACCGGTGCGTCGGTCATCGTCGTGGGGAATGCGCTGAGATTACTTCGCGCCAGATGACGCCGGGGCTGCGGCGCCTGGAGCACGCGCCGCGAGCCCCGCCGAACGCGGACCCGCCTACGCCTTCCGATTCGAGAAGAAATGCGCCCGGACGAATTCCTCGATCGCCCTCTCATCGGCAGGATCCACCCGCGTGAACTGCAGGCCCATGCCGACGCGGCGCTCGGCCCAGCGGACCTGCGCCTCGGCGTCGATCTCGCGCGGCGCGCCCGGCAGCCGGAACCGGACCTTCACGACGGTGCCCACGTCGAGCGGGCTCGTGGTGCGGATGGCGAGGCCGCCGCGGCTGATATTCAGCGTGACCGCTGCGGCAATCGTGTTGCCGAGCCTGTACGCGACGGAGATGCCGAGGACGGCACGCGGACTCGACCGGCGGTTGTACTGGTCGGGGAAGAGATGCGGCGCCAGCGCGGGCACGATGTGCTGCACGGCGCTGTACTCGTTGACGTAGCCCGCCACGCCCAGCCGCGCCAGCTCCCGCACCTCGTCGGCGTTCGCAATCGTGCCGCTGAAGACGACGATCGGGGCCCGAAAGCCCTCGATGGCACGCAGCGCGCGCACGAGCGAGGCGCCCTGCACGGGCGGCAGCCGCAGATCCAGGACGACCAGATCGATGCTCCGGCTGTCGCGGCGCACCCGCGCGAGCAGCTCCGACGCGTCGGCGACGGCCTGTGCCCGATGCCCGACCCCATCGAGCGCCGTCCTGAACCGGTCGCGGACGAAGGCCGTATCGTCGGCGACGATCACCGTCTTGACGGCTGTTTCGGCCGGAGCTGGCACATCACATGTATCGGAATCGGCCCAAGTGATCCTTAGCGTGCATTGCGGCGACTGCTGGAATCTCGCTATAATCCGGCTTTTGGCGGGAAGTGCTGGATCCGCTAGAGGATGCGGCTATGTCCCGACGCTTGCAGCTCGGCAGACCCGCTGCCGTGGAGCCAGTATGGCCACCTGCCCCGAATGCGAATTCGACGAAATCGATACGACCGACCACGAGGAAGGCGACGAACTGAGCTGCCCTGAGTGCGGCAAGAACCTCATACTCGCCGGCCACGACGAACTCGAAGTCGCCGATGACGAGGACGACGAAGACGACGAGGACCTCGACGACGACGAGGAAGAGGAAGAGGAAGAGGAGGAGGAAGGGGATCTCGGCGAAGACGAGGGCATGTTCGACGACGAGGACGACTTCGACGAAGAAGAGGAAGAGTGACCGTTGCGCTGGGCACCCGTGAGCAGCGCCTCCACGATCTCCTTGCGTCGTACGGTTCGGTCGTCGTCGCATTCAGCGGCGGCGTCGACAGCGCGTATCTTGCCTGGGCGGCCACCGACCTGCTTGGTGCCGCGGCCCTCTGCGTAACCGCGGACAGTCCCAGCTATCCCGATCATCACCGCCAGCTCGCGCTCCGCCTGGCGTGCGAGTTCCGTCTGCATCACGAGTTCATCCGCACGGCGGAAGTCGAGCGGCCGGAGTACCGCGCGAACCCGGTGAATCGCTGCTATTACTGCAAGCAGGAGCTCTACGGCGCGCTGATGTCACTGGCGTCGGCCCGTGGGTTCGCGGTCGTGGCCGACGGCAGCAACGCCGACGATCGCAGCGACCATCGTCCGGGTCGCCGTGCCGCCCGCGAGTTCGGCGTCCGCAGCCCCCTCGACGAGACGGATCTCACCAAGGCCGACATTCGCGAGCTGTCGCGGCGGGCCGGTCTGCCCACGTGGGACGAGCCGGCGTCCGCGTGCCTCTCGTCGCGCATCCCGTATCACTCCGAGGTGACGCCCGACAAGCTGCGCATGATCGAACGCGCCGAAGGGGTCCTCCGGCAGCTCGGGTTCCGCGTCTGCCGCGTGCGGCATCACGACACGCTGGCGCGCATCGAAGTCGGGCGCGACGAGCTGACGCGCGCCTTCGACCCTGAGGTCCAGCGCGACATCGAGGAGGCCCTGCGGGCAATCGGGTTTCAGGAGGTCACGATCGATCCGCGGGGATATAGGATGGGCAGCCTGAATGAAGGAGTGGTTCTCCGCCCGGCCTGAGTTGACGCTCGCGGCCGCCTACCTGGCGGCCCACCTGCCGTTCCTCGCCCCGTCTCTCGAAGACTACGACTCGATCAACTTCGCCCTCGGGCTGCGCGACTTCGACCCGGCGCGGCATCAGCCGCACCCCCCGGGGTCGCCGGTCTACATCGCGCTCGGCCGCGCACTCCTGGCCGCCATCAGCGGGCTGCGTCCGTCGCTTGGCCGCGTCGAGGCCGAGGCGCTCACGCTGGGGCTGCTCTCGGCGATCGCGGGCGCGGTGGCGATTGTTGCCGCCGCGCACGTCTTTGCTGCCGTGAACGAAGAACCACGAACCAGCGGATCCCGGATCCCGGATCCCGGATCCCGGACTG
>JACPCS010000094.1 GCA_016184455.1 Acidobacteriota bacterium
GGACTACATCCGGCGGCATCTCATCACGAGCGGGGACCTGCGGCAGCTCGTCGAATCGGACGGGCTCGGCGGCCTCACCTCGAACCCGGCCATCTTCGAGAAGGCGATCGCCGGCAGCAGCGATTACCACGACGCGCTGCGGAAGTTCGCCATCCAGGGAGGATGCGATCCGAAGGACGCGTACGAATCGCTGGCGATTGAGGACGTCCGCGCCGCCGCCGCAGTCCTCCGACCGGTGTACGACGCGACGCACGGCCGAGACGGCTACGTCAGCCTGGAGGTCTCGCCGTTGCTGGCGCACGACACGGATGGCACGGTCGCAGAGGCGCGCCGGCTCTGGGCCGCGCTCGACAGCCCGAACGTCATGATCAAAGTGCCGGCGACGGCCGCGGGTATTCCCGCGATCCGGATGCTCATTGCCGACGGGATCAACGTCAACGTGACGCTGCTCTTCTCGCAGGAAGCGTACGAGGCGGTCGCCGATGCCTTCCTGTCAGGACGTCGCCGCGGACGCCCGGATCGCGGCACGCGCGAAGGACGCGCTGACAGCGGCGGCGCGTGCGGCCGTGCAGAAGCTCAGCGGCACGGTCGCCATCGCGAACGCCAAGCTCGCCTACCAGCGCTACACGGCCCTCGTGGGCAGCCCGCGCTGGCAGGCGCTCGCCGCGCGCGGCGCGCGCCCGCAGCGCCTGCTCTGGGCCAGTACCGGCACCAAGAACCCCGCGTATCGCGATGTGCTGTACGTGGAAGAACTCGTTGGGCCGGAGACCGTCAACACGATGCCGCCCGCCACGCTCGATGCCGTCCGTCATCATGGGGTGATCAGACCCAGCCTCGAAGAAGACGTGGAGGGGGCACGGCGCACCGTGGCCGCGCTCGCGAGTGCCGGGATCCCCCTCGCCGAGATCACCACGGAGCTCCTGACGGACGCGCTCCGCCTGTTCGAAGAGCCGTTTCGCAAGCTGCTCGACGTGATTGACGAACAGCTCCGGACGGCCCGTCCGGCCACGGTGATCGACCGCCAGACGTTCTCCGCCCCCGCCGCGATCCGCGCGGAGGTCGATGCGACACTGGACGACTGGCAGGCCCGCGGCGCCTCCCGGCGCCTGTGGGCGCGCGACGGCCGGCTCTGGACGGGGGGTGACGAACATCACTGGCTGGGATGGCTGGATATCACCGATGCTCAAGAGGCGCACGTCGACGCTCTGTGTCGCGCAGCGGCCGAGATTCGCGCGGACGGATTCACAGCCGCGCTGCTCCTCGGCATGGGCGGCTCCAGCCTGTGTCCGGACGTGCTGCGCCGCACGTTCGGACGGCAGGATGACTTCCCGGATCTCCACGTGCTGGACTCGACCGACCCGGCGCAGATCACCCGGACGATGGACGCCCTCGACCTGGCGCGCACGCTGGTCATCGTGTCGAGCAAGTCGGGCAGCACGCTCGAGCCCAACATCCTCTTCGAGTACGTCCTCGAACGCATCGCGCAGGTCGCCGGCGCCGGTGAGGCGGCGGGACGGTTCGTCGCCATCACCGATCCGGAATCCGCGCTGCAGCAGCTCGCGGAGCATCGCGGCTTCCGCCGCGTGTTCGAGGGGCGGCCGAGCATCGGCGGCCGGTATTCGGCCCTCTCCGATTTCGGCCTGGCGCCCGCGGCGTTCATGGGCGTTGACGTGGCCCGGCTGCTCGATCGCGCGAACGGCATGGTGCAGAGCTGCGCCTCGTGCGTGCCGGCGCGCGACAATCCCGGTGTCGTGCTCGGCGTCCTGCTCGGTGTGCTCGCGAAGCACGGACGCGACAAGGTGACGATCGTCGCCTCGCCGGCCATCGCCAGCGTCGGGGCCTGGCTGGAGCAGTTGCTGGCCGAGTCGACCGGCAAGCAAGGCAAGGGATTGATCCCGGTGGACGGCGAAGACGTCGGGCCGCCCGAGATATATGGCGGGGATCGTGTATTCGTCTACCTGCGGCTCGAGTCCTCCCCCGACGCGGAACAGGATCGCGTGATCGACGCGATCGACACCGCCGGCCACCCCGTCATCCGTATTGGACTTGCCGATCCGTACGATCTCGGGCAGGAGTTCTTCCGGTGGGAGATGGCCACGGCGGTTGCCGGCGCAGTGATCCGGATCAATCCGTTCGACCAGCCCGACGTCGAGGCCAGCAAGATCGAGACTCGCCGCCTCACGACGGCCTACGAGGAGACCGGGGCGCTCCCCGCGGAGGCCCCGTTCCTTGCCGCAGGCGGCTTCACGTTCTTTGCCGACCCGGAGAACGTCCGCGCGATCGAAGCGGCGATGGCCGGCGACCGGTCGCCATCGAGCTGCCTGCGCGCGCATCTCTCGCGGCTGACCGCTGGCGACTACGTCGCGCTCCTGGCGTATCTCGACCGGCGCCGTGACTACGAGGCGCGTCTGCAGATCATCCGACATCGCCTGCGCGAGGCCACTCGCGCGGCGACGTGCGTCGGCTTCGGGCCGCGGTTCCTGCACTCGACCGGGCAGGCGTACAAGGGCGGGCCGAACAGCGGCGTCTTCCTGCAGATCACGTGTGAGGACGCCGCCGATGTGCCGGTGCCCGGCCGGAGGTATTCGTTCGGCACGGTGAAGGCCGCTCAGGCGCAGGGAGACTTCGCCGTACTTGTCGGACGTGGCCGCCGTGCCCTGCGCGTCCATCTCGGTTCCGACGTGGCGGCCAGCCTGGACGCGCTGTCACGGGCCGTCGAGGCTGCGCTGGCCCGGTAACTACAGGAGACTCTCGATGCAGCTTGGAATGATCGGCCTCGGCCGCATGGGCGCGAACATGACTCGGCGGCTCATGCGCGGCGGGCATGCCGTCACCGTCTTCGACCTCAGCGCCGCACGCGTGCGGGAGCTGGTGGCCGAAGGCGCCACGGGCGCCGGATCGCTCGACGACCTCGTGCGCGCGCTGCCGCCGCCGCGCACCGTCTGGCTCATGGTGCCGGCCGGCGAGCCCACCGAACAGATGGTCGCCGAGCTGGCGACCCGCCTGCAGGCCGGCGACACGATCATCGACGGCGGCAATACGCACTACAAAGACGACGTCCGCCGCGCCCGCACGCTCGAGTCGCGCGGCATTCATTACGTGGATGTGGGCACGAGCGGCGGGCTCTGGGGCCTCGACCGCGGCTACAGCCTGATGATCGGCGGCCCGCGTGCGCCGGTCGAGTGGCTGAACCCGATCTTTGCCACCCTGGCACCCCGCGACGACGGCACGTCGCCCACGCCGGGACGCGAGCGCCGCGGCGGCACGGCCGCCCGCGGGTACCTCTATTGCGGCCCCGCCGGCGCCGGCCATTTCGTGAAAATGGTGCACAACGGCATCGAGTACGGGCTGATGCAGGCCTACGCGGAAGGCTTCGACATCCTCCGCACCGCCGCGAACGGCCAGCGCCCGGACGCGGAGCGCTACCGCTTCGATCTCGCCGACATCGCCGAAGTCTGGCGGCACGGGAGCGTCGTCGGTTCGTGGCTGCTCGATCTCACCGCGATGGCGCTCGCCGAGGATCCGGAGCTCGCCGCCTTCAGCGGCGTCGTGCAGGACTCGGGCGAGGGCCGCTGGACCATCGAAGCGGCCATCGAGCAGGCGGTGCCGGTCGACGTGCTGGCGGCGTCGCTCTTCGCGCGTTTCCGCTCGCGACAGGATCACACCTTCGGCGAACAGGTCCTCTCGGCGATGCGCCACAAGTTCGGGGGCCATGTCGAGCGCCCCGCGGGTGGGTGATGTGAAGCCTGACGCGATCGTGGAACGCACGGTGCAGACGCCGTGCGGCGAGCTGGCCGTCGAGCGTCCGGTGCGCGTGGCCGACGCGGCGACCATGGTGATTTTCGGCGCGACGGGCGATCTGGCGAAGCGCAAGCTGCTGCCGGCGCTCTACAACCTGAACGGGGATCGCCTGCTGCCCGAGGGCTTCGCCGTCGTCGCGCTCGGCCGGGACGCGATGACGACTGACACGTACCGGGAAAAAGTTAGCCGCGATCTCCAGGAATTCGGGACGGTCACGACTGAGCGCCTCAAGTGCGAATGGCTCGAGTCGCGTCTCTCGTATCTGCCCAGCAACTTCGACGATCCTGCGGCCTACGAACGGCTGCGGGAGACGCTCGCCGCCCCGATCGCGGCCGACGGCGGACGCCCCCCGAACTATCTCTTCTATCTCGCGACGCCGCCGTTGCTGTTCGGCCCGATCGTCGAGCGGCTGAGCGCGGCGGGCCTGCTCGCCGAAGGACGCGGGTGGCGCCGCGTGATCATCGAGAAGCCGTTCGGGCACGACCTCGACTCCGCCCGGGCGCTCAACCGGCGGCTCGCCGGTCTCCTGACGGAGCATCAGATTTACCGAATCGATCACTACCTGGGCAAGGAGACCGTGCAGAACATCATGGCCTTCCGGTTCGCCAACGGCATCTTCGAGCCGATCTGGAACCGGCGCTATATCGACCACGTGCAGATCACGGTCGCCGAGACGGTCGGGGTCGAGCAGCGCGGCAGCTATTACGATCGGGCCGGTGCGATGCGCGACATGGTGCAGAACCATCTGTTCCAGCTCCTCGCGCTGACCGCGATGGAGCCGCCGATCTCGTTCGAGGCCGACGCGGTCCGCGACGAGCGCGTGAAAGTCCTGCGCGCCATCCAACCACTCCGGTTGTCAGACGCCGCGCTGGTCCGCGCGCAATATGACGCGAACGCCGCCACCAACGCCCGGGCGTACCGGGACGAGCCGGAGGTGGCGCCGGATTCACGGACCGAGACGTTCGTCGCGCTCCGGCTGCTCGTCGACAACTGGCGCTGGGCCGATGTGCCCTTTTACCTGCGCACGGGCAAGCGCCTGGCGGCGCGCGCAACGGAAATCGTGATTCATTTCAAACGGGCGCCGCTGGTCTTGTTCCGCGACACGCCGGTGGAATGTCTGCAGCCGAATCAGCTCGTGCTGCGCATTCAGCCCAACGAGTGCATCGCGCTGCGCTTCGAGGCCAAGGTGCCGGGCCCGCGTGTGCGCCTCGGGACGGTGAAGATGGATTTCGACTACGCGGACTACTTCGGCGCCGCGCCGAGGACAGGCTACGAAACGCTGCTCTACGACGCGATGACGGGCGACTCCACGCTGTTTCATCGCGCCGACATCGTCGAGGCCGGCTGGGCGATCGTGGATCCGATTCTCCGCGCGTGGGCGGAGACGGCCGATCGTCTGCATACGTACGCCTCCGGAAGCTGGGGGCCACCTGCTGCGGATGCGCTGCTGGCGAGGGAGGGACGCGCATGGCAGCCCCCCGGGATGTGACCACAACGGAGGGCGCGCGCGGGACAGACGGCGGGGCGATGACGCTGTCGCGCCACATCCTGGAGTCGCAGCGGCAGCAGCCCCGCGCGCGCGGTGAGCTGTCGGTCCTGCTCCTGCAGCTCGCCTTCGCCGGCAAGATCTTCTCGCACGCCCTCCGCCGGTCCGCACTCGACCGCCGGCTGGGACCGACCGGAGATCGCAACGTCCAGGGAGAGGCCACGAAGAAGCTGGACGTGTTCGGCAACGACACGATCGTGGAGGCCTTCGCGCGCAGCGAGCTGGTCGCCGCCCTCGTGTCGGAGGAGATGGACGAGCCTCGGCAGATCGCGTGCGGAAAGCGCGCCAGCTACGTGCTCTGCGTGGATCCGCTGGACGGCTCGTCCAACAGCGACGTCAACGGCGTGGTCGCGACGATCTTCGGCGTCTACCGGCCGGCGCGCGATGTCGGCGCCGCGGCGACCGTGGCGCATGTGCGATCGGGCCGCGACCAGGTCGCGGCCGGCTACATCATGTACGGTCCAAGCACCTCGTTCGTCTACACCACGGGCGGCGGCGTGCACGGTTTCACGCTCGACCATGACATCGGGGAATTCCTGCTCACCCATCCGAGCATGCAATGCCCGCCGCACGGGCCCTATTACGGCGCGAACCTGGCGAACGTGCAGGATTGGGACGAGGGCGCGCAGGAGTACATCCGGCATCTGACGGCGGGCCGCGATCGCGCCAACTCGCTGCGCTACTCGGGCGCGCTGGTGGCCGACATCCATCGCAGCCTGCTCGAAGGCGGGATCTACCTCTACCCCGCCGATCGGCGCCATCCTGGCGGCAAGCTCCGCCTCGCGTACGAGTGCGCGCCTCTGGCCTTCGTCCTCGAGCAGGCTGGCGGCGCCGCCAGCACGGGTACTGCGGCGGTGCTCGACACGCCGTTCGAGTCGATCCATCAGCGCGTCCCGTTCGCGGCCGGCAGCCGAGACGAGGTCGCCATCTTCGAGCGGTTCATCCGTGAGCGCCGCTGACCTGCGCGTGTTCGCCGACGCCGGCGCGCTCGCCTCCGCAGCGGCGCGCGATGTCGCGCACGTGCTCGTGGCGGCCGCACGAGAGTACGGGTCGGTGTCCATGGCGCTGGCGGGCGGCCGTACGCCGCGCGATCTCTATCGGTGCCTCGCGGTCGACCATCGCGACGACACCCCTTGGGATCGCGTGCACGTCTACTGGAGCGACGAGCGCGACGTGCCTCAAGATGACGACCGCAGCAACTACCGCATGGCGCGCGAGTCGCTGCTCGACCACGTTCCGGTGCGCCCGGAACACGTCCATCCGATGCCCACCGGGCTGAGTGAGCCGGGCCAGGCCGCGGCCGATTACGAGCGCACGCTGCGAGTGCGATTCGACGCTGAGTGGCCCAGGTTCGACATCGTGCTGTTGGGTATCGGCGACGACGGGCACACGGCATCGCTCTTTCCTCGATCGCCAACACTCGAAGAGACCAGTCGCTGGGTGGTCGCAACGAAGGCGCCGGTCGAGCCTCGCGGCCGGCTGACCCTCACGTTCCCTGCTCTCACTCACGCGATGGCGATCTTCGTGGTCGTGGCCGGCAGCTCGAAGGCGGATCCGGCCGGATCCCCGCTGTCCCGCGTCTCTCATCCGAACCGAGCGCGCACCCGTCGTCTGGTGGGCCGATGCCCAGGCTGCCGCCCCTCTCGGCCCGCTGAGTCCCCGATGAAACAGCCACGATCACACGCCCCTCGCGGTCAGCGCGCAAGGGCTCGCGCCGGTCCGCGCACGCTGGCCATCGATGTCGGCGGCACGGGACTGAAGGCCGCCATCCTCGACGCCGAGGGGAGGCTGATAAGCGACCGCGTCCGCGTTCCGACGCCCGCACGATGTCCGCCTACGGTCCTGATACGCGCAGTGGCCGAGTTGATCGCGCCACTGGGCGCGTACGATCGAGTGTCCGTGGGCTTTCCAGGGGTCGTCCGAGACGGCGTCGTGCGCACGGCGCCGAACTTCGGCAGCGCGCGGTGGCGAGGGTTCGACTTGGCGCACGCGCTGACGCGCGCGCTCGAGCGGCCGGTCCGCGTCCTCAACGACGCGGAGGTGCAGGGGCTCGCCGTCATCACCGGCAAAGGCGTCGAGCTGGTGATCACGCTGGGCACCGGCGTCGGCAGCGCACTGTTCCGCGACGGGATCCTGATGCCGCATCTCGAGCTGTCGCAGCACCCGGTGCGCGGAGGCCGCACGTACGACGAATACCTGGGCGACCGGGCCCGCAAGCGGGTAGGGACGCGCAAGTGGAACCGCCGCGTCCGCCGGGTCCTTGGCATTTTGGAGACCGTCGTCAATTACGACCGGCTGCACATTGGAGGCGGCAATGCGGCGCGCATCGACTTTCCACTGGGCCGTCGCGTACGCGTCGTCGAGAACACGGCAGGCCTGCTGGGCGGCGTCGCGCTGTGGCGTTGAGCCGCCTTCGATATCTCACAGCCGGTGGAACGGAAGTGCCGCCCGTAACCGCCTCCGAGATGCGCGAGATCGACCGCATCGCGGTCGAGGAGACCGGCCCGAACCTCTTTCAGATGATGGAGAACGCGGGACGGAATCTGGCGCTGCAGGCAATCGAGGTCCTGGGGCCGGACTGGCGCGAGCGGCACGTGCTGGTGCTCGCCGGCGCCGGCGGAAACGGCGGCGGTGGCATCTGCGCGGCCCGCCATCTCGCCAATCGAGGCGCCGCGGTGACGCTCGTGCTCGCCGCTCCCCTCCCGGCCGGGGGCGTCCCCGCTTTTCAGTATCACGTGTACACGGGCACGCCGGGCCGCCAGATCGACGCAGCCGCGGTGCGCGAGGAGCGGCCGGATCTGCTCATCGACGCGCTGATGGGCTACGGCCTGACGACCGCGCCTCAGGGGATCGCCGCCGATCTCATCACATGGGCAAACGGGACCGGCGCGCCGATCCTCTCCCTGGACGTGCCCTCCGGCGTGGACGCGACCACCGGCGACATCCCGGGCGTCGTGATCCGACCGCGGTGGACGATGACGCTGGCACTGCCGAAAACCGGCCTCCGCCCCGAGCACGCCGGACAGCTCGTGCTGGCCGACATCGGCATTCCAGCAGAAGCGTTTCGTCGCGCCGGGCTCGCGTTTGTCCGTCCTTTCGGTGATCGATTCCGGATTCCCCTGACGATCTCCTGACCAGGGTGCCGCGCGCGCCGATCGCTGCACGCGGCCGTGGCCAGCTCAGCCGCGTGCGGTCTCAGGCCGACGACGCTCGACGAGGTGCCATTGTTTCACGCCGGTCGCGCGAATGTCGCGCGTTCCGTGGGACGCTCGTACACGGCGTCCCGGAGTCCGCCAGCGTTGACGCGGCACATCGACACCATCTCGCCATCGACAGGCACCCGGAACAGGCACGCGGACAACCGGTCCTGACCCGTGTCGCTTTCGAGTTCGACGGAGTCCATGAAATGGTGCGACACCACACAGAAGCTGTCGATCCTGACCCTGCCGATGACTCGTTCCCACGCGAGACGCGGCGCCGTCGTTCCCAGACCGGCAATGCGTTCGAGGATCCATCGACGCAACGGGCCAAGCACCCAGCGCGGGTCCGTCAGGAGAACCCCAGCCGCCCGGCAGACGCGCTCGAGGGACGTGTCGTCCCGGAAATTGAGGCCTCCAAGGCCGCGGTGGAAGAACGCGCGCATCATCTCAACGTCCGCCTCGTACCCATTGCGGAGGATCGTGAAGAGGCGCGGGCGGCTTCCCGCCCGCTCGTACACACCCAGTAGCTCGAGGCGCGTGCAATCGGGATGGCCGAACGTCAGCGCGCCCGGGCCGCGCCGCGGCAGCCCGTAGCGCGCCAGCACGCCCTCGATCCGATCCCAGAGCGCGCTGACCGTCACGCCCGGCAGGCCCTTCTGCGTCCGGCCCACCTGCGCGACCGGTTGACAGGAGAGCATGCCGAACACGTCGCGGTTCCGAAGGCACCAGTCGACGACGTGAGGGACATCGTCGAGGCTGTCGCGAGTGATCGTCAGCGTCATCGCCGCGCGAAGCGGAAGGCGCGTTCTCCGGCGTGCCGCACGGATCGTGGCGGCGCATTCCTCGCGCAGCGGCGTGAGGGCTTCTTCGTCGCGCGGGTTCTTATAACCGAGCCGGCCCCGCTGCGTGATGTCGATGTGGATCGCGATCTCGGTGAGCCCGCCCTCGGTCATCAGGCGCTCGAGTAGGCCCGGCTGGCGACGGAAGGTGTCCCCGTGGGTCATCACCATCGGAATGAGGCCAATGCGCCGCGCGTAACGAAGGATCGCCACGAGATCCGCAGCGGGCAGCAGCGTAACTTCGCCATCCGTGATTTGCGCGTTCCCCTTCGGTCCAAGCCACGCCCTGAGCCGGTCGAGCTGGCGGAACGTCCGGTCGAGGGCGATCGGCCGGGCTCGGTTCGCGTCGGCGCCGAGGTAGCAGCCGGTGCACGCGAAGTCGCACCGTGGATGGATGCCAATCGTGGCGCCACACCCGGTCGCCTGGTGTCCGAGGCCCTGCCCCAGCGTGCGCCATCGCGGGTCGAGCGACTCCCATCGCGCACGCAGCAGCCGCTTCTTCTCCTCGGGAACAGGCTCTCGGAGGAGGCGTAGGGCTCCCAACACGGTTCGCGGTTGTCGCGTTATCGGGTCCGTCATCGGGTCACCCCCCGCCACCGCCGATTATGCTCGTCGTCCGGCAGGACGAGCGATTGACCAGGGCGCACCACGCTCATCGCCCGTTCAAGGACCAGTCATAGTTGAGAAACACGATCCGCACTTTCCCCTTCTGGAGATCGGCGGCAACGGGCTGACGCAGGTAGCGCCCCACGAAGGCCAGAAGTGTTCCACCGGCCCGTTCGAAGTCGTCGCGGAACCATTTGAAGATCGATGAGAGGGACAGCGTGCGCGAGGCCGGATCCCAGCGGTTCTTCGACGGATCGTCGAGGAACGCTCGTGCGGCCGTGTCGAGCTGCTGGTCGAGGACGCTCGACCGGTACGCCTCCGATCGGAGTGCGGGACAACTCTTCGACGCGCAGACGATCGCGAAATGTATCCGCGCATCCTGTAATTGTTTCCGGAGGATCTCATTCTCGATCACGTTCAGCGAGATCGGCGTGCGACCGGCGCCGAGCGGGATGAACTTCGTTCGAAACGCCGCCAACGGCAGAAAGCCAATCGAACGAATGCTGCGGAGGGGATAGTGGTCGAGAATCAGGCGAATCGCGAACGCGTTGTAGGCGTTGATCCAGAACGCCAGACGCTCCTCTCGGGTCCAGCCAGATTCGGCCGGTGAGGCCGCACCGAGCGCGCTGAGGTACGCGTCGAGCGCGGGCTGCCCGCGATCGGCGAGGCCGCGGTAGTTCACCGAACCGTCCACGACGTACTGGGCCAGGATCGCGGTCCACGACCGGTGTTCGTGGTCGAAGAGGCTTTGAGGATCGCTGATGTGAGGTGCCCGGCCGCCCGGCTGGCCGGCGGTGGGCTCCACTCCCGTACCCGCAAGGAGGGCCACGCTCAGGAGGCCGAGCAACGCGGCGAGGACTCCGAAGCAGAAACGGGCGCATGCGAAGGGCCAGTCGGATCGCAGGGACATACCTCGATTATTGTCGGTGCAAGCTCGATCGAGGCGTGCGCGTGTGCCCCGGCAGGCGCCGGTGGCAGGCTCCACCGTGTGCCCCACAGGCCGAGCGCGGTGGCGGCAGATACCGCAACCAGCATGAGTACGATCGCGCCGATCCGGGCGGGGCTCAGCGCCATCGGCTGTCCCTTACCGTTCTTCGCCCGGTTTGCCCGCGCGCCATTCGATCGCGCCGGCCGTGAAGCCGGCGTTCCGAAGCGCCTGCTGGATTGGTGCATCCGTCACCTTCGCGCCGAACGCGAACGTGACGATCGCCTGGTTCTTCGCCAGCTCGACGTCGACCCGGGTGGCTCCCGGCAGCTTTGCCAGGTGCTTCTTGATGCCACGGGCGCAGAAGGGGCACTGCATGCCCCGGACGGTGACGACGGCTCTAGGCGCGCGGAGCGCGCCAAAGAGAGACTGGCTAACGAGCCAAGGGCTCTCATCTTCACCGCCACGATTGGAGGGATATCAAGGGCGGAGCCCTTGGCTGGTTAGGCGACCGCCTCTTCGCCTGGCACGAGAACGTCCTCACTCATGGGCGACTTGATCCTGGCGAGCTTGATGTCCCAGGCGAGGCCGAACATCCGCAATAGGCTAATCCCCATCCAGTTCAGATCGATCTCGTACCACGCAAGGCCGTGACGTGCCGACGTGGGATGTGCGTGATGATTGTTGTGCCATCCCTCGCCGAAGGAGAGCGCTGCCACCCACCAGTTGTTCGTCGAGTCGTCTCGCGTGGCGAATCGGCGCGAGCCCCACATGTGCGTCGCCGAGTTGACCAGCCACGTGCAGTGCAGACCAAGTGTGGTGCGGAAGAAGATGCCCCACAGGACGTACGGAATGCCACCGTAGGCGAGCAGGGCAAGGCCGACGATGACGTTCGACGTCCAGTGCCATCTCGAGAGCCACATATGGACGTTATCGCAGCGGAGATCCGGCGCGTAGCGCGCGAGCAGCAACGCATCTCGGTGCAGCCCTTTGCCCTTGATGATCCAGCCGGCATGTGCCCACCAGCCGCCTTCGCGCGGCGTGTGCGGATCGCCTTCCCGGTCGGACCGCTGATGGTGGATGCGGTGCGTTGCCACCCAGAAGATCGGCCCGCCTTCGAGCGCAAGGGTGGCGCACCAGGTCAGGAAATACTCCATCCACTTCTTGGTGTTGTAGCTGCGATGCGTGAGCAGGCGATGGTACGACATGCCGATCCCGAGCATGCCGGCCACGATGTACAGCGCCACGGCCGTCAGGATCGCCCCCGCGTCGATGTAGAAGAAGGCGGCTAGCGCCCCGACGTGGAACCCGGACATCGCGATGAGTGTGATCCAGTTCGTTTCCTTCTGGTACTTTCGTCCGAACATGAGCGTAGGCGTCGGCATACCGTCTTCCTGAAATCGTGGGTGGATGAGAAAGAAGCCACCGCACGATAGCAGGTGAGCCGGCGCTCGACTGTAATACTTCTGTAAGCGGGGGGTAAGGTCCTTGCAGGTGAGGGCGCTTCACCGCTCGGCACCGCACATTCGCGCAGCTGCTAGTGGCAGGCAAATCTCGAAGGAGACAGACCTTCGAGGAGTGGAATCGCAAAACCGGCGGGCAAGGAAAACCAGTGGCTGAGCACACGGCTCCACCAGCACCATCCCCGACACGAACCGCACGAGAAAGCTCACATTCTCAGCCGCGCGGTCTGCTCTGAAATTGTCCCCGGACGTGTTTCTGACAGGAACGTCAGGAACTCTTCAGAATTCCGCGCAAATCCGCGGATTATGCTCGACACATTCCCGCGAACCTCGTGCGGTCTGGTGACGAAGGAGACAAGTGAATGCAGCGTGCAATCAGACTCGCGGTGTTTGTCGTGTCGGCCGCGGTTGTCAGTTCGGACGGTTCTGCGGAGCAGACGACCGCACAGTCGAGCGGTGCCCCTGAGCAGATATCCACGGAGCAGACCGAGGATTCTGTTCGCGTGCGGGCGACAGTCGTCGTCACGGCGACGCGATCGGACGCGGAGCTCGACAAGACGCCGCTGTCGGCTTCGGTCATCACTCGGCAGGACCTTGAATCACGACCTCTCCAAAACGTCGATCAACAGCTGACGCTGACCGAGGGCGTCTACGTCCAGCGTTTCCAGGGGTTCTCTGCCACTGACTCCAACGTAAATTCGTGACAGTGTTGATGTTCGTCAGGTTGAACACGTTCAGGCGCAACGACACCCGCTGGGCCGATGTCAGCCGAAACGCCTTCTCCACCCGGAAGTGCAGCAGGTTGATGTTCGGCAGCCGACGGGTGCCGATGGGCTCCACTCGCAGTTGCAGGACCGGAATCGTCCGGCCGCCCCGGAACGACACTGTTCGCGCATACGGCGTGCCGCTGCGGTGCTCGAAGTTTGCCGACACCTGCACGTCGCCCGGAAAGATATAGGCCCCAGTGCCCCTGGCCTGCCACTCCCAGTTGTTGTCGGCCGTGTTGATTTCCGCGTTGGGGATCCCTCGTGCTCAGGAACAGCGAAATCCCGGGATTCTGGAAGTCGCAGCATCCCTGTGTGTTCTGGGTGATCGGGATGTCGAGCTTCGTCGCCGAGTAGGACGCCATCATTTGCCAGCGGTTCGACAGGCGCTTGCTCGCCGCAACCTCGAAGCTCTTGTAGGTCTGATCGGCCCTGGAATCGCTGACGAGCATCGGCTGCTGGAACGTGCGGCCCGCGAGCGACGCGGGATACTCCCAGTAGGTGACCGACGTCCCCGGATCATCGGCCGTCCCAGGCCGTCCGTCGGGGCCTGGATCGAGGTTCGTGACCGGAATGGTGTAGGCCTCGAACGGCCGCAGGTTGTTCTGGACCCGCTGGGCGTTGATCGTGCGCGAATAGATTCCCGTCGCGCGTACCGCAAAATCCGTCATCAACTGCCGCTCGATGGAGATCGAGAGCTCATCATCCATCGGCTGCTTCTCGTTCGGGTTGGGCACGGCCCCGGCCAATGCCTCCTCGCCGGCGATGAAGAGGCTCGTCGAGACGAAATCGGGCCCATTGCGGTCGAAGTTGATCTCGCCGGGGTTGAACAGCTTGTTGCCATTGAGATCGCGCCACAGGTAGGTCGTCCGGAGGTGGACGTTCTCGTTGGCCGGCGTGAGCTGGTCAACGTAGCGCAACTGCGCGAACCGGCCCCACCCGCCCTTGATCACGGTCATGCCGTCGCCAGTGACGTCATAGGCGGCATGGAGGCGAGGCGTCACCGGATTCCACGTTCTGAACTCGACCCGTCCGAAGCATTCGGCAGGGTACGTAATCTCCAGCGGTGCAGCCGACGCCGAGCGGCATTGCTCCGGAATCGACCCGATGTTGCGGTCGTAGCGAACTCCCAGATTCAGCGTGAGCCGCCGCGCGATGGTCCAACTGTCCTGCACATAGGCCCCGTAGTTGCGGTAGAGCGTGAGCGGCTCACAATCGCTCGAGCCCGTCTTCTCGATCAAGGTCCGCCGGCCCTCGTCGAACACCTTGACGTCGGCCGCGAAACAGTTGTTCCACGCGTCCATCTGGAACGGGACGCCGTTCCTGAAAATCAGCCGGTAATTACCCACCTCTCCGCGATCGCTGATCCGCCGATCCCCATGGCCCCGGTTGGACTCGAAGCCCACCTTGAAGTCATGGTTGCCCGCGAGCAGATCCGACTTGTACCAGGTCAGACTGGCTTTGGTGTGGAACCGGTCCTCGAACGAGTTGATCCCGAAGTTGGTGTTGCATCCCGACACCGCATTGGTGAGCTGATCGAACGTCGCCGGCTGGTCCGAGTAACAATCGCGCGGCACGTTCCAGATCCAGGCCCCCTGCTGCACGGACAGGAACGTGTTGCCTCTGACCCATTGCCATTCGAGCTTGCTGGTATTGATCGCAGTGAAGCTTTTCTGGCGCGACTCCCACGGTACGAACTGCGTCGTGCCGGTAATGCCGCCCTGCTGGTCCCATTGATAAAAGCCGATCAGCTTGTGCGAGGGGCCGATCTGATACGAGACCTTTGTCGTGGAAAAAATCTGCCGCTGGATGTCAATGGCCTGCGAGGCGTCCGGCTTGAACGCGCCCAGCACGCGCTCGTTCTCATCGCGCCGCCGCGCCGCGTAGTAGAACCACAGCTTGTCCCGAACGATCCGGCCGCCCAGGTCGGCGCTCACGTCACGGCGCAGGTCGATCGGATTGCCGACGCTGACACGCCGCGCCCTCAGCGCGTCATCGATGTTGCTGCTCTGCAACCGGTCATTCGTCTGACCCCAATAGGCGCCGCCGTGGAAGTCGTTGCCGCCCGATTTGACGATTGCGTTGATCTGAATCCCTCGCGTGGGGCTCTCGGCGGTGTTGCCCACGGTCTGTACGGTCGTCTCTTCGAACGACGCGTAATCGAAATGGTTGCCGCCCTGGGTGCCCGATTTGGGCGACGTGGTCCCCACCCCCTCGATCATCGTCCACGACCCGCCGTTCTGGCCGAAGACCCTGAACACCGGGTTGCCCGTCAGGGCGTTGACATTCAACTGCGGGCGGGCCCCAGGCGCCTGCGCCATGACGGCGACGATGCTATTGCGGCCGGTCGGGATGATCTCCAGCGTCTCCCGGGTGAGCTGCGTGCGGGTGGCCGTGGTCGTCACGTCGACGACCGGCGCGGCTCCGGAGACGACCACCGATTCGGTCAGCGCGCCGAGCGTCAACGACACGTCAACTCTGGCGACAAATGCGGCCGTCAGCCGCAGGTCCTCACGGCGCAGCGTCTGGAACCCCGGAAGGACGTATTCGACGGTGTAGGTGCCGAGCGG
This sequence comes from Acidobacteriota bacterium, assembly GCA_016184455.1. Classification (GTDB taxonomy): domain Bacteria; phylum Acidobacteriota; class Vicinamibacteria; order Vicinamibacterales; family UBA2999; genus MELF01. Next base: position 15,715 of record JACPCS010000094.1, read on the forward strand.
CAGCGGCGTCAGCCGATATTCGCCGCGCCCGTCGGTGACGGACGTGACTTGCCGAACCTGAAGCGCCGGGCTGGATGCAGTGACCGTCACGCCCGGGAGTACCGCTCCGCTCTCGTCGGTGACCTGTCCCATGATGCTCCCGTCCTGCGTCTGCCCCGCCGGCGTGAGCTCGGTGGCCAGCACGACACACGCCGCGCACAGAACATGGAGAAAGGTACGGCGCCGCCCCGTTGCACAAATGCTGCGCATGATGCGTCCTCCTGGAAAGCGTTCGACGCGCTTACGTTGGAATAGTGCTGTCGCTTCGTGCCAGGTGACGCAGTGGCGAACCGGATGGGGATACTCGCGCGTCGCTCGCGAAAGATCAACGCGAGGTCACGCTCCATCGTGCCTGACGCCGCAGAGACTTGCGCTATTTGTGAGCAGGGTCACAGATTCGTATCGGAAGTGTTTCACTCGGGTGGTTGCCAGTTTTTCTTGCCGCGCTTCGCGCGGCTAGGACCGCTATGCGGTCGGGCACAACGAGTACGAAATGTGCGTTTCGGGCCGCATAGCGGTCCAAAGCACGACTCAAGCGTTGCGGGGCACGATCGTGGTCGTACCGGCTTCACCCGATTGAGAGGCCGCCCAGCAACGCGATCAGCCAGACCATCGCGCCCACGGCCCAGACCGCCCGCCATCCGGCCGCCTGTCCCACGGTGAGGAGTGACGCGAGATTGACCGCCGGCCCCGCAAACAGCAGCGCCGCGGCCGCGCCCGCGGGCGCGCCCGCGGCAAGCAGTGTGACCGACAGCGGGATTTCGAAGAAGGTGGGCAGTGCCATCGGCACGGCGACGGCGGCGGTCACGGCAATCAACCAGAACCGGAGCGCGGGCGATGCGCCGACAGGAGGCTGCAGCCCCTCGGCGACGAGCATCGCGGCGACAACCCCGAGCAGAATCAGCGGCACGGTCCTGGACGTGACGTGCAGCGAGGAGTTGAGGAAGGTCCAGGCCGACAATGGCGGACGCGGGGGATTATCACGCACGGAGCCCGGCCGACTCGCGGGAACAGCGGACACGAGGTACGGGACCAGTGCGGTGCCGATGAAGACCGCCGCCACGCTCATCCACAGGCGTCCCCACGCGATGGACCCGGGAAACAGGAGAAACGTCAATGCCAGCGCCGCGGGATTCAGCGCCGGCGCCGCGAGCAGCAGCGCGAGTGACGGGGCCAGCCGGCGCGATCGGTCATACACGGCCGAAAAGAGCGGTGCCGCACAGCACGAGCAGAGCATCAGCGGCACGCCGCACGCCCCGGCCACGACCTGACGACGCATGAGACCACCGCCGAACAGCGCGGCGACTGCTGGCGCCGGTATGTAGGCGTGGACGGCCGCGCTGATCAGGATGCCAAAGACGAGCGCAGGCCAGATCGCGGCAACGTAATTCAGCGAGGCTGCAGCCACGCGCAGAGGAAGGGGCGCCGCGTCGGCGGCTACGACGTCAGCCGCCAGCACCACCGACCCCTGCGTGCGAGCGTGCTCGAGCTGGCGCGCGGCGCCTGCCGTCTTGTAGGCCACGAGGCTGCCGACCAGAACGAGCAGCAGAAAGCCCGCAGTGATGCCGACCCGATGGCTCATGACTGCGCTCTACAACAGACGCGGCCCTATCTGGGGTATGTCTCGAGCGTGCGTGGATCGATCTCCCGGCCGAACTGCGTGCCGCTGTCGCGGTCCATCTGCCATGAAATGAGGTACTCCTGGGACACCGGGATGCACCACTTGTCGGTGCACGCGTAATAGTGGAGCGTGATCCGAATCGGCTCGACCGACGTTCCTCGATCCACGTTCAGCAGAAACTCCCTCGGATCGGCATCGGCAGGCGCATCGACCATCGGTCCGAGTCCCTTGGACGGCGAGATCGACATCGCCTTCGGTGCAGCGATCTCGTACGCCACAGGCGCCGCTTCGTTGTTCCAATGCACGTCATAGATCGGATCGAGGAAGTATCCGAGATACAGCTGTCCTTTGCCCGTCGTCAGGAGCTCACTCTGCGCCGCGGCCCGCAGCTTCGCATAGAACGGATGCCGGCTCTTCTCGACCTGGGCCTTCGCGACGAGTGGATGAAAGGCTCCCCTGAGCTCGACTCTGGGTACCAGGCCCGTGGGCGCTTCCGGTGGTGGCGGTTCAACCTTCATTCCGAGGTCGGCTACGGTCGTGCGATGCTCGACTGGACCAACCAAGACTTCGAGATCTTCTCGGAGCGCGTCCGGATCGCTCCACACGCGCATGCGAACGATCGTTCCCTGCGGGTCCACAACGTATTCAGAGTTCGATGCGTCCCCGATCGCGTGCTTCAGGTCGTTCGACATCGTGTCGCTGAGCCAGTCGATGTTCGTGCCCAGGACGCGCTTCGCTTCCTGGATGTGGAGCAGACGCTCCTCCAGCGTCACGGGGCCGACGTAGCCCCAATCGCCCCAATGCGCGAGGGACTTGTAGAGGTAATAGAACTGCACGCCCTTGGGGGCGTAATCCCGAAACACCGTCTCCAAACTGGGGACGTTACGTTTGAAGGGCGGTCAAGTCAGACACCCGCTGACAAGGACCGTGTACCGGCCCTTCAAACGGGATGTAGTGAACGGCCGTCCCTCGGAGTCGAAGACGTCGACCGCAGGGAATGGGTCGCCCACGCTCACACCACTCGCCTCGAACCGACGCGCTGCGCCCTCGCGCAACGTGATCCCTGGCGTCACGGTCGCATCAATCGCGGGCGTTCTGGCTTCTGGCGTCGCGGCGGAACCCAGGCGCTCAGCGGCGGTCCACAACGCAACTGCAGCGACGACCGCCACGGACACCACGACCGCCGAGATCAGTTGTGCTCTACGGCTCATCTTGACACCCTCCTGCGTCGTGCCACCGCTCTCGACTACTGGCCGAAGACCTCCGCTCCAGGAAACGTCAGCGCAAACCCATACCAACGCGTGAAGACCTGCTGGGGCCGATCAGCGGATTGCCGCTTTCCGTGCACATCCACGAGCAGTCCCGACCGCACCACCTGACCATTGTCGAGACGGACCTCCTTGTTCTGGAGCCGCGCGGTCTTCGCGTTGACAAACACCGCCGCCGGCATGAACGTGTCCGGGTCGACATAGACCAGCACCGGCCGGCTGTCGATGCGGTCGATGAAGGCCTCGCCGCGCTCGCGGATGCGATCCATCGGATAGTAACGGCGTGTCTTCTCGGTCCAGACGCCAAGTCCCAGGTCCATGCGCGGCCGACGCGTATCTTCCTTGCCGAGCGTGGTGATGAACATATCGCTCAACGTCGCATCCGTGCCGAGTCGATGTCCGCCGCCCGGTTGAGGCCCTCGACCGCCGAACGTCGGTGCCGTTCCCATCTGCCGCCCGTTGACAAAGTACACGCGATCCGAAATGGCGACTCGAACATCGGGATCGAGCGTCAACGCCTGCTTCACCGTCATCTGGAGGACATTCCCGAGCGGCCCGAGGCTCTTGCCTACCAGCGGACCGTAGAGTGCCTCACCGGTGATGTGATTCCACAGCGTCTTCGTTTCTGTGTCCTGCATGACGAAGAGGCCGTCGTACAGGCCGACGTTCTTGAAGTGGCCCATCCTGCCGTTGATCGTGGGAACCAACCTGGTTCCCGTGTTACAGACCACTCAAAACGAGAGGAGCCAGTCCTGACCTCCCGCGCTCCCTTGCGCAATGTGGTGGAAGGCCATCTGCTCGGTCAGCAGCGCGATCTTGCCGCCGGCCGTGTCGGTCACGAGCAGGCGCGTATCGTCGGCGACTGTGCCGCCGGCCAACGCGTCACGGAGCCACTGAGTCTCGGTGACATAGAATGTCTCGAACGCACCATTGCCCGCGTTGCTGAAGCGTGTGATATCGAACCCTGGCTTCGCGGGACCGTTCGGGAGATCGACCGGGTTGGACGTGACTCCTGGGCCCTGCGCGCTCGCCACCACCACAACAAGCGCGGCGGCCAGGAGGCTCATGAGGGCCGGACGTAGTGTG
>JACPCS010000002.1 GCA_016184455.1 Acidobacteriota bacterium
CAGAAACCGTTTCACGTGCGTCCCTCCTTCGAGCCACGCGCTCCCGCGGTCGTCTCGATCAAAACGCATACTTGATCCCGAACTGCAGGATCCGCGGGTCACCGGCCTGGCTCCTGATCTGGCCGAACAACTGGGACCGCAAGTTCGTCACGGGGTTGCCCCAGTTGAAGTTGTTCAAGAGGTTGAAGACCTCCAGGCGGGCTTCCAGATTCTCCGTCGCACCAAAGGACAAGAGTCGCGACAGCGCGAGATCGACTTTCCAGAATCCGGGCCCTCGGATGCTGTTCCTCTCGTGATTGCCGAACGTGCCTGCCGCGGGCCGCCTGAACGCGCCCGCGTTCAGATAGCTCGCCAGCGTCCTGTCGCCGTAGACGTCATCGAGGACCTGATCGACCCGCAACCCATCTCCGCCACCAACGCCGTTGAACGCAAGCTCTCCGGTGGTGACCGTGAGCCATCCCCCGGACCGCGCATTGAGGATCCCGGCAATCCGCCAGTTGGAGGCCAGCGCCCGCAGCACGGGGCTGACAAACTCAGGCGCCTGAGCCCCCATGGTGAGGTTAAAGATGTGAGTGCGGTCGGCGTCGCAGTGGCCGCGATCGTAGTCGGGGTCGTCGGGATTCGAGTAGCCTCCGGTCGTGCCGCCCGTGTTCGCCCATTCGACGCCGAAGCAGCGCGACCACGTGTAGTTGGTATTGGCGGAGAGGCCCGTGGCCGCGCGCCGCCGCAGAGAGAACCTCAGAGCGCGGTAGGTCTGTGTACCAAGATCGTCGAAGACATCCAGGTTGGCCACGAACCGCCCTTCCTGCGGATTCTCCAGATACAGCACGCGTCGGTTGTTCAGATTGGCGGCGGTCGTGCAGGTCGCATACGACACGCCGTGGATCGTGCAGGGACCGAGACCCAGGAAGACACCGGGGTTCATCGCCACGAGCCCCCAGAGTCGGTCGGAATATCGACCCAGATAGTCCACCGATGCGCCCCAGTCGACCCCGAGCTGGCGCTCGACCGTCACGTTCCACGACTGAACGCGGGGCGAGTCGATGTCGGGCGTAATGGCGCCAAACGCCCCAAAGGGCGGAAAGACCATGTCACGGCTCACCCGGATCGGATTGGGATCGCCGCCGAGGTGCGCGTAGGGATCGTCCATGCCGCCCGGCGGATCCGTCAGCCGGAGGAGGGTGCCGCTGGGCGGTCCGGCGGCCAGCCGAAACCAGGAGACCGCGGTCGGGAAGTCGTAGTTGACGCCGTAAGAGGACCGCACGGCCATGCGGCTGTCGCCGGTCACATCCCACGCCACCCCGACGCGCGGCGACAGATTCCACCATTGTTTCTCGAAGCCCGACCTCCCGGACGGGAAGCCCGGGTCCCCGGGGTAGAGGAAGCCGGCGGGCGAGTTCACGAACTGGGTGCTCTTGATGCCATTGCGGAAGTTGTCGCGGCTGAAGTTCGCGATGGAGCCGTCCCGGATCTGATGCCCGAAGAGCGGCTCCCAGCGAAGCCCCGCGTTCACGGTGACGCGGGTCAAACGCCACGTGTCTTGGACGTGGGTTCCCAGGTACCACTGGTGGAGGTCCACGCCGAAGCGATTGCCATGCTCGAACTCGGAGACCCGTCCCAGCAGAAAGTCCGCCAGCCCCAGGCCCGTCACCTGGCCGTTGAAATTCCACCTGCCACCGCCGTTGGCGAACGAGAACATCCGGGAACGCCAGTGCGCCACGTTGGCGCCCAGGGCGAGCTGGTGGCGCCCCCGTACCAGCATGAAACTGTCGTTGACTTGAAAGGCCTTGTTGTTGGCGAAGCCTTTCGTGGCGGTGGCCGCGGAGATGTTGAACCCGCCGGTCACGCTCAGGATCAGCTCGCGCGTGGGCGAGTAATTGTAGACGTTGGAACCCAGATCGCGAGGCTCGAAGATGTCCTCGTTGAAGCGGTCGACAATCGTCTGATTGAAAGCGAACCGCAGCGCGTTGAGCGCGTTGGTCCCGAACACGCGGTTCTCTCCCAGCGTCAACGACTGGGCCATGTTGTCGATGTTGGCCAGCGTCGTCGCCAGGAAGTTGCCGCCCGCCTTCGTGATCGACGCCGGCTTCTTGTCGAAGTTGTACATGTACCGGCCGAACAGTGAGTGATTGGCGTTCCTCTGGTAGTCGATCCTGCCCAGGGCCTGGCCCTCGTCGCGGTCGTCGGCGACGCTGAAGCGCGTTTCGCCGCACGGGTCGTTTGTCCTGGGCAGTCGGGCGGCAAGGTTCACTGCAGCCCGACTGAATCTCGCCGGATCGATCCGGTTGTTGACGAACGGCGCCCGCAGCGTGAGCTGTCGGCCGCTGTTGCACGCCGGCGAGGCAATGGCCGTGAAATCGCCGGCCAGCATCGCCTCGGTCGGCACGAAAGCGATGTTGTCGCTCGGCGCCACGCGGGTCCGGGTGCCCTGGTAGCCGCCGAAGAAGAACAGCTTGTCGGTCACAAGCGGCCCTCCGGCGGTCCCCCCGAACTGGTGCCGCGTCAGGCCGTCATCCACCCGCTTGCCGTCCGGTCCGACTGCGGCGAAGGCCCGCGTTGCGTTGAACCGATGATCCCGGGCGAACTCGAACAGATTCCCGGAGACGCGGTTCGTGCCCGATTTGGTCACCGCGTAGACCGACGCACCCGAGTGCATGCCGTGGTCCGCGGACAGGCCGCTCGTGGCCACGCGGAACTCCTGCAGCGCGTCGGGGAACGGCAGCGGCAGGCCCCCGGACTCCTGCACGTCGTTGTGCATGGCGCCGTCGAGGTAGTACGCGACACCAAATGCGAGCCCGCCCGCCACGGAGATGTTGACGCCGCCCTGATAGACCCGGCTGTTGGGTCTGCCGGTCTCGATGGCCGCCCCGGCCAGCACGATCAGATCCGTGACCTGGCGTCCTTGCAGCGGCAGCTCCACGATCCGCTGGTTGTCGACCACCTCGCTGATGCCCGCGCTTTCCACGTCGACGATGGGCGTCGCCGCCTCCACCGCCACCGTCTCCTCGAGGCTGCCGAGCTCCAGCACGACGTTGACCGTCGGGGTGGCGCCCACCTGCAGCACGATGCCCGTCTGGGCGTACGTCCGGAAGCCCTGCAGCGACACCTCCAGCCGGTACGGGCCGACCGGCAGGTTGGGCAGCACGTACGC
>JACPCS010000030.1 GCA_016184455.1 Acidobacteriota bacterium
CGATCGCCGGTGTCGTGCGCGACACGTCCGGGGCGGTGCTCCCGGGCGTCACCGTCGAGGCGTCGAGCCCGGCGCTCATCGAAAAGGTGCGTTCGGCCGCCACCGACGGCACCGGGCAGTACCGGATCGAAAACCTCCGGCCCGGCCTCTATACGGTCACGTTCACGCTGAGCGGGTTCAGCCCCGTCCGGCGCGAAGGGATCGAGCTGACCGGCACCTTCACCGCGACGGTCAGCGCGGAACTGCGCGTCGGGGGTCTCGCGGAAACCGTCACGGTCAGCGGCGAGGCGCCGATCGTCGACGTCCAGAACACCACGCAGCAGCGCGTCTTCGACCAGGAAGTGACCGACGCGTTGCCGACCGGCCGGTTGCCGTCGAGCCTGGCGGTGCTCATTCCGGGCATGACCACTGCCCTTGGCGCCGTCAACTACACCGGCCTCGGCGCGCAGGAGATCGGAGGCGCAGGCGGCGACACCACGACGATCGTGGCCATCCACGGCGGCCAGAGCACCGATTACCGGCAGAATCTCAACGGCCTGTCGACCGGGTGGGCGAACGAGGCGTTCGAGACGCTCTGGATCGTCAACACGAGCGCCACCCAGGAAGTGGTCGTCGACGCGACGGCGGTCTCGGCCGAAGCGGCGGAGGGGGGCGTGCGGACCAACCTCATTCCGCGCGACGGCGGCAACGCGTTCAGCGGCATCATCTTCGGCAGCTTCTCCAACGAGTCGATGGCGGGCCGCAATTTCGATGACGACCTGCGGGCGCGCGGCTTGCGGACGCCCAACGCCATCAAAGTGAACGGCGACTTCAACCCCGGCTTCGGCGGGCCGATCCGCCGGGATCGCCTGTGGTTCTACTCCGCGATGCGCTACATGAAAGCCGATGCGTACGTCGGCGACATGTTCCTCAATCGCACGGTCGATGATCTGCGCGTGTTCAGGTTCGATCCCGATTTGAGCCGACCCGCGGAGAACCGGGCCTACTGGCTGGATGGGCAGGCGCGCCTCACATGGCAGGCGACGCCGAAGCACAAGATCGCGTGGTCGTGGAGCCAGCAGAAGTCGTGCAAGTGCCCGTCGCTCATCACGGCGACGACGGCGCCCGAAGCGGGGGCCGACAACCGGCACGGCTATCCGCTGTTCATCACGACGGGCGACTGGACGGCGCCGCTCACGAACCGACTCCTGGTGGATGGTTCGATCCTGTATCACTACTTCAACTGGGGCTTCCTGCCGTACCGCGACCGCAACCAGGAGGCGATCGGCCTCACCGAACAGACGACCGGGATCACCTTCAAGGCGCGCCCGACCGGGTACCAGGATCGGCAGAACAGGGTCCTGCGCTACCGCGCGACGCTCTCCTACATCACCGGCGCGCACTCGTTCAAGGTGGGATTCAACAACTCCACGGGCTCGAGCGACTATCTGAACTTCGTCGACCAGCCGATCTCCTACCGGTTGAACAATGGCATCCCGAATCTGATCACGTTGCGCGCGAGGCCCTTCCACAACCTGTGGGAGATGGACGCCGACATCGGCCTGTTCGCGCAGGATCGGTGGACGGTCGACCGCTGGACGCTCACCGGCGGCGTGCGATTGGACTACAAGAAGACGCACTTCCCGGGACAGCAGCTGCAGCCGGTGCCGCTGGCGCCCAACTGGAACATCACGATTCCCGAGACGCCGCAGCTCTCGTGGAAGGACGTGACGCCGAAGCTGGGCGTGGCGTACGACGTGTTTGGCACCGGCCGCACGGCGCTGAAGGTCACGCTCAACAAGTACCTGACCGGCCGCCAGCTGGATGAGATCGGCAACCCCGTGCTAGACCTCGTACACACGGCCTCGCGGGCCTGGACCGACACGAACGGCACCTTCACTCCCGACTGCAATCTCCTCAACCCGGACCCGAACGGCGAATGTCGCGCGCTGTCGGACCCGAACTTCGGCGGCACGCGCCGCGGCACGAACTACGATCCCGAGCTCATGCGCGGCTGGGGCGTGCGCGAGTACAACTGGGAGTTCTCCACCGCGGTGCAGCACGAGTTGCTGCCGCGCGTGTCGACCGAGATCGGCTACTTCCGCCGCTGGTACGGGAACCTCGGGCTCGGCACGCCGACGGGGGCGAGCGGGGGCGTGTCGCTGGTGACGATGGACAACCGGACGCTGTCGGCGGCCGATTTCGACACCTTCTGTATCACGGCGCCAAGCGACCCGCGGCTGCCGGGGGGCGGCGGCGGCTATGACGTCTGCGGGCTCTACGACCTCAAACCCAACCGGTTCGGCCTCGCCGCCGACAACTTCGTCACCTCTTCGAAGAACTACGGCACGCAGATCCAGCACTTCAACGGCTTCGACTTCAGCATGAACGCGCGGCTGCCGCAGGGCATCCTGCTGCAGGGTGGCGTCAGCACGGGCCGGACGAGCACGGACAATTGCGAGGTCGTCGACAAGGTGCCGGAGATCCTGGTGTTCGCGCCGAACGCGATGATTCCCCGCGACCACTGTCACGTCGACACGGCGTTCCTCACGCAGGTGAAGCTGCTCGGGTCGTACACGATTCCAGGCATCGACGTGCGGCTGGCCGGGTCGCTCCAGAGCATCCCCGGGCCGCCCATCTCGGCGTACCTCGTGGTGCCGAGCGCGGTCGCGGCTCGCTCGCTCGGCCGCCCGCTCGCCGGCGGCGCGGCCAACGTCACGGTCAACATCGTCGAGCCGGGCACGATGTACGGCGATCGCCTGAATCAGCTCGACGTGCGCGCGTCGAAGATCCTTCGCGTCGGCACCACGCGCACGACGCTGAACCTCGACGTGAACAATGTGCTGAACGTCAATCCGGTGACCGCGGAAAGCCCGGTCTTCACGATCTGGCGGCGCCCGCAGTCGATCCTGCTGCCGCGCTTTGCCAAGATCAGCATGCAATTCGATTGGTAGGGCGGGCCTTTACGGCCCGCCACGGCGCGGCGTACAGCCGCGCCCTACGAGGAGAACGTCGATGAGATGCGTTGGTGCCATCGTTCTGGCAGCAGTCGTCTTCGCTGGATGCGCCGATCGGCCCGCGGACCCGGTGCCGCAGGGAGAAACCCCGCAGGCGTCCGAGTCGATTCCGCGTCTGCCCGACGGCAAGCCCGATCTGGCGGAGGCGCGCGCCCAGCAGGCGAAGCTCGTGGAAGCCGACGATCCGCTCTTCCGCTGCATGCCGTACGGCGTGCCGCGCAGCATCCTCAGCTCGCCGTGGCCGTTCCAGATCGTGCACCGCCAGGGGATGATGGTGGTGCTGACGGAGTACTACCACGCGTTCCGGCTGATCCCGACCGATGGAAGCCCGCACCCGCCGGACGTGCTGCCGACCTACTTCGGCGACTCGATCGGACGCTGGGACGGCGACACGCTCGTCGTCGACATCGTCGGCTTCAACGACAAGACGTGGCTGGCGGATGCGCGCGACAGGCCGACCCCCACGAGCACCGGCATCTGGCTCCATTCCGACGCGCTGCACGTGACCGAACGGTGGCGCCTGGCCGACGCGGATACGCTCGAGTATCAGGCGACGGTGGAAGATCCGAAAATGCTGACGCGGCCGTGGACCTCGCCGGTGAAGACGGTGAAGCGTCAGCCGTTCGGCAAGATCGGCGAAGGCATGTGCTTCGATACCACCACGTATGCACTGGCTCGACCGGCGGCGCAGTCGGCCGGACGCTAGCAGGCCGCGCGCATGTCGCTCGTTCTGATCGTCAGCCTCGTGGTGATCGGCGCGCTGGCCGCGCTGGGGCTCATCGGGTATCTCATCGATCGCAACGCCGATCGCCACGAAGGCCCGTAGAATCGTCGTATGTACACACTGCTCGCATTCATGACGGCGGCCGTCGCCGCCGCCGGCGTTCTCCCTGCGTCCGCGCAGACGCTGCGCGAACTGTCACCGCGCCACCGACGCGAACGGCCGCGCGCCCGACGTCGAGCGCGCGCCGGAGATGGCCACGCTGCGGCGGATGGCGCCCGATACCATCCTGCAGGCGATCACGACAGGCGCCATGCGCGTGCACGTCGAGGACGTTCCGGACGATGTCAAGCGCGCGATGGCGGAATTCATTGCCGGCCGCAAGCTGAGCCCGGTCGGTGCCGGGGAGGCGAGCCGGATGCCGAACCGGTGTCCCGCCGGTGCCGCGTTCCCCCCTGCGGCCGCGCCGTCGAGCGGTGCTTCCTGGAATGGGTGGAGCCCCGATCCAGCGAACACACGCTTTCAGCCCGCACCGGGCTTTACGGCCGAGGACGTGCCGCGGCTGACGCTGAATGCGTGTACTGGTCGTTTCTCGCCGAGACGGGCGTGCGCAACGCCCCGAGCATCGGCGCGGTTGGCGCGGGCCAGCATGCGGCATTCTTCGGCGACATTCGGGGGAACGTCTACGGCGTCGACGCCGCCACGGGCACGCTGCTCTGGAAGGTCAACGCCGACCCGCATCCGCTGGCGACCATCACCGGCGCGCCGACGTTCTACGACGGACGGCTCTACGTGCCGGTCTCCTCGCGCGAGGAGGCCGCCGGGGGCAGCCTGAATTACCCCTGCTGCACCTTCCGCGGCAGCATCGTCGCGCTCGACGCGGCGACCGGACGGGAGATCTGGAAGACGTACGCGATCCCCGATCCGCCCAAAGCCTCGCGGCGCAACTCGAAGGGGACCCAGCTCTGGACCGGATCGGGCGCGGCGATCTGGCACGCGCCGACGATCGATCCGCGGGCGCGCGTGCTCTACGTGGCGACCGGCGACGCCTACACGGAGCCGGCGCACCGGAACACCGATGC
>JACPCS010000095.1 GCA_016184455.1 Acidobacteriota bacterium
GTCTTTCGCGAGCAGCTGGAGCTTACCGTCCTTCAGCAGGTAGACGCCGTTGAATGGGAGCTCCTTCTTCGGGTCGTCATTCCGCCGCCTCAGCCCGGATGGTGGATCGGTGAAGTAGAGCGATCCATTCCGCTTGTACACGAGATCGTTGGTGCTGTTCAGCCGCTTGCCCTCGAAACGGCTGGCCAGCACGGTGCGGCGGCCGTCGCCTTCCACGCGCACCACCTGCCGATCGCCCATCGCGTTGAACGTGACGCGCCCCTGCGGATCCAACGTCACGCCGTTCGACCCGATCAGATAAATCCGCTCGCCGCGGGCGTTGGTCTGCTCGCCGCCGACCTCCGACGCGTCGGTGCCGGTAAACCCGGTCTTGTCCACGTAGACCGAAACCTTGCCGCTCGCCGGGTCCAACCGGTTGATCACGTTGGCGGGAATGTCGCTGAAGATCAGGAACCCGCCCTTGCGCACCCACACCGGCCCTTCAGTGAACCCAAACCCGGTCGCCACGCGCTCCACTTTCGCGTCGGCGGCCACGACGGCGTCGAGCGCGGGATCGAGACGAGTGACGCTGCGAGTCTCCTGTGCGGAGGCACGCGTCGAGACCAGCAGGACAACCACGGCCAGACAGGCCTTCATCACCGTGTTCATCGCGTCACCTCGTCAGATGGCGAGCAGCTTACGCCGACACCGTGTCGCGGCCGAGGAAGATCGTTGTGTGCGGCTTGCGGTCCTCCTCGGCCGGGCACTCCTGTGAGTAGTAGTAGAGCGCCACCGATTTCCGCGATCGATCGGGCGGACACGCCAGCGGGTGCGGGTGTCCGTGATAGCTGAAGTTCGAGGTATCGAAGAGCACCGCGCGGTTGAAGAGCGGCGGGATCGTGCGCACGCACTGCTGTCCCTTCCGGTCCCAGAGCTCCAGCGCGCCGCCCCACTGCTCGTCCCAATCCTTGTTGAGATAGATCAGCAGGTTCAGGCGTCGATACAGCTTGAGTCGCCTCTGGATGTTGAAGTCGGCGTGCACGCCCAGGAGGCCGCCCTGCCGGATCTCGTGCAGGCCACCGCCGCGCAGGTGTGGATCGCCCACGAGGCCCCGGATACCGGCCAGCTCTTCGAGAAAGGTGATGAACGGGCCGCCATTGAGCTGCGCGATGAGCGCCGCCGTGAACGGGCCGAACTGGCGGCTGTCCTCGTTCGACCACTTGCGTTCGAGGCTCTCGTCGGCATGGTGCCACCGGCCGCGTTCCATCGCCTCGAATTCGGCGAGTACGCGATCGAGGATCTCGGGCGCGATCAGCTCGTCGACGACAATGTGCGGAAACGGATCGGCACTCCGGTACGACGAGGCGTGGTCGTGGACGATCTGCTTCAGGCGCCCGGGGTCGGCCACCGGCTTCGTCAAGAGGTGCAGATCGCTGCCGCTGAGCGTTTGGAGCGCAAAATCCTGTTGCCGCGTACGCTTCGTGGCGCTCTTGAGGGCCAACTCCAGCTTGGCCGTGTCCGCCCTGAGCGCACGGCGCTCCGTGTCGGCTTCGTGCAGCTCGGTCTTGAGTGCCTCGTTCTTCGCGCGCACCTGCCCCAGGTGCTCGTGCGCCTGCCGGAGCTGCGCCTGCACCTGCCGGAGCTGCTCGCGCGCCTCGCGCAGCTGCTCGCGCATCTGGGCGAGCGCCGGATACATCCGCAGCAGCGGAAGTCGCCGTAACACACCGTTCATGACCGATCTTCCGCCCCTAAGCCTACCCTCACCCACTCCGGATGTATACTCGCGCCGGCCGTCATGCCCTGTGAGGGGAGGAGCCTGTATGAAGAGCAGATTTGCGATTCTTGCCGCCATCGTTCTCATGGCGTGGATGTACGCGCCCGGCACCGCGCAGGAACCGGACGCCCGAACCGTGCTGCAGGCCGCTCTCAAGGCGATGGGCGGCGAGAATCTGCGCAGCATTCAGTATTCCGGCAACCAGGGATACGTGGCCGCAGTCGGCCAGGCCTACAACCCGGCGTCTGACTGGCCGGCCCCCCGGATTACGACGTACACGCGGACGATCGACTACGAGGCGCGGTCCTCCCGGGAAGAGTACGGGCTGACGACGCAGGGCGTCGGCGCCGGCGGGCCGCTCGGCGGCGGCAACGCGCCGGTCATCACGACGCCGATCGTCGGCGAGCAGCGGCGGAACTGGAACGTCCGGGAAAACTTCGCCTGGAACGTCGACGGCACCAACGTCGTCCCGCAGCCGGCGCTCGCCGAGACACGGCAGCTCGAGATCTGGCTGACGCCGCACGGCTGCCTCAAGGCGGCGCTGGCGGCGGGCAACAACGTGATGGCCGTCGAGCGCAACGAGCAGAACAAAGGGCGCATCGTGGCCGTCTCGTTCGTGGCGCTCGGCAAGTACCGCGTGCAGTGCGGCATCAACAGCAAGAACCTGGTCGAACGCGTGCAGACGTGGCTGCCCAACCCGGTGGTCGGCGATCTGTACCACGAGATCGTCTACACGAACTACAAGGACTTCGGCGGCGTGATGTTGCCGGCCAATTTTCACGCCCACCACGATCTCGATGATGACCTCGAAGGCGAGGGCACGAACGTGAGCGGCGGGCACAACTCATTCGGCCTCACCGTGTCGAACGTGCGGGTCAACGTTCCCGACGCCGCGCCTGCGATTCCCGACGCGGTGCGGACAGCTAAGGTCCCCCCCGTGCAGGTCGATGTGCAGAAGATCGGAAACGGCGTGTTCTACATCGGCGGCGGCACGCACGCCAGCGTCGTCGTCGAGTTCCGCGACCAGATCACCGTGTTCGACGCGCCGCTCAACGAGGCGCGCTCGCTCGCGGTGATTCGCGAGATCAAGCGAGCCATTCCGAACAAGCCGATCCGGTACGTCGTGAGCTCCCACCACCACTGGGATCATCTGGGCGGCCTCCGCGCGTACGTGGCGAAGGAGAACGTGACCATCGTCCTGCAGAAGAACAACCTCCCGTACTACGCGGAGGTGCTCTGGATTCGGCCGTGGACGCTGCAGCCCGACCTCCTGGCGCTCTTCCCGCCGGAAGAGGTCTCAGAGGGCTACACCTTCGAGGAGGTCGGCCAGAAGTTCGTGCTGAGCGACGGCACGCGGACGATGGAGGTGTACAACGTCCAAGGGCTTCAGCACGCCCAGGGGATGGTGATGGCGTACCTGCCGCAGGAGAAGATGATTCTCGAGGCGGATTTGTTCACCCCACCCGCACAGGGCGCGCCGATGCCGACCACGGTCACGCAGTCGCACCGGTCGTTCTACAACAACGTGCAGCGGCTCCGGCTCGACGTGCAGACGATCGCGCCGATCCACGGCGGCCGCACGTTCCCGTGGGGCGAGTTCGCAAAGTTCGTCACGAGCGCCAAGCCGGCGACGAACTGAGCACTCATACGTAGCGTCCGGCTTCAGGCGGACTACGATCCGCTGCCGAAGATCTCCGCGAAGTAGCGCGCGATCGACCGGCGGTACTCGCGGTCGGCGCGCTGCTCCTGGGGGTTCTGCGGGTTGTCGAAGCCGTGGGAGGAGCCGCTGTAGATCTGCAGCTCGAACGGCACCTTCGCGGCGCGCAGGTCGGCGAGCAGCTTGTTCACTTCCTCGAGCGGCGCGACTTCGTCTTCGGCGCCGTGGAGGACGAGCACCGACCCCTTGATGTTGCGCGCCATCTCCGGCGTGAAATTACGGAACGAGCCGTGCACCGCGGCGGTGCCGACGATCGGAACGCCGGCTTCGGCCAGTTCGACGGCGACCGTGCCGCCGAAGCAGTAACCGATGAGCGCCATCTTCGAGGTGTCGACCATCGGGTGCTTCGCCAGCACGTCGAACCCCGCCCGCGCGCGCGTTCGCATCAGCTGCCGGTCGTTGTTGTAGATATTGGTCAGGCGCGTCATCTCCGGCACTTCCTTCGGCACGATGTCCTTGCCGAAGATGTCGGCCGCGAACACGACGTACCCCATGCGCGCGATCATTTGCGCGCTCTCGAGCGTCGACCCCTGCAGGCCGCCGCGGTAGTGCAGCAGCAGCACCCCCGGCCGGCGCCCGCTCACGGCGTCGTCATAGGCGAGATAGCCCTTGAGCGGCGTGCTGCCGTGCATGTACTCGATGTACTCGGTCTTGATTGCGGCCTCGGCGCTGCCCGCGTGGAGGGCAACGGCCAGAACAGCGGCGAGGCCCACCGACGTGCGATGCATTGTCTTCATAGATCCTCCGCAAGTCATGCCGACACGTACGTGTGCGAGGGATAGACCTCCGGCTCGCCTTCCACGCCGACGGCCTTCAGGATCGGGACCAGCTTTTCGCCAAACCGGCGAAACGCATCCTGCGACTCCCAGACGTCGACGACGCGGAACCCCTTCGGGCCCTGCCCCGCGACGTGCAAGAGCAGCCCGGGCACCCCCCAGTCCGCGGGCGACTCCATGCGGGCCTTTCCTCCTGTCAGTCTGCGAACCGACTCTTCGTAGTTCAGACGGGTCAGGGTGGGCCCTTCAAAGACGGCGACAACAGGCATGCGCTCACCTCCAGCGATGAGAGGAACGCGGCAGCATACGCCGGAACACGGTACGACTCAACATGGAACGGCTTGACGTAGGATATGCGCCATGCAGAGGACGCATCGCTCCGCCGTCGCCGCCCTGGCCGTGTGGCTCTGCGCGACGGCCGCCGCAGCACAGTCGCACACCTTCACGGTCGTCAGAGACATCGATTACGTGCCGCAGGCCGAGTACGCCGACGGCAAAGATCGGCTCGACATCTATATTCCGCAGGGCGCGAAGAACGCGCCCGCGATCTTCTCCATCCATGGCGGCCTGCTGATGGCGGGCGATCGGCGCGAAGACGCCTTCGTCGGCCAGCGGTTTGCGGCGGCGGGCTATGTCACGGCCGTCATCAGCTATCGTCTGTCGCCGCAGATCTCCCATCCCGGACACATCGAGGACACGGCAGCCGCGTTCGCCTGGGTGACGCGCAAGATTCGCCAGCACGGCGGCGATCCGGATCGCATCCTCGTGACCGGCCACTCCGCCGGGGCGTATCTTGCGATGCTGCTTGCGGCCGATCCGCGCTGGCTCGCGGCGCACCAGCTGTCCTCGCGCGATATCAAAGGCGTCGCGCCGGTCAGCGGCTTCTACTGGGTGGACGAGCCCGGTGTCGCACCCGACCGTCCGAAGTCAGTATGGGGAACGGATCCGAAGGTCTGGGCCGACGCATCCCCGTCGCGGTATCTCCGCGCCGACCTGCCCCCGATCCTGATTCTCGACACCGACGGCGACGAGACGTGGCGGCAGCAGCAGGCAGCGGACCTGGCCGCCGCCCTTCGCAAAGCGGGCCACAAGGACGTGACGACGCACAAAGTGCTCGGGCGAACGCACATGAGCGTGTGGACGGAGATGAACGACAGTCCGACCGAGGAGACCTCGTCGCACATTCTGCGCTTCGCGGCGCGCGTGTTGGGCGCCGCCAACCGGGGGACGCGATGAACGACAGACGCGAGAACCGCAGACAGCTGCTGAAGTGGCTCGCGGCAAGTCCGCTGCTGGCCTTTCCGGGACTCGCCGCGCTGGCCGCGCAGACGCCGGGCGCCCGGCCTCAGCCGCGCCCCGACGATCCGGTGATCTGGGCGCCGCGCAATTTCCAGGACGTCATCACGAAGCCCCAGGACGCCATCAATGTCTTCGACTTCGAGCCCGTCGCGCGCAAGAACATCCCTCCCGCGCATTTCGGTTACATGGCGTCGGGCATCGACGATGAAGTGACGCTCCGCGCGAATCGCGAGGGCTTCCTCAAGTTCCAGCTCCGGCCGCGGCGCCTCGTCGACGTCAGCAAGGTCGACATGAGCACCGACATCCTCGGGACTCGCTATCCGACGCCGATCGTGATCGCGCCGATCGGCGGCCACCGCGCCTACAACTCCGGCGGCGAAATCGCGGTGGCGCGCGCGGCCAAGGTCGGCGGCCATCTCATGATTCTGTCGACGCAGACGACCTCATCGCCCGAGGACGTGACCGCCGCGCGCGGCGGTCCGATCTGGTACCAGCTCTACGCGACCAACAAGTGGGAGGTCACCAGGGCGTTCCTCGCGCGTGCGGAGCGGGCCGGCTGCCCCGTTGTGGCCGTGACGGTCGACCGCAACGGCGGCCGCAATCAGGAGACGCTCTTCCGGCTGCAGCGCACCGATGCCCGCGACTGCTCCATGTGCCACGACCGCAGCAGCCTGCGGTCGAACTACGAGGGCCGGCCGATGTACGAAGGCGTCGACCTGTCCGGGCTCACCAACATCCAGTCGTCCGCGCTGACGTGGGAGACGATCAAGCGCATTCGCGACACGACGAAGATGAAGGTGGTGATCAAAGGCCTGCTCGCCCACGAAGACGCGGAGCTCGCGGTGAAAGCGGGCGTCGACGGCATCATCGTCTCGAATCACGGAGCGCGGAGCGAGGACAGCGGGCGGGCGACGATCGATGCGCTGCCCGAGATCGTCGACGCCGTCCGCGGGCGGATGCCGGTGCTCGTCGACAGCGGCTTCCGGCGCGGCACCGACATCGCGAAGGCGCTCTGCATGGGCGCGACGGCGGTTGCCGTCGGCCGTCCGTATATCTGGGGGCTTGGCGCGTTCGGTCAGCCGGGCGTCGAGAAGGTGCTGGAGATCCTGCGCACCGAGCTCTTCGCGATCATGCAGCAGGTGGGGGCGCCGACGATCAAGCACCTCGTGCCGTCGATGGTGCGACGGGTTACTTGAGGAGCCACTCGTCAGGCGGCCTGTTGCCCTCGAAGCAGGCTGACTCCCACGGCTCCTCATCCGGCCGCCGCTTGTGGACGACGCGCATCGTCCAGGGCCTCGTGAATACGCTCGGATCTTCGACCGTCGCCTCGTACTGCATCGTCTCGGCATCGACGAACGTGACCCGCTCTCTGAGGCGCGCGTTGTCGCTCAGGAAGTCGCCGATGAAGCTGAGACGGTTGCCCTTCAGGTTCGTCGTCTCGATCACCAGCGTGTTCTCTTCCCATCGGCCGCGCGCGTCGCCCATCCAGAGCTTCACGTCCGGCGCGATGCGCGGCCGGTTGTCGAGCGGAATGTAGCGATAGGCGTGATACTCCTCCCAGTAGAAGACGACGGCGCCGCGAGGCTGGTAGATCCGGTGCGGGGGAACGGTCGTGTAGAGCCGCGGGATGCCCGAGAGCATGCAGCGATGCTGCGGATCGATGTGCTCGGGCTTCGTCGGCTTGTCGTACTCGCCCTCCAACTGCTTCTGCAGCGTCGCGGCCCACGGCTGATACGGCACCAGGCCGTCAGGAGGATCGATGAGGCGGCTGGGCAGGCGGATGTCTTGTCCCGTGATGCGCCGCTGCAGATCTGCGCCGCCGCTGATCGGATTGCTCAACGAGACCGAGCCGCCCGGCGTCGCCGCCCACACGCCCTGGACGTCAGGCTGACCGTCGGCCAGCCGTGCCGGCGGCCATGCCCCGGTGGCCGGCCGACTCGCGGCGCCCTGCCCTTCCTGCGCGATCGCGGGCACCGCTGTTCCCGACAGAACGATGCCGATCCCGAGAGCCACGATCATGCATCCAGATCTCATGTGGGAGCTCCTCGTGACGCCCAAGCGTAGGCCCGAGGTGAGTGTCTGTCAATCGTCGAACGCCCCACGTATTGACAGGCGCGCTCCAAGCGCCCACCATCTCCCGTGTGACGCGCTTGCTGGTCATCGCGATGCTGGGTCTCGGGGCGAGCGGACTGGCTCAGCAGACTGCTTCAGTTCCTAAGTTTCAGTACGACCCGAGCTTCCCGCAGCCGCTTCCGGAGAATTGGGCGATCGGCGCGATCGGCGGGATGGCCGTCGACAGCCGCGATCACGTCTGGGTCCTGCACCGGCCCGGTCCCCTCCGGACGAACGAGCGTTTCTTCGGTGCTGGCGAAAACCCTCCCAAAGCAGAGTGCTGCATTCCCGCGCCGCCCGTGCTCGAGTTCGATCAGGAGGGCCGGCTGGTCTCGTCGTGGGGCGGCCCAGGCACGGGGTACGAATGGCCGCAAATCGAGCACGGCATCTTCGTCGATCACAGGGACAATGTCTGGATCGGAGGGAGCGGCGAGAAAGACGCCCACGTCCTGAAGTTCACGCGTCAGGGCACGGTCATCGCGCAGTTCGGCCGCCAGGGCCGCGGCCGCGGGAGCACCGACCGGGAGAATCTCGGCGGGCCCGCCAACCTGACGGTCGACCCGGCGACCAACGAGCTGTACGTCGCCGACGGCTACCGGAATCACCGTGTCGTCGTGCTCGACGCTGAGACGCTAACGGTCAAACGGCTCTGGGGGGCGTACGGCAACGTGCCGGACGATACGAATCTCGGGCCGTACAACCCCGACGCGCCACCCGCGCAGCAGTTCCGGTTGCCGCACAATGTGGCCGTCTCCCGAGACGGGTTCGTCTACGTCTCGGACCGTCCCAACAACCGGATCCAGGTCTTCAGAAGGGAAGGGACCTTCGTCAAGGAAGGGTTCATCGCCCGGCGTACGTTCCTCGCCGGCGCCGCCTCCGGTCTCGCCTTCTCACCCGATCAGCGCTTCCTCTACGTGATCGATGGCGCCAACCATCACGTCTGGATCCTGCGGCGCGACACGCTCGAGGTGGCGGACCGGTTCGGCCAGCAGGGGATCTTCGGCGGGTCGCTCAACGTACCGCACGCGCTGGCGGTCGACAGCCGCGGCAACATCTACGTCGGCGAGAACTTCGACGGGCGCCGGTTCCAGCGCTTCGTCTACAAGGGCATGGGCGCCCCAAACGGCAGGCTGCTGCCCAGCACGCGGCCCTAGAAGAACACCATGGACAGAGGCATCAACCGGCGCAGCATCCATCTGAGGTCGGCGGCGCTGGCGATCGCGCTCGTCGCCGTCGCCGCGCCGCACGCCCGGGCCCAGAGCGCGGCGACATTCACCCGCGTCGCCCCGGATCTCTACTTCTACTACACGGGCGGAGCGGCCAATTCCACCGTGCTCGTCACCAGCGAAGGGGTGCTGATTGTCGACTCCCAGGGGAACCGGCAGGGTGCCGAGGCGTTGCTGGCAGAGATCCGGAGGGTGACAGCCGCCCCGATCAAATGGGTGGTGAACGGACAGGATCACGGCGACCACTATCTCGGCAACGCCGTCTTCAAGCGCGAGGGCGCCGTCATTGTCGCTGAAGCGCAGACCGCGGCAACCATCGCGCGGAACTACGCGTACGAACTGGAATGGCGCGGCCTCGATCCGGCCCGGGCGGGCGCACACGTGCCACCGGATGTGACGTTCCGGGATCGAATGACCATCCGGCTCGGCGGTCGCGACGTCATCCTCTTCCACGTCGGCGCCGGACAGAATCCCGGCGACACCGTCGTCCTCTTTCCGCACGCGCGCGCGGCCTATCCCTCGGGCGCCTTTGCGCCGAAGTCGTGGTCGAGCACCAGCTATGCCTCGTCGCTCGACAGCTGGATCGCCGTCCTCGAGAAGATCAAGGCGCTCGACGTCGACATGTACCTTTCTGGCCATGCACACCTCGTCACCGACAGGGCGGAGATCGACGAGGAGATCGCGTTCCTGCGCGAGCTCAAGTCGACGGTGCAGGATGCCATTGCGAGAGGGCTCACCGCCGAGCAGGCTGCCCGGTCGCTGACTTTCGAGCGCTACGCGAAGTGGCGGAACGCCGATCGGCGTGCCACGTACGTCAGGAACGTCCACTATCTGCTTCGAACCGGACGGGCGATCTACTTCGACTATCTGGACGGCCGCACCACACTCAAGCCGTATTGACGTCGTGATGTGTCGGCGGTCTATAGTTGGACCGCTGGAGGGACAGATCATGCGCCGCTCGACTCCTTGGATGACCGCGGCTCTCCTCGTCGCGCTCGCGTCGCTCGCAGGGGCGCAGGAATGGGATGAATTCGTCTTCGTCGAAGACGGCTTCAAAGTGAATTTTCCGGGGGTGCCCAAGGTCGACACCACGACCTGGATGTCCCGCTTCGGATACACGCTGCCGGCGCGCCTCTACACCGCGTCCCGCGGGCAGGAGCGCTATTCGGTGACGGTGGTCGACTACCGCGGGATCGAGAGACAGGGCCTCGAGCGCCAGAAGCAGTGCCCGCCCGGCGCCGAGCCGTGCATCGGCACGCAGGACGGCCGGGGCGGCAGCATCCTCGGGGCCGGCTACTGGAAGATGGACGTCCGCGGCGCGCTCGCGTTTGCGACGCTCAAGCTCCTGCAGCGCGACGTCAAGGTCACCGATTACGACCTCGAGTTCCAGGACGTGGTGGAGGGGTACATGCTGCACCTGACCAACCGCGACGAGTCGCGCACGCTCGCCTACATCACCATGCACGAGAACCGGCTCTACGTCTTCGAGGGGACCGTGCCGAAGGGGTACCCGGAGCCGGCGCTGTTTCAGTCGTCGGTGGGGTTCGTCGATGCCAAAGGGAACGGCATCCGGTATCTCGACTACTACTCGAACGCGGTGCACGGGCTGCGCCAGCACGAGCCGCCGCCGTACCGCGCCGGCGGCGTGCTCGTCGGTGGACAGGGCACCCCGGCCCAGCCCGCGCGCTGACGAATGTGGCGCGAACCCTTCGGGTTCGCGCGGGGCGAGCCTGGAAGGCTCGCCCCACGATCGTGTCGTCGCGTACTACCGGCTGCCGCCGTAGAGGAACATCTCTTTCCCGCCGGCCATCACGACCTTCTCGAGCCGCAGGATCGGCTGGCCGTCCGCGAACTGGTAGCCGATCGCGGTGATCACGTCACCCGGCTTGAGCGTGCTCTTGTCCCAGCCGTTGGAGGCCATGCGGGACGTGCTCGGGCCCCCGACGTTCCACTTCTGGACGGTGCCGTTTGGCGATTTCACCTCGAGACCGATCATCACGTGCGGATTGGCCCAGTCGTAGCTGATGACGGTCCCGCTCACGGTGACCTCTTTCGAACGCGAGACCGGCCATGCGTGATGGGCGAACACCGGACCGGCAGCCACGACGAGAGCAACGGTTCCGAGAAGGAAGGTTTGGAGCCTGGTCATCACGCCACACCTCCAATGCCGTGTAGTTTAGCGGAGTTCATTGCGGAGCCATTGGGCCTGCACGCGCAGCGACACGCTGTTCGACGTGCCGCCGTCCGGCGGCCGATTGAAGACCGAGATCTTGACGGTGCGATCCCCATAGACACCGTTGAGCTGGAACGGCCCGGGCTCGTTGAACCGGTTCGGCAGCGCGCGGGCCACCGCACTGGCTGGAATACGAGCCTTGAGCGTGCGGATGTGTACAAAGGTGGTCGGCACTGACACCCCGTCGACCCGCACGACCGACTCGCTGATGAACCCGACGCCTTCGACCGTCATCTCGAACTCAAAGCTCCCCTCGGCGACGGCATTCGGCGTAATCGCGCTGATTTCAGGCTCCGGCGTGGACGGGATGGCGCGGACCGGAGCCGCCGGCCGCGTGTAGTCGGGCGTGAACCCGAGCCGAATGAATCGGCCGCCCTTCATCACGCGCTCGATGCGGCGCGTGTTGTCGATGTCCTCGAGCGGGTTGGCGCCGAGCACCACGAGATCGGCGAACGCGCCCGGCCCGATGAACCCGATCGGCGGCGTCGTGGGCGCCTTGCGGCGCGCGGTCATGACCTCGGCGCCCCAGATGGTCATCGCCCTGAGCGCCTGCATCGGCGTCAGGCCCACTTCGACCAGCATCGCCATCTCCATGTGCTGATTGAAGCCGGTCGCGCCGGGAAACGGATCGTCGGTACCGCCCATGATCTTGCCGCCGAGCTCGACCCAGCGCCTGATGAACGCACCCGACAGCCGGTACGCCTCGTTGAAGGCGTTGATCTCCTCGGCCGAGAGCTTCGACAGCGGCACGAGGTTCTCGTGCCGCACCGAAAAGTTCCGGATGGCTCTGAACTTGAGCAGCGATCCGTCGGCCAGGTTCTCCGGGTAGTACGCCATCAGCGCGCCGTTCCGGAACAGGTCGTACATCAGATTCTCGTGCTTCCGCGCGAGCGAGCTCTGCGACCCGAGCTCATAGCCCATCGTCGGATTCAGGTACACGCCGCGCGTGACGGCGTCGCGGATCATCCGATCGATGCGCGGCTGGTCCCTGAGGAAGAGCCCCCAGTGCAGGTACTGGCCCCGCTGATAGGCGTCGAGCTCCGCGGGCGTCATCAGCGCCTGCGCGAATCCCCAGACGTGCTCCACGCCGTCGTGTCCCGCCGCGATCGATTCGGGCGCCACGTCGGTGTGCCCGAACGCAAACAGACCCGCGTCGTGGACCGCCTCCACCGCCCACGTCCAGAACTGCTTGTTCTCGAAGGAGTACTGCGGCAGGTTGGCCATGTCGGGCTCGCCCGTGAGCCACGCCTGCACGCCGGCGCGCACCTGCTCCCGCGTCATCGACGGGTTGATGAGCGTGTTGAGATTCACGCGGCCGGTGCCGAACAGCCGCGGCGCGCGAAAGTCGGGCGACTGAGAGCTCTTCCAGTACGCCTCCCCGACCGCGGGCCTCCCGCCGAGTGCCATCGCGCTCGTCACACCGAAGTTGAGATAGAGCTCGCCGAGGAACGGCTGGTAATGGACGTGTGAATCGAACAGGCCGGGAATGATGAACTTCCCGGGCAGATCGAT
>JACPCS010000116.1 GCA_016184455.1 Acidobacteriota bacterium
TCGTACGAGGCGATAAATTGCGCGCCCGGATACAGCGGCAACCCGAGCGCCGCGGGGGTCGGCGCGTTCGGATCGGCCGTGGGCGGCGTCGCGGCCGGCTGGGCCGGCGGCTGTGGCTGCGGCGCCTGCGTGGTGGGCGCCCCGGGGCGGGGAAACGGCTGCGGCGTTTGCCCTAACCCTAAGGCCGTGCTGGCCGCGACGGCAGAGGCGGCGATCGCGACCAGCGTTCGCGTCATACATCCCATTATAGGAGCCGAGCCCTTGTCCATCGGTTGTGCCGGCCCTGTGTGGTGGCTCGTATCTTGCCACTGCGCGAGGGTAGGGACTCGAAAGCTCCGGACGGGGCCCGAGCCCCGGGAGGCGGCGACGCGGTGGACGACTTCGATATCGCGCAAAGCAAGATCGGTGAGTCCGCGCAGCGCGTGGTCGATCGAGCAGTCGAGGTTCGCGCAGGTGATGCGCGACCTCGAACTGAACCCCCACGAGATCCTGCAGGCGCTCGAAGAGCAGCTGCAGGTGCTGCCGACCGCATCGGGGCGGGAGCTGCGGGTGGCGCCGGCGACGAAGCTGGTGTTCAAGCTCGCGTTCCATCAGGCGAGCCGCGCGGGGCGTCAGACGATCGAGTCGTCCGATCTGTTTTCGGCCATCTTCGAG
Organism: Acidobacteriota bacterium; assembly: GCA_016184455.1. Taxonomy (GTDB): domain Bacteria; phylum Acidobacteriota; class Vicinamibacteria; order Vicinamibacterales; family UBA2999; genus MELF01. The sequence goes on from JACPCS010000116.1 coordinate 655, forward strand.
GAGAGCCAGGGCGGTCCGGTCTCGATCATCCGGCGGCACGGCATCGAGCCCGAGGTGCTGGTGACGCGGGTTGCCACCCGGATGCGCGATGCCGAGCTTCGCGAGGAGCGCCTCCGCAAGCGGTTCGAGTTGCCGCCCTTCCTCAAGCACTTTGCGACGAACCTCAACCTGCTGGCTCGGCAGGATCGGATCGCGCCGGTCTACGGCCGCGACCGCGAGATCCAGCAGGTACTCGAGATCCTCTGCCACCGCGAGCGCTCGAACTCCGTGATGCTCGTCGGCGAGCCGGGCGTCGGCAAGACGGCGATCGTCGAGGGCCTCGCACGGCGGCTCGAGTTCGAGCCCGACACGGTGCCGGTGCGCCTGCGCGACTGCCAGGTGGTCAACCTGCAGATGAACACGATGGTCGCCGGGACGATGCTCCGCGGCATGTTCGAGGATCGCATCCAGAACGTGATCCGGGAGATCAAGGAGCGGTCGAACCTGATCCTGTTCGTCGACGAAGCGCACACGATGGTGGGCGCCGGCTCGGCGCTCGGTGCGCCGTCGGATGCCGCCAACGTGTTCAAGTCGGTGCTGGCGCGCGGCGAGATCCGCATGATCGGCGCGACAACCCTGAGCGAGTACAAGGAGTACATCCAGGAAGATGAGGCGCTCGCGCGGCGGTTCCGCACGGTGCAGGTCGGGGAGCCGACGCTCGAGGAGACGCGGCGGATTCTGTACAACCTGCGTGCGCGGCTCGAGCGGAACTATTCGGTGCGTCTGCTCGACGAGACGATCGAAACCGCGCTGGAGATGGCGCCGCGGTACCAGCGGCACCTCCACCTGCCGGACAAAGTGATCGGGTGGCTCGACACGGCGGCGGTGCGCGCGGAGATCGATCGCCGGTGGGAGGTGCGCAGCGAGGACGTGATCGAGGTGATCTCGCAGGCGTCGCAGATCCCGAAGGACATGGTGTTCCGCGACGTCGGCGACCGCTTCAGAGACATCGAGGCGCGGCTGTCGCGGCGCGTCATCGGACAGCGCAAGGCGGTCGAGGCGGTGGCGCACCGGCTCGTGCTGAACAAGGGCCCGCTCAAGGACGGCTTCGATCGGCCCGACGGCGTGTTGCTCTTCCTCGGACCGACCGGCGTCGGCAAGACCGAGCTCGCCAAGGCGGTCGCCGAGTTCCTGTTCGGCGACGAGAAGAAGATGATCCGGATCGACATGTCCGAGTACCAGGACGGCGGCGTGTCGGTCGACAAGCTGATCGGCATGCCGCGCCCCGTGCACGGTGGTGCTCCTCGATGAAATCGAGAAGGCATCGCCCAGCCTGCTGAACCTGTTCCTGCAGGCCTTCGATGAAGGCTGGGTGACCGACGGCCGCGGCAAGCGCGTCTATCTCTCGGACGCGATCGTCATCATGACGTCGAACGCGGGCTCCGAGCACTTCCGCAAGCTGACCACGCCGATGGGCTTCAGGTCAGGGCAGATTCCAGTGGAGCAGGTGCAGACCGAGGTGAACCGCGAGCTCGAGCGGCGCTTCCCGCCGGAGTTCCGCAACCGCATCGATCAGGTGGTGCTCTTCCAGCCGCTCACGCTCGACGAGGTGCGCCAGATTGCCGTCAAGTATCTCGACGAGGTCATCGCCACGCTGCGGCGGTCGAACAAGTCGCTCGTCGTGGAGCCGGAGGCGCTCGATCGCCTCGTGCGCGAGGGCTACAGCGTCGCGTATGGCGCGCGGTTCCTCAAGCGGATCATCGACGACCGCATCAAGCTGCCGATCAGCCAGCACTGGAAGGAAGCCAACGCGTTCCGCGTGTCCGTCCGGGACGAGCAGGTGGTCGTCGAGGCGGTGGGGCCGCGGCTGCTGCTGACGTCGCACCCGGACGCGATCGCCGTCTGATCACCACTGAAAGATCGGCTGGTCGGGAGGCGATTCCGGATCGCCGGCGTCTTGAGCCTTGCCCTGTGAATCTGGAGTCTCTTTTCCGTCGTCGTCCTCGTCCCGCCCATTCACTCCGTACTGCCTGCGCAGCAGGCCGATGACGTTCCGGACCTCCTTCCGGTAGGCCGGCGGCGCGTACTTGCCGGCGTAGAGCTGGTTGTATCCGTCGACCAGGTGCGGGAACTCCTGGGCGAGCCAGCGCATGAAATGGTCGCGCGTGCCGCCCTCGAGGAACATCACGTTGCAGCCGACGAAGCGCGCGCCGTGGTCGGCAATCGCCTTCATCGTGCGCTCGAGGAGGGCCGGCTTCGACGTGATCCCGGGGACGATCGGGTTCATGAGCACACCCGCGCGGATGCCCGCGTCCACCAGTTCGCGCACCGCGCGCAGGCGCTGGAGGGGCGGGGCGGTGCCGGGCTCCAGCAGGCGCCACGCCTCCTCGTCGACGGTCGGCACGCTGACGTACACGCCGCAGCCGGGCCCCTTCGTCAGATCGACGAGCACGTCCGTGTCGCGGACGATCATCGGGCCCTTCGTCACGACGCCGACGGGATTTCTGTAGTCGCGGAGCGCCTCGAGCGCGCCGCGGGTCAGCCTGTAATAACCCTCGATCGGCTGGTAGCAGTCGGTCGCCGTGCCGAGTGCGACGTACTCGCCCCTCCAGGACGGCCGCGCCAGCTCGCGCCGCAGCACGTCGACGACGTTCGTCTTCACGAAGATGATCGACGCGAAGTCGTCGTCGGCGCCGAGCTCGAACTGCGTCTGGTATCGCCGCGCGTAGCAGTAGTGGCAGCCGTGTGTGCAGCCGCGATACGGGTTGAGCGTCCACTGGAACGGCATTCCCTTGACCCGGTTGAGCGCCGAGCGGCAGCGCACCTCCTGGTACCGCGCGGCATCGGCGCGCCGTTCGGCCTCGGCGAGCGCTTCGGCTCCACGGGCGCGTACGAGGTCGGCGACCTGACGCGTCGTGGGCGGCTTGCGGCCAAGGTCAAAGAGGAGAGGAGCGATTTCCACGGCGAAAACCTGTCGATCTTCGACAAATTTTCGCCATGGTAGCACAGGTCACGGGAAGCGGGCGGGCGCCAGCGCGAGCACGCGCTCGGGACTCGTGTTATCGAGCCGTACGCCCCGCCAGAGGAAGTTGCGGCCCGCCCCGTCCGTGAAGCGCATGTTCAGATGCAGGTCGAACGTCCACTCGTCGGCGCCGTCGGGCACGAAACGGACGCGGAGTTGGCCTGTGTCGATGTCACGCAGAGTGAACGGTCCGGATAGCGAGAACGAAAAGGGGCCCGATGAGCTGTTGTCGTCGAACTTCGTGCCGATCACGTGCAGGTTGCCTGCGAGCTCGGCGTTGCTGCGCAGCAGGTCGACTGTGAGCGGCGAGTCCGCGTCCTTTCCGTGCTCCGTCGAGACGAAGGTGGCGACAGCCGAAACCAGCGCCGGGAATACGGGACTCACGGTCGCCGTACCTGCGGCGCGTGTGGCGCCGCCGCAGCCGGCCGCCGTCAGCGACGCCGCGAGCACCGCGATTACAAACCATCTGCTCATGTGTTCCTCCCTCGGAGAAGCAACACAGCATGAGCAGTGCCGGCGGCCGGCCGCTCAGGTGCGAACGGCAGCTCTCCAGTACTCGAGCAGATCGTCGAGCATGCGGTCGAAGGGAATCTCGGGGGTCCAGCCGGTTGCGGCACGCAGGCGCGAGGCGTCGCCAACGAGCACCGGCGTGTCGTTCGGGCGCAGGCGCTCCGGGTCGGTGCTGATCTGTACCCGCACGCGCGAACGCTGCGCGAGGCCGTCGAGCACGGCACGCATCGGGCGTGCGATGCCCGAGGCAACGTTGTACACGGTGCCCGCCGCCCCGCGCTCCATCAGCAGGCCGTAGGCGCGGACGACGTCGCGGACGTCGGTGAAGTCGCGCTGGGCGTCGAGATTGCCGACGCGGATGACCGGCTCGAGCGCGCCACGCTCGACCAGCGCGATCTGCCGCGCGAATCCCGCCGCCGAAAAGGTGGGGCGCTGGCGCGCGCCGGTGTGGTTGAACGCGCGCGTGAGCACGACCTCCATGCCGTCTTCCGTCCATCCGCGCCATCCAAGCTGCTCCTGGGCAAGTTTGCTGAGCGCGTACGGGTTGGACGGGCCGATCGGATCGTCTTCGCGCAGGGGCGAGAGCGACGGCGCGTAGACCATGCCTGTTCCGGTGATGAGCACGCGGCAGCGCACGCCGGCGCGGCGGATCGCATCGAGGAGGTAATGGGTCGCAAGGACGTTCTGCGCGAGCGGCTCGGCGGTGTGCCGCCACGACTCGCCCGCGTGGGAGGCGCCCGCGCAGTGGTACGCGGCATCGGGCCGAAGGTCGCGGACGGCCTGCCGCACGCCGTCGCGATCGAGGAGATCCACGCGCGCCCATGCGGCCAGGCGCGCGAGCCCGGGCGGGGGCGCGGAGCGGCCCCATCCGACGAGCTCACTATGCCCCGCGAGATGTTCCAGGAGATGGCTGCCGGCGAACCCGGCTGCGCCGGTCACCAGGACGCGACTCACCGCCCGTATTGCGCCTGGTAGTACGACTTGAACGCGGCGTCCTGTTCTTTGATCGGCCGCCACCACCACTCGTTGCGCCGATACCATTCGACGGTGTCGCGCAGGCCGCGCTCGAACGGCACGCGCGGCATCCATCCGAGCGCGCGCAGCTTCGCGGTGTCGAGGCAATAGCGGCGGTCATGCCCCGGCCGATCGGGCACCGGCTCGATGAGCGAAGCGGGCTTGCCGAGGCACGCGAGGATGCGGTGCGTGAGGTCGACGTTCATCACCTCGTTGCCGCCGCCGATGTTGTACACCTCGCCGTTGACCCCCTTCTCGATCAGCAGGTCGAGCGCCGCGCAGTGGTCCTCGACGTGGAGCCAGTCGCGGACGTTGCGACCGTCACCGTATAGCGGCACGGGACGGCCGTCGATCGCGTTGGTCACGAACAGGGGAATGACCTTTTCGGGGAACTGGTACGGGCCGTAATTGTTCGACGCGCGCGTGATGATGACGGGGACCTTGTGTGTGGCCCAGTAGCTGTAGGCGAGCCGGTCGGCGCCCGCCTTGCTGGCCGCATAGGGGTTGCGCGGCTTCAGTTCGTCGGTCTCGCGGCTCGCCCCCTCCGGCACGCTGCCGTACACCTCGTCGGTCGAGATCTGCACGAAGCGGCGGAGGCGCGGCGCGCGGCGCGCGGCCTCCAGGAGCACGAACGTCCCCTCGACGTCGGTGCGGATGAACTCGCCCGCGGCGAGTATCGACCGGTCGACGTGCGTTTCGGCGGCAAAGTGCACGACCACCTCGGCACGCTCGACGAGCGGACCGCTCACCGAGCCGTCGCCGATGTCGCCGTGCACGAACGTGTGCCGCGGGTGGTCCATCACGTCGTGGAGATTCTCCCGCCGTCCGCAGTACGTCAGCTTGTCGAGCGTCGTCACGCGCCAGTCCGGATGACGCGCGAGCGCGGAGTGGACGAAGTTGCTGCCGATGAAGCCCGCGCCGCCGGTGACGAGAACCTCAACCATCTTTGCGCGTCCAGTCGTAGGGCAGTGTGTCGTGCGGCGCGAGACGGTATTCGTCGGGCTCGGCGTAGCGGTACGGCTCGGTCGGCACGTTGACGACAAGCGCCGTTTCCAGACTGACGCACTTCCAGCCGTGATAGACCAGGTTGGGCACCTGGACGAGCAGCGGATTCTGCGTGCCGACGAAGAACTCGTTGACGGCGCCGTTGGTCGGCGAGTCGGAGCGCGTGTCGACGAGCACGAGCTTCACCATCCCGGCTACGCACGCGAAGTTGTCGATCTGCTTCTGATGGTAGTGCCAGGCCTTGACGACGCCCGGGTAGGTCGCCGAGACGTACACCTGGCCGAACGTGGTGAAGAGCTCGGCGTCGTCGGCGCGCAGGATCTCCATCAGCCATCCGCGCTCGTCGGGAACCAGGCGCAGCGGCTTGGTCCGCACGCCCTGAATGCGCGGATGCCTGCCTACCGTTGCCGTATATGCGGCCGGATCAGTCATGACGCTGTCCCGTTACCATCGAATGCCGACCTCGGAGTTGTCCCCCAGCATGAACCGGTACGCGCTCGGTTTGACGGGCATCCGGTAGATCCGCACGTTCTTGCCGATCAGGCTGTCGGTCACGCGGCTGGCGAGGTCGCGCATGGACGACCCCTCCAGCACGATGCTGTGCTCGATCTCGGAATCCTGGATCTCCACGTCGCTCATGATCGAGGTGAACGGCCCCACGTAGGCGTGAATGATCCGCGCGCCGCGCCCGATGATGGCCGGCCCCCGGATGACCGAGCGCTCCACCACGGCGCCCGCCTCGATTACCACTTTACCTTCGATCCGGCTCTCGGCGTCGACCGTGCCGTCGATCCGGCGTTCATACGTATCGAGAATCAGCCGGTTGGCCTCGAGCATGTCCTCGAGCTTGCCCGTGTCCTTCCACCACCCGTCGACGATGTGCGGACGGACGGTGAGGCCGCGGTCGATCAGGTCCTGAATCGCATCGGTGATCTCCAGCTCGTTGCGGGAGCTCGGGCGGATCCGGTTGACCGATTCGAAGACCTCGGGCCCGAACATGTACACGCCGACGAGCGCCAGGTCGCCGATCGGCTCCTTCGGCTTCTCCACGAGCCGGACGACCTTGCCGTCGTTCAGCTGCGCGACGCCGAACATCTGCGGGTCGGGCACGTGCGCGAGCAGGATCTGCGCGGCCGGCCGCTCCCGAGCGAACTCCTCCACGAAGTGCGTGATCCCCTTGTTGAGGAGGTTGTCGCCGAGATACATCACGAACGGCTCGCGGCCGAGGAACGGCTCGCTGATCTTCACCGCATGGGCGAGGCCGAGCGGCGCCTCCTGCGGGATGTACTGGATGCGCACGCCCCAGCGCGAGCCGTCGCCGACCGCCGCGCGGATCTCCGCCTGCGTGTCGCCGACGACGATGCCGATGTCGCGGATGCCGGCGGCGGCAATCGCCTCGATCCCGTAGAAGAGGACCGGCTTGTTGGCCACCGGCACCAGCTGCTTCGCGCTCGTGTAGGTGAGCGGGCGCAGCCGCGTCCCTTTGCCGCCGCTCAGAATCAGTCCTTTCACGTCAGTAGCCTGCCCCCATCAGGCCGCCGAACGCACCGAGGAAGTTCGAGAACGTCCCGAGACCGGCAAGGATGAACGATACGTTGAAGCGTCGATCGGAGGGGATCGGAAATCCCGCCACCGACTGTGGAAACTTGAACTTCTGGAACTCGGCCTGGATGCCGCAGCACTGCGCGAGATACGAGAAGCCGACGCTCTGGTTGAGGACGCCCGAGCGCCCGATGTCCCACGTCAGCCCGTACATGCCGCGCACGCGGCCGTTCGGCAGCGTCGCCGAACTCGACCACGACAGCGAGCTCTCCGGCTTCGCGGTCGCGTTGCGCCGCTGGCGGCTGAAGCTCACCGTCGTCGACGTGCCGCGCACCTGCGTCGTGCCGCCGGTCGTCAGCACGTGCAGCCCCTGCCCGTGCACGTCGTACTCCAGGCGCGTCGTCGAGTCGAGCGCGGGCGACGGCGTCACCTTCACGCTGACGGCGACGTCCGACAGGTCGACCGACCGCGACCGGAACCCCGTGCTGACGTACTGGGTGTCGTTGAGGCTCGCCCGCGGCGTCACGTAGTAGGTCTGCTGCACGCCAATGGTGAGGAACTGCACGGTCGATCCGGCCGAGCCGTCGGCCGTGCGGGCGCGGTAGAGCAGGCGGTTGTTGATGCCGTAGGTGAACCGCGTCGTGCCGCCGAGGATGACGTCGCTCTGGTCCACCAGTGTCAGCACGTGCGAGGCGTTGTTGATGTCCGGAATGTACTCCAGCGCGAACGTCGGCTCGATCAGGTGCTTCATGCGCTCGCTGTAACGGCTCTCCGGCGTGTCCCAGATCTTGGCGAATACCGGACCGACCACGTCCGAGCGCAGCGTCAGGTACTGGCGCACGAGCGGCTCGGCGATGACCTGTCCGCGCGCGTCTGCGCTGCGGGAGTAGTACGTCGTGCGATACGACGCGCTCGTATTGAACGTGAGAAAGCTCAGACGCGACAGCGCCGCACGCGCCGTCGGCAGCACGTCGAGGCGCGACAGGCTTCGGTCGCCGGTCACGCGGCCCTTGCTGATCTGGCGGAACGGCAGGTAGCTGAACTCGTTGTTGACCGACGCATACACCGGCAACCCGAACACGCGCTGAGGCGCGAGGGCGGCCGTCAGCCGCGGCGTGCTGCCGTACAACTGCGACACATCCTCGCCCGTGAAGGTCTCAGTGCGCTGGAACAGCGCATTCGTGGTGAGGCCGCCCCACGTCCCCGTCATGCCGCCTTCGACCGTGCGCGTCGCGTTCGAGGCCTGGTAGAGGCTTTGCTGATACAGCTGCTGCGTCCTGATGCTCGTGGTGTAGTCGATGCGCTGATGGAGGCGGATCGCCGTGCCGAGTGACTGGTTGCCGGTGCCATAGAACTGATTCGCCGTCTCCGCAGGCAACCGCGCCACCTGCCCTCCCTGGCGGAACTCCGCCTGGTGCTGCGCGAGACGGTAGAACCGGAACGTGCCGTACGATCCCTGGCTCGCCACGTACCGGTACTCGGCGCCGGCCCCCTGACCCGTGTTGGTGAACCAGTCGTGAAAGAACGTGGCGTCCTGACTGTCACCCATCGCCCAGAAGAACGCGTTGCTCAGCGACTGACCGCGCAGCGTCGAAGAGCCGTACGTGGGCAGCAGGAATCCGGTGGCGCGGTCTTCGCTCTTGATCGGGTAGTAGAGCACCGGGAGGTACATGAGCGGGACGCCCTTGACGCGCAGGAGCGTGTGGCGCGCGATCGCGTAATCGTCGAGGACCAGCAGGACGGAGCCGCTCGTGACCTCCCACCGCGGCGTCGGCTGGACGCACGTGGTGAAGCCGCCGCGCGTGAGGCGATAGCGGCGTCCCTCGAGCTTCTCGATCATATCGCCGTAGAAGTACACGTCGGGATCCTGGCCGCCGAACTGCGCCCGATCCACTTCGGCGCCGAGCGACAGCAGGCCCGAGGCTTGATGGAACGTACCAGTCCCTTTGGCCACGTTGAACTCGACCCGCTCGGCCGCGATGCGCCCTTCGGGATTGGTGAACACCACGTTGCCGCTCGCGACGAGCTGCAGCTCCGGCTCGGTGAAGATGTCAATCGCGTCGGCAAAAAAGCCCATCTGAGGGCACTCGACCTGCACCTGGCCGGTGAGCCGAAGGTGGTTCGCCGCCACCTGTTCGAACTGCCACTGCGTCGATCGCGTGCACGTGCGAAAGAAAGGATCATCGACGGGCACCGCTGGACCTGGAGGTGGCGTCTGTGCCAGCGCGAGGACAGGGACCAGGCAGACAACGCAGGAGAGAAGAATCCGCGAAACACCCATCAGATGAAGGGAAATTACCGCAGGATAGCACGTCGCCGCAGGCGGTCGCGAACGGCGCCGACCAGATAGATCGACCCCGTGACGCAGACGGTGCGCCCGGTGGCCAGCGCCTCTTCGACGGCCGTCACCGGATCCGGCTCGACCCGTACCGGCACGTCCGAGCCTCCCGCGGTGACGCGCGCGGCGAGCTCGCGCGCCGGCAGCGCACGCGGCGTCTCGGCGGCGGTGGCGACGACCGACGAGACGGCCGGCAGCAGCGCGCCGATGATGCCGGCGACATCTTTGTCATGCATGACCCCGATCACGAGCGTCGGACGCTCGGGGTGCCAGCGTTTGAGATAGGCGGCGAGCGCCGCGGCGCCGTCGACGTTGTGCGCCGCATCGAGCAGCACCGGGGGGCCGTCCTGGACCTCGATCAGCTCGAGCCGGCCCGGCCACTCCACGTCGGTCAGTCCGCGCTCGATCGCCTCGCCCGGGACGCGCCTCCCGGTCCGCTGCAGCGCCTCCAGCACACGCACCGCCACGAGCGCATTGCCGATCTGATGTTCGCCCCGCAGAGCGAGCCTGATCGGCCCATACCGGCCCCCGGGCGTCGTGATCGTGATGGTCGCGCGTCCATCGTGTACCTCGCCTTCGACGTGCGCGCCGCTGTCGGCCTCGACGAGATCGGCCTGCCGATCGCGCGCCACGGCCGCCACCACCGTGCGCGCCTCGCCGGGAAGCGATCCGGTGACGACGGTCATGCCGGGCTTGATGATGCCGGCCTTCTCGTACGCGATCGCCTCGATCGTGTCGCCCAGCAGGTCCTGGTGGTCGAGTCCGATCGACGTGATGGCGCCGATCGGCGCGCGGATGATGTTCGTCGAATCGAAGCGGCCGCCGAGGCCCACTTCGATGACGGCCACCTCCACGCGCGCCCGGCGGAACAGCTCGAACGCCACGGCCGTCGTCGCTTCGAAGAACGTCGGGTGCACAGACAGAGTGCCCGACGCCTTCAGCGCGTCGGCGCAATCGAGCACGTCGGTGATCGTCTGCTCCAGATCGGCCGCGGCGACCGGCTTGGAACCGATGACGAAGCGCTCGGCGAGATCGACCAGATGAGGCGAGACGAAGCGGCCTGCCCGCACGCCGCCGGCGACGAGACCAGCGTGCGCCATCGCGGTGACGGATCCCTTCCCGTTGGTCCCGGCCACGTGGATCGACGTGAAGGCCTGCTCGGGGTGACCGAGGGCGGCGCAGAGGCGAGAGATGTTCTCGAGCCCCAGCTTGATGCCGAACGTTTCGAGCGCGTAGAGACGGTCGAGTGCGGTTGACATGGGCCGACCCGAAGGTCCGGCCTACTGGCCGGCATCCCCGGCAGCGGCAACGGCGAGCGGCGGCGGGGACGGCGCGGCGGCGGCGCCCATGAAGCGCAGCGCCCGCGCGAGCGTCGCTTTCAGCTCGCGCCGATCGACCACGAGGTCGATCATCCCGTGTTCGAGGAGGAACTCGCTGCGCTGGAATCCCTCGGGGAGCTTCTGCCGGATGGTCTGCTCGATGACGCGCGGCCCGGCAAAGCCGATGAGCGCCTTCGGCTCGGCGACGTTCAGGTCGCCCAGCATCGCGAAGCTGGCGGTGACGCCACCCGTCGTCGGATCGGTGAGGACGGAGATATAGGGGAGGCGCGCGCGGTCGAAGCGCGCCAGCGCCGCGCAGATCTTCGCCATCTGCATCAGGGAGAGCGCGCCCTCCATCATGCGCGCGCCGCCCGAACACGACACGATGATGAGCGGCTGCCGCGCCGCCAGGGCCCGTTCGACGGCACGCGCGATCTTCTCGCCGACCACGACGCCCATGCTGCCGCCGATGAAGCCGTATTCCATGGAGGCGACCACGACATCGATGCCGTCGAGGCGGCCCGTGGCGACGATCACCGCGTCCTTCACGCCCGTGGTCCGCTCAGCCGCGCGGAGGCGTTCGCGGTACGGCTTCGTATCGGTGAACTGCAGCGGATCGGTCGACGTGAGATCGGTGTCGTGCTCGGTCCAGCGCCCCTCGTCGAGCAGCATGCGCAGCCGGTCTGCGGCACTCAGGCGCAAGTGATAGGCGCACTTCGGGCAGACGCTCAGGTTCTTCTCGAGGTCCTTGTTGTAGAGAATCTGCGCGCAGTCGGGACATTTGACCCAGAGTCCCTCCGGCACGCGGCTCGGCGCGTTCGCGGTCGAGGAGGCCCGCGGCTTGCGGGCCTTCTTGAACCAGGCCATGAGTGGAGATTATTACACCCTCGGCACGTAGTAGCGTGTGCCGGCCGTCATGGTCCGGATCTGCCGCAGCAGATCGTCGACCGCCCCATCGCTCGCGGCGAGATCGACCTGCGAGGTCTCGACAACCAGCAGCGGCGTCGCCGCGTAGTGGAAGAAAAAGTGCTGGTAGGCTTCGTTCAGCTCGCGGACATACCCCGCTTCGGGGATGACGACGACGCTCTCGCTCTCTGCGCGAGCGCGCTCGCGCAGACGGCGCAGCAGGACGTCGGTCGGCGCCTGCAGGTAGATGACGAGATCGGGCGTCGGCACGTCGCGGACGAGCAGATCGTAGAGCCGCTGGTAGATGAACAGCTCGTTATCGTCGAGGTTCAGGTACGCGAAGATCTTGTCGCGGTCGAAGAGATAGTCCGCGATGGTGATCTGCGCGAACAGATCGCCCTGACGGATGGTGAGCTGCTGCCGATGGCGGCTCAGCAGATAGAACAGTTGCGCCTGCAGCGCCGCGCCGGGCTTGCCGGCGTAGAAGTCGGCGAGAAACGGGTTGTCGCGCTCTTCCAGCACGAGCGCGGCATCGAGCCGCGTCGCGAGACGCTCGGCGAGCGCGCTCTTGCCGACACCGATCGGTCCTTCGACGGCGATGTGCCGAAAATTCATGAGCAGTGTTGAGCCGGAGGCTGCGCGCGTGCATGCTATCATCCCGGAGAAATGCACACGGCTCAATGCCCAATGCTCAATGACCAACGAGTCAGAACGAAGGGTTTGGCATCGAGCATTCGGCATTGGGCGTTGGGCCTGGCGGTGGCGACCGGCGGCTGCGCCACGGTGCCCGCGCCCGCGCCGCGCCCCGAGCCGCCCGCGCTCACCTGGGAAGACAAGCTCGGATGGATGATGCGGCTCGAGGACGAGCGCCTGCTGCGCGATCCGAATCCGCCGCCGCCCGTCGTCCTCGCGCCCGCCACCCGCACCGAGCCCGCCGTGGTTGCCCCCGCGCCGCCATCCGATCTCCTTCGTCTATTGAGTGACGGCGAGGCGCGCGTCCGGCGGCGCGCGGCCCTCGCGCTCGGCCGTGTCGGGCTTCGTGACGCGGTCGAACCGCTCACAGCGCTCCTGACCGATCCCGAGACCGACGTACGGCAGATGGCGGCGTTCGCGCTCGGGCTGATCGGCGACCGAGCCGCGCGGCCGGCGCTGCTCGAGACACTCGCCGATTCCGATCCGCTCGTGCAGGGGCGAGCGGTCGAAGCGCTCGGCATGATTGCGGACCGCACCGACGCCATCGCCGTCAGTGCCATGATCCGCGCGCATGTGGCGGCCGGCGCGCTGACGGGGATCGCCTCCGACGACCTGTCGTACCCACTCGCGCCGCCCGTGGAGGCGGTGCGCCTGGGGCTGTACGCCCTCGTGCGGCTCGGGTCGTACGAGGCGCTCGCGGCAGCCGCTCTCGATCAGGGCGGCCGGCCGGTCTCGACGTGGTGGCCGATCGCGTATGCGCTGCAGCGGCTCGGCGATCCGCAGGCGGCGCCCGCGCTCCTGACGCTCCTGGACACGCCCGGCCGTTACACGGCGGCATTTGCCGCCCGCGGACTCGGCGCGATGAAAGCCGCGCCCGGGGTCGCGCCGCTCCGGCAGATCGTGGCGCAGCGCACTGCCCCTCCCGCTGTGGTGATCCAGGCGATCCGCGCGCTCGGCGCGATCGGGAGCGCGGACGCGGCGCCCGTGCTGACGAAGATCGTCGCGGACGCGGAAGCGGATCCGACGCTCCGCCAGGAGGCGATGCAGGCGTTTGTGACGGTGGCGACGGCCGACAGCCTCGACCTGCTGCTCGATCTGCTGACCGACAGCTCGCCGTCGATCCGCGGCGCCGCCATGCGCGCGCTCGCGCGCGTCGACCCCGACAGCTTTCTCCTGACGTTGTCCGGGCTGGATCCGGATCGGGATTGGACGGTGCGGGCGGCACAGGCCGCCTCACTCGGCTCCCTGCCTGGTGGGCGCGGTCTGCCCGGTCTCGAGGTGCTCGTCCAGGACCGGGACCTGCGGCTGCTGCCGGCGATCTTCACGGCGCTCATCGCCTCGAAGTCGCCCGAGGCCGAAGCCCTCATCACACCGCATCTCACAGCTGACGACTTCACGGTGCGGGCGGCGGCGGCCAACGCGCTTGCCGAGCTGAAGGCGGCGGCTGCGGTGCCGGCACTCCTGGCGGCCTACAACGCGTCAGCCGGCGACAGCACGTACGTGGCGCGCGCGGCGGTCCTGTCCGCGCTGGCGCGCATCGATCCCTCGGCCGCGCAGCCGCTGCTGCAGGAGGCGCTCGGCGACCGCGACTGGGCCGTCCGGATGCGTGCAGCGGCGCTGCTCAGGGAGCGGACCCAGGACGCGGCCGTCGACGCCGCCATCCGGCCGGCGCCCGCGGGGCGCACAGTCACTGATGAGGAATGGAAGTGGCTGATTGCGCCGCCGTTCTCGCCGCATGCCTATCTCGACACGGATCGCGGCACGGTGCAGATCGAGCTGGCGATTCTCGATGCGCCCCTGACGGTGGCCAACTTCGTCGCGCTCGCGCGAAAGAAGTTCTTCGACGGCGTCGCTATTCATCGAGTCGTGCCCGATTTCGTCGTCCAGGATGGCGATCCCCGCGGCGACAGCGAGGGCGGACCCGGCTACACGATCCGCGACGAGATCAATACGCGCCCGTACCTGCGGGGGACCGTCGGCATGGCGCTCGACTGGGAGGATACGGGCGGGAGCCAGTTCTTCATCACGCACTCACCACAGCCGCACCTCGACGGCCGCTATACCGTGTTCGGGCACGTCATCGAGGGGATCGAGGTGGTCGATCGGCTGCGCCCCGGCGACATCATCAGGCGCGTCCGCATCTGGGATGGGATCACGGAACCCGAATAGAACCTGAGTACAAAAAAAGGGGACGCACAGCGGCGCGCCCCCTTTCACGAGCACCCCACCGCGCGGGTGCGCGGTGGGGGCTCCGCTATGGCGAATGGCGGATGTTATCTCTTCTTCGCCGCCTTCTTCTTCCCGCCCTTAGCCTTCTTCGCCATTCTCTAATCCCCCCTTTCGGTTGTTGTGGATTGCGAGCCTTCCGCACAGTGCCCCCGGCGCACTCTGCCGCCTGGCACGTCGGCCCGGGGTCGTGGCGGCCTCGCTTCGCGGGCTAACTCCCGTCGCGTACGTCGTGTCGGGAGCGCAGCAACTTACGGCTAAAAAAAACGGGGTGCCCGACTGAGCACCCCCAAGGTTGGACAGAAGAACTACCGCTTCTTCGCGGCCTTTTTCTTTCCGCCCTTCGCCTTCTTCGCCATTGTGTTCTCCTCAGGTTGTTGTGACTCAGCCTCCGACGACCTGTCCAGCCGTCACAACGGGTGGGCTGAGCCATCCACCCTCATACCAGATGTAGATTATGGGTGAGATTTTTTCGATGTCAAGCACAAAAGCGCGCGTCTTGTCAAAAATCCGCGCGCGTCGGCCAAGTCCAATCGCGCACCATCTGTCAAGTCTCACCTCTGTGTGGATGTGTCGGACGAAGACGCGCGCGACGGTAGACCGTCAGCGGCGCTGCGCGCGAAGGGCGGCGCGTGCGCGCGCCGCGATGCGCAGCCGATCGTCGGACGGCGCGGCGGCCATCGCCGCGCGATACGCCGCTGCCGCCTCACTCGAACGACCGAGCCGGTCGAGCGTCTCCCCGCGCTGCACGTACGCACGCGCCACGACGGCGTACGGGGCCGTCGGTCGCGCGGCGATCACCGTGTCGACGTGTTCGAGCGCGGCTTCGCCGCGCGAGAGCTGATCGAGCTGCGAGGCAATGCCGAGATGGGCGTTTGCCTCGGCGATCGCCGGTTCGGCCACCTGCCCGCGGCGTGCGGCCTCGAGCAGCGCCTGCCACGTGCGCAGGCTCGCGTCGGTGTCGTCGATGTAGAAATCCTGGATCTCGGCGATCGCCTGTCGAACGTGCGGGTTGTGCGGGTAGCGCCCGGCGAGACCGGTCAGCAGCGTGAGCGCGCGCTCGGGTTGCTTCTCGTACCACAGGTAGACGATGTGCAGCTGGTAGTCGGCTTCGCCGGAGGCGAGGAGCCCCGCCCGCCTCGCCCGCAGCATGTCCTTCAGACCTTCCTCGCGGTCGCCGCCGGGCAGCAGCAGGAGCCATCGCAGGATCTTGAGGGCCGCGGGCACCACGTCCGCGTAGTAGCGATAGAGCCCGCGTGCGAACTGCGCGTCCGCCAGCTCGGGGTCGAGCGCGAGCGCACGGTCGAGCGCCTCCTTGATTCGTTTGCCATCGCGGGCGGCGGCCAGGCGCTGGCCGCGGAGGATCCGCCACTGGGCTCGCGCGCCGTACGCGCCCGCGAGGTAGAACCACGCGTCGGCGCGCTCCGGTTCACCTTTCGTCCACGCGGTCGCTGAGGAAAGGGCCTGCTCGGCGCGCATGTGGAAGTCGGCGTCACGGCTCGTGTCGTACGGATCGAGCTGGATGCGCCACCACACCGCCAGCGCGTCGAGCAGCTGACACGCTTCAGCGGGGGCCGGCGGGCACGCGCGCGCGATGAGCGGCGGCACCTCGTCGAAGCGCGCGTCGAAGATGGCGTCGTAGACCCGCGCCAGCTCATCCGCGCCGGTGAGGCCTCGCTGAGGAGCTGCCGCCGACAGCGCCGCGGCAGCGCAGATGGCGGCGCTACGTAATGCTCGTGCGCAGCTGTTGTTTCTCGGCATGCCGCTCGAGCGCCAGCGTGAGGAGCCGGTCGAGGAGGGCAGAGTAGGGCAGGCCCGACGCTTCCCAGAGCTTCGGGTACATGCTGATGGTGGTGAAGCCGGGAATCGTGTTGACCTCGTTGACGAAGAGGTCGCCGGTGGCGCGCGCCAGGAGGAAGTCGACGCGCGCCATGCCGGCACCGTCGACCGCGCGGAACGCCTCAATCGCGAGCCGTTTGACCTCCGCCGTCTGCTCATCGCCGAGCGGCGCAGGAATGAGGAGCCGCGATCCCTCGTCCAGGTACTTGGCTTCGTAGTCGTAGAACTCGCGCGAGGGGATGATCTCGCCCGGGATCGACGCTTCCGGCTCATCGTTGCCGAGCACCGCGCACTCGATCTCGCGTGCGTCGGGGACCGCCGCCTCGATGACGATCTTGCGGTCGTACTGCAGCGCGAGGGCCATCGCGTCTGCGAACTCCGCATCCGATTTCGCCTTTGAGATGCCAACACTCGAGCCGAGGTTCGCCGGCTTGACGAAAACCGGGTACCGAAGACTCCGCGCGACACGGGCGATGATCGTTCGTTCATCCCGTTCCCACTCGCGCCGCAGCACCACCTCATGTCCGACGATTGGCAGCCCGTGGGCCGCGAAGAGCGCCTTCATGACCGCCTTGTCCATGCCGACGGCCGACCCGAGCACGCCTGCGCCGACGTAGGGGACGTTGGCGAGCTCCAGCAGCCCCTGCACGGTGCCGTCCTCGCCGTACGGCCCGTGCAGGATCGGAAACACCACGTCGATGCCGGTTCCGGTCACAGCCGCCGTTGGTTCTACGGGCCGAAGCGCCTCCATGTGGCGCTCACCCTCAGCGACGGTCGCGGGATGCCCGAGCACTTCGGCGGCGGAGATGGCCTGCGGAGGCCTCGCGCCGAGCGTCCAGCGGCCGTCTTTCTCGATCCGAATCGGCACCGGCTCGTACTTGTCGCGGTCGAGATGCTTGAAGATCGATGCGGCGGAGGCGACCGACACCTCGTGCTCGCCCGAGCGGCCGCCGTAGATCACGCCGACACGCAGAGTTTTCACGATGAGACCGTTAGTATCTTAGCGTGGCTCCCGTCAGCTTCACGGTGCGTTCGACCGATGGCGACGCGCGTCTTGGTGAGCTGCGCACGGCGCACGGCACCGTACAGACGCCCGCGTTCATGCCGGTCGGCACCCAGGGCGCGGTCAAAGCGGTCCGCCACCGGGAGCTCGAGGAGGCCGGCGCCGAAATCATCCTCGCCAATACCTATCACCTGCTCCTGCGCCCCGGCGACGAGCTCGTCGCGCGCCTCGGCGGGCTGCACCGGTTCATCGGCTGGGCTCGCCCGATCCTCACCGACAGCGGCGGGTTTCAGGTGTACAGCCTGGCGCAGCGCCGCGTCGTGACCGAGGACGGCGCCGATTTCCAATCCCACCTCGACGGCACGCGGCATCTGCTCACGCCCGAGCGGGCGGCGGACATCCAGGCGCAGCTCGGTTCCGATATCGCCATGGTGCTCGATGAGTGTCTCGCGCTGCCGGCCACGCGCGAAGAGGCCGCGATCGCGATGGCGCGCTCGGCCCGCTGGGCCGAGCGCGGCCGGCGGCGGTTTCACGCGCTGCGGGCGGGTGAGGTCGCCGGCGTCCGGGTGTCCAACCCCGGCCAGGCGCAGTTTGGCATCGTCCAGGGCGGCGTGTTTCGCGATCTCCGCCACGAAAGCGCGGAGGCGACGGTGGCGGTCGGCTTCGAAGGCTACGCGATCGGTGGGTTGAGCGTGGGCGAACCGGTCGAGCAGATGTACGCCGTCGCGGGCGAGACGGCGGAACGGCTGCCGGCCGACCGGCCGCGGTACTTGATGGGCGTCGGCACGCCCGAAGACCTTGTGGAGTGCGTCGCGCGCGGCGTCGATATGTTCGACTGCGTGCTGCCGACCCGCAACGCGCGCAACGGGCAGCTCTTCACGAGCGCCGGGCGAATCAACATCAAGAACGCGCGGTACGCCGATGACGAGGGGCCGCTCGATCCGGAGTGCGGCTGCTACGCGTGCCGCCACCACTCACGCGCGTATCTTCGGCACCTGTACCTCGCCGGCGAGATGACCGCGGGCGTCCTTAACACGTTGCACAACCTCAGCTTCTACCTTGACACCATGCGGAGGATCAGGGACGCTATAGCGTTTCGGACGTTTGCGAGCTTCAGACAGGAGTTCCTTCGCTCGGCATCACGCCTGTCCCTCGATTCATGAGTTGGCACATTCCGACACTACTGGCCATGGGCGCCCCCGCGCCCGGCGCCCCGAGCGCGTGGGTCCAGCTCGTCCCTTTCGTGCTCGTGCTCGCCATCTTCTACTTCATCATCCTGATGCCGATGAGGCGCCGGCAGCAGAAGGTCCGCGACTTTCTTGGCGCGCTGAAGGTCGGCGACCAGGTCGTGACCTCAGGCGGCCTGTACGGCACGATCACGCGCCTCGGTGACCAGTCGGTGCAGATTCAGGTGGCCGATAAGGTGCGCCTGGAGATTGCACGGACGGCGATCGTCGGCTACCAGGGACAGGAGCCCGTGGCAACGGAGAAGCAGTCGTGAACAAGAACCTGCGCTGGAGAGTCCTGACGATTCTGGCGGTCATCGGGTTGGCCGTCTGGGCGTTCTACCCGCCGAGCCAGAAGGTGAACCTCGGCCTCGACCTCAAGGGCGGCGTCCACCTGGTCATGCGGGTGCAGACCGACGCGGCGCTCCGCATCGAAACCGAGACGACCGTCGAGCGGCTCGGCGAAACGCTGACGCGTGCGGGCGTGCAGTACTCCAGGCTCGAGGTCACCAGTCCCACCGAGTTCGTCGTGGAAGGGATCCAGAACGATCAGGCGTTCCGGCAGGCGGCGGTGGAGGCCGACACGATCTTCAGCCGGTCGCCGGGAGCCGGCGGCCGCTACACGTACACGATGCGTCCGATCATCGTCAACCAGCTGCGCGAAGAGGCGGTGAATCAGGCGCTGCAGACGATCGAGCGGCGCGTCAACGAGCTCGGCGTCGTCGAGCCGATCGTCGCGCGGTACACCGCGGCCGACCAGATTCTCGTGCAGCTGCCGGGCGTCACCGACGTCACGCGCGCCAAGGAGATCATCCGGTCGACGGCGCTCCTCGAGCTGAAGATCGTCGAGATGGGGCCGTTCCCGACCCAGGAAGCCGCGCAGCAGACCTATAACAACAACGTCCCGCCTGACCTGGAGGTCGTACCCGGCTCCGAGGACGTGGCCGCGACCGGCGGCGGCACGCCGACGACGGTGTACTACGCCGTCAGACGCGTCGCGCCCATTACCGGACGCGACCTGCGGAACGCCCGGCCGTCGCTCGATCAGAACAACCTGCCCGCGGTCGGTTTTTCGCTGAATCAGGACGGCGCGCGACGGTTCGGCCAGCTCACCGAGCAGAACGTCGGCCGGCAGCTCGCCATCATCCTCGACAACCGCGTCGTTTCGGCGCCGGTCATCCAGTCGCGCATCACCGATGAAGGGCAGATCACCGGGAGCTTCACGCAGCAGGAGGCGCAGGACCTGTCGCTCGTGCTCAGAAGCGGCGCGCTGCCGGCACCCATGGACTTTCTCGAGGAGCGGACGGTCGGCCCGTCGCTCGGCGCCGAGTCGATTCGGGCGGGCGTGACGGCCTCGATCGGCGGCCTGATGCTGGTCGTGGTCTTCATGCTCTTCTACTACAGGCTCGCCGGCTTCAACGCCCTCACCTCGATCGGCGTCAACCTGCTCATCCTGCTCGGCATGATGGCGTATCTGGGCGCCACGATGACGCTGCCGGGATTTGCCGGGTTCATTCTGACGATCGGCATGGGCGTCGACTCCAACGTGCTGATCTTCGAGCGCATCAAGGAGGAGCTCGGCACGGCGAAAGGGGTGCGGGCCGCGGTGAACGCCGGCTTCGATCGCGTCTGGTGGACGATCGTCGATACGCACGTCGCGTCGCTCATCGGTGCGCTGCTGCTGCTGAACTTCGGGACGGGGCCGATCCGCGGCTTCGCGACCACGCTCATCATCGGGCTGGCGTCGAACGTGTTTACGGCGGTGTTCGTCTCGCGAACCATCTTCGAGATCGTGCTGGCGCGCCGGACGCAGCTGCAGACGCTGAGCATCTAGGGCACTTATGCAGATATTCAAGACTCCCAACTACAACTTCATCCGCTGGCGCTGGCACGCGCTCGCGCTCTCGCTGCTGGTGATCGCCGCCGGCGCCGCGATGACAATGACGCGCGGTCTGCCGCTCGGCATCGACTTCTCCGGCGGCACCATCGTGGTCGTCAAGTTCGATCAGGCGGTCACTGAAGACCAGGTGCGTCGAGCCGTGACCGGCCTCGCCAGCGAAGTGGGCGTCCAGCAGTTCGGCGCCCCCGAGGATCGCGAATGGCTGATCCGCCTGCCACAGGCCCAGGCGGCCGAGCAGGGGACGACGCTCGAACAGGGGTCGCAGCGCATCGAGGAGTCGCTGCGGAAGGCGGGATTGCCGAGCTTCGAGGTGGTGAACCGCGAGATCGTCGGACCGGTCATCGGCGCCGATCTGCAGCGCCGCGGTGTCTACGCGACGCTGGCGTCGCTCATCGCGATCACGTTGTACATCGCGGTCCGGTTCCGCTTCAGCTTCGCCGTCGGCGCGATTGCCGCCACGTTCCACGACATCTTCGTGACGCTCGCGTTCCTGATGTTCTTCGGCTACGAGCTGTCGCTCAACGTGGTCGCGGCGATCCTGACAATTACCGGCTATTCCGTGAACGACACCATCGTCGTCTTCGACCGCGTGCGGGAGAACCTGCGGTCGATGCGGCGCGACGCGCTGGACCAGGTGGTCAACACGAGCGTCAACCAGACGCTCGCGCGGACGGTGATCACGGCGGGGACGACCTTTCTGGCTGTGCTCTCGCTCTATCTGTTCGGCGGCGACGTGCTCAAGGGCTTTGCCTTCACGATGCTCGTCGGGATCGTGAGCGGCACCTATTCCACGGTGTTCATCGCCTCGGCCATCGCCATCATCCTGAGCCAGCGCCGCCGTCCAGCTGCTGCCGCGCCGGCGGCCGCGCCGCGGCCCGAAGCGCGCCCCGGCCGCAAGGCCCGCGGCGCCCGGGCGTCGTAACGCGTGCGTTGACGTTTCTCCTCGCCGCGCTGCTCGGAGTCATCCAGGGACTCACCGAGTTCCTGCCCATTTCGTCGACGGCCCATCTGCTGGTCGCCGGACGGCTGCTCGGCTACGAGGATCCTGCGTTCACCGTGATGATCCAGCTCGGATCCGTGCTGGCGGTCATGTGGCTCTACCGCGCGAAGATCGCGGCCGTCGTGGCCGGGCTGCCGTCCGATCGCGACGCCCGCCGGTTCGCGCTCATGCTCATTGTGGCGACCGTTCCGGCGCTTCTGGGTGGGCTCGCTTTCGGTGATTTCGTCCAGACCATCCTGTTCCGCAGCCTGCAGGTGATCGGGATTGCGCTCGTTGCAGGCGGCATCGTCATGCTGCTGCTGGAACGCTTCCGGCCGGCGCCCGTGGTCCTCGACGCCGAACGGACGCCGCTCGGTCACGCGTTCGGCATCGGCGTCTGCCAGATGCTGGCGCTCGTTCCAGGCGTCTCGCGCTCGGGGGCGACCATCATCGGCGGGCTGCTGCTGCGGCTCGACCGTCCGGCGGCCGCGGAGTTCTCCTTCTTTCTCGCGATGCCGACGATGGTGGCGGCGTTCGCGTACGAGCTGATGGAAGTCCGCGGACAACTTGCGCCGGAGCGGATG
This sequence comes from Acidobacteriota bacterium, assembly GCA_016184455.1. Classification (GTDB taxonomy): domain Bacteria; phylum Acidobacteriota; class Vicinamibacteria; order Vicinamibacterales; family UBA2999; genus MELF01. The sequence goes on from JACPCS010000116.1 coordinate 22,740, forward strand.
GCGGAGATCGCGGTCGGGTTCGTCGCGGCGTTCGTGTCGGCTGCCGTGATCGTGCGGCCGTTTCTGCTGTTCGTGCGGCGATCGGGCTTTGCGCCGTTCGCGTGGTACCGGATCGCGTTCGGACTTGGCGTGCTCATGCTCGCGGAGGCAGGGCAGCGGTGATGCAGTGGCTGCGGCGCCGCTTCATTGCAGGCTTCTTCGTCACGGTGCCGCTGGTGATCAGCGTGGCGGCGCTCGTCTGGATCTTCGGTATCATTGACGGCTTCACCGTCCCGCTGACGGCCCGCGTGCTCGGCCGGGAGGTGCCGGGGCTGGGCCTGCTGATCACGCTCCTCGTGATCCTGGCCGTCGGCACCGCCGCGACGAACATGATCGGACGGCGCATTCTGGCCCGCGGCGAAGGATGGCTGATGCGGGTGCCGGTGTTCCGGACGATCTACGCGCCCGTCAAGCAGCTCGTGGCGGCGTTCTCGCCGGACAACGAGTACGGGTTCAAGCGCGTGGTGATGATCGACGATCCCCGCCGCGGCCTGGTGATGGGATTTCTGACGAAGGAGTTCACGATCGATCGCGGGCGCGGGTCCGAAGCGCTGGTGGCGGTGTACGTCCCGACCAACCACCTGTATCTCGGTGACGTGATGGTCTATCCACGGGAGAGCGTCTTCTTCCCCGACGTGTCGGTCGAGGAGGGCATTCGCATCTTTCTGACCGGCGGCATGTCGCTCCCCGATCGGCTGCACGAGCGGAGCGGGAGGACCGGGTGGACCTCCTGAGCCTGGCGCTCGGCGCCGGCGCGCTGGCGTTGATCTTTGCCACGGTGACGACCCGTCAGGTGCTGCGGGAGGACGCGGGGACCGAGCCGATGCGCGCGATTGCCGCGCTCATCCAGGAGGGCGCCGCGGCCTTCCTCCGCCGCGAGTACACGTTTCTCGTGATGTTCGTCGTCGTGGTGGCTGCGGTCATTGCGGTGTTTGTCGATTTCGACGTTACCGGCAAGTTCGCTGCGCTCGGCGTGGCGGCACAGGGCGCCTACACGGAGCTGCCGCGGACCTCGATGGCCTACGTGCTCGGCGCCTGCGCGTCGGCGGCGGCCGGCTACATCGGCCTGTTCATTGCCGTGCGCGCGAACGTCCGCACGGCCGCCAAGGCGCGCGTCGGCCTGAATCCTGCCCTGCGCGTCGCCTTTTCGTCGGGTGCGGTGATGGGCATGACGGTCGTCGGCATCAGTCTCGTGTGTCTCTCGGGGCTGTATCTGGTCCGGCACTTCCAGCCGCTCACCGGATTTGCATTCGGCGCCTCCTCGATTGCGCTTTTCGCGCGCGTGGGCGGCGGCATCTACACGAAGGCGGCCGATGTCGGCGCCGATCTCGTGGGCAAGGTCGAGGCGGGCATCCCGGAAGACGACCCGCGGAATCCGGCGACGATTGCCGACAACGTCGGCGACAACGTCGGCGACGTCGCCGGAATGGGCGCCGATCTGTTCGAGTCGTACACGGGGTCGATTGTCGCGGCGATGTCGCTCGCAGCAGTCGGGATCATCGGCGCGGGCCAAAACGCCGTCTTGCCCGCCGACGGCGCGGCGGCGTGGGATGCGGCCGGATTCGTGCTGCCGCTCGCGGTCAGCGGCGTGGGCGGCCTTGCGGCGATCGTGGGCACGTTCTTCGTGCGGACGGGCGAGCACGCCGACATGGGGCGTCTGCTCTGGGCGCTGCGTGCGGGCATCTTCGGCGCAGGCGCGCTGGTGCTCGCAGGGACCGCGGCGCTCATCGCGCGGCTCGGTCTCGACTTCAATCTGTTCTGGGCCGTCGTCGTCGGCCTGCTGGCGGGGCAGTTGATCGGCACCGCGACCGAGTACTACACGGCGTACGAGTACCGGCCGACGCAGCAGCTCGCACGGCAGGCCGTGTCGGGCACGGGGCCGGCGATTATCGGCGGCGTGGCGCTCGGGATGCTGTCGACCGCCGTGCCGCTGCTGGCGATCGTGGCCGCCACGTGGCTCACCTTCGAGCTGGCCGGCCTCTACGGTGTGGCGCTCTCGGCCGTCGGCATGCTGTCGACGCTCGGCATCACGCTGGCGACCGACGCCTACGGGCCCGTCGCCGACAATGCCGGCGGTATCGCCGAGCAGTCGCGGCTGCCGGCCGAGGTGCGCGAGCGGACCGACGCGCTCGACTCGCTCGGCAACACGACGGCGGCCACCGGCAAGGGGTTCGCCATCGGGTCCGCGGTCCTCACGGCGCTGGCGCTCATGGTCACGTACTCGCAGACGACGCGCGTCGCCGCTTTCGACCTGCTCGACGTCCGGGTGCTGCTCGGGCTGCTCATCGGGGCGCTGACGCCGTTCCTGTTCAGCGGGCTGACGATGGGTGCGGTCGGGCGCGCCTCGATGAGAATGGTGGATGAGGTCCGCCGGCAGTTCCGCGAGATTCCAGGCATCATGGCAGGGACGACGCCGCCTGACGCGGCGGGAGCGGTGCGGATTGCGACCGACGAGGCGATCCGGGAGATGGTGCTGCCCGGGACAACGCAAAGAAGTACATCGAGAAGGGGCACCACGGCGGGAAGAACTCGGAGGCGCACCGCGCGGCGGTGGTGGGCGACACGGTCGGCGACCCCTTCAAGGACACCTCGGGGCCGAGCCTCAACATACTGCTGAAGCTGATGGCCATCGTGGCCGTGGTCTTCGGGCCACTGTTTCTCTAGCGTAGGGCGGGTTCCGCGAAGCGGACCCGCCGGGGAGTAGTCAGGCGATGATCGCGTCGTTGAAAGGATGCATGAGGGTGGCGCTCGCCGCGGCGGCGCTCACCGCGGCCGCCGTGCCGGCGGCCGCGCAGCCTTCGACTTTGGCTCAGGCTGCCCCGAGCAGAGTCGAGGGGCAGGCACAACCGGAAGTGGCTCCGTTCGAGCAGGCCGAGCGCGCCGGCGGCGGCGAAGCGGCCCTCGTGCTGCCGCCGCTGGACCTGGTGGAGGTGGGCGGCTACAACGGCCGCACGCTCCTGCTCTTCGGGCTCGGCGTCTCGCTGCTCGGCATGGTGTTCGGGCTGGTGATTCTCACACAGCTGAAGAACCTGCCGGTCCATCGCTCGATGCGCGAGATCTCGGAGCTGATCTACGAGACGTGCAAGACGTACCTGATCCAGCAGGGCAAGTTCCTCGCGCTGCTCGAGGTGTTCATCGCGGTCATCATCGTCCTGTACTTCGGGCTGCTGTCGGGGATGGACGCGATGCGGGTGGTCATCATCCTGCTGTTCAGCGTCGTCGGCATCCTCGGCAGCTACGGGGTGGCGTGGTTCGGCATCCGCGTGAACACGTACGCGAATTCCCGCACCGCCTTTGCGAGCCTTGGGGGCCGGCCGTACCCCGTCTACGAGATCCCGATCCGCGCCGGGATGAGCGTGGGCATGCTGCTCATCAGCGTCGAGCTGCTGATCATGCTGTTCATCCTGCTGTTCATTCCGGGTGACTACGCGGGCCCGTGCTTCATCGGCTTCGCGATCGGCGAGTCGCTGGGCGCATCCGCGCTCCGAATCGCCGGCGGCATCTTCACCAAGATCGCCGACATCGGCTCGGATCTGATGAAGATCGTCTTCAACATCAAAGAAGACGACGCCCGCAACCCCGGCGTCATTGCCGACTGCACCGGCGACAACGCGGGCGACTCGGTCGGGCCGAGCGCCGACGGCTTCGAGACCTACGGCGTCACCGGCGTGGCGCTGATCGTGTTCATCATGACGGCGGTGCCGCAGGCCGCCACGCAGGTGCAGCTGCTCGTCTGGATCTTCGTGATGCGCATCATGATGATCATCGCGAGCGGCGGATCCTATCTGCTCAACAGCGTCATGGCAAAGGGGCAGTACGGGGCCGTCAAGAAGATGAACTTCGAGGCGCCGCTGACGCAGCTCGTGTGGATCACGTCGATCGTCTCGGTGGCGCTCACCTACCTCGTGTCGTACCTGCTGATCGGCGGATTGGGCGACGGGACGCTCTGGTGGAAGCTGTCGACCATCATCACGTGCGGCACGCTCGCGGGCGCGATCATTCCGGAGCTGGTCAAGGTGTTCACGTCGGTCGAATCGCGTCACGTGAAGGAAGTGGTGACGTCGTCGCGCGAGGGAGGCGCCTCGCTCAACATCCTCTCGGGCTTCGTCGCGGGCAATTTCGGCGCGTTCTGGATCGGCTTCAGCATCGTGCTGCTGATGACCATCGCCTACTTCATGAGCACGCTCGGCACGACCATGTCGGACCTGATGCTCGCGCCCGCCGTGTTCGCGTTCGGGCTCGTCGCCTTCGGCTTCCTCGGCATGGGACCGGTGACGATCGCCGTCGACTCGTACGGCCCGGTGACGGACAACGCGCAGTCGGTCTACGAGCTGTCGGTCATCGAGTCGCTGCCGGGTATCGCGCAAGAGCTGAAGCGCGACTTCAATATCGACGTGCAGTTCGAACAGGCGAAAGCGGCGCTCGAGGAGAACGACGGCGCCGGCAACACCTTCAAGGCGACCGCCAAGCCGGTGCTCATCGGCACGGCGGTAGTCGGCGCGACGACGATGATCTTCTCGACGATCGTGCTGCTGACCAACGGGCTGACCGAGAACACGGAGTTGCTCTCACTGCTGCACCCGCCGTTCCTGCTCGGCCTCGTCACCGGCGGCGCGATCATCTACTGGTTCACCGGCGCCTCCATGCAGGCGGTGACGACCGGCGCCTACCGCGCGGTCGAGTTCATCAAGGCGAACATCCGCCTCGAGGGCGTCGCGAAGGCCTCGGTCGCCGACAGCAAGAAGGTGGTGGAGATCTGCACGCAGTACGCGCAGCGCGGCATGTTCAACATCTTCCTGACGGTGTTCTTCGCCACGCTGGCGTTTGCGTTCGTCGAGCCCTATTTCTTCGTCGGCTATCTCATCTCGATCGCGCTCTTCGGTCTCTACCAGGCGGTGTTCATGGCCAACGCCGGCGGGGCATGGGACAACGCCAAGAAGATCGTCGAAACCGAGCTGAAGATGAAGAACACGCCGCTGCACGCGGCGACGGTCGTGGGCGACACGGTCGGCGATCCGTTCAAGGACACCTCGTCGGTCGCGCTCAACCCGGTCATCAAGTTCACGACGCTCTTCGGTCTGCTGGCCGTCGAGCTGGCGGTCGAGCTGACCCGCGACGCGGGATCGGGCATCAGCCACGGGCTGGCGGCCCTCTTCCTGGCGGTTTCGCTGGTTTTCGTGTACCGATCGTTTTACGGGATGCGAATCGGCTCGGCGCCGTGACGGTATCCGGTCCGGAGGGGACAGCCCACATTTCTCTGGGTCGCCGCGCGAAACCGGGATAGAATGCCCGGTCCGTTCGACCGGAAGTCCCGTCCTAGTGCTGGTGGGGTCGCCGAAGGCCAGTCGACTCGGCGCGCGCGGCCCAGTCGTCCGGGCCGGGAGCACTTTGCCCGGTGCGGTGTCTAACCTCTCGTTGAGCGGTTCGTTGACACGTTTTTTTCGGGGTCGCTATAATCGGCAGCCTTTGGAAGCGCAAGGTGGCGGCCCCGTGTGCCACTGAGAAGGAGTCAGACCGGTGCCACGTCCAGAAAAGATGTTCGGGGACATCGTCGACCCGTCGATCAAGATCGGGACGAAGCAGAAGTACACCGTCCCGGTATCGATTGGGGTCCATACGGTGGTGATCCTCTCGATTGTGATCATTCCGCTGATGGCGTACGACGTATTGCCGACGCCGCCTTCGATGATGAGCGCGTTCGTCGCGGCGCCGCCGCCGCCGCCACCCCCGCCCCCGCCGCCGCCGCCGCCCGAGGCCGCGCCGCCCAAGCCGGTCGTGGAAGTGAACCCGGCCGCGGCGCCGGTCGAGGCCCCGAAGGAGATTGCTCCCGAGCCCCCGCCGCCCGCTGATTTCGATCGCGCCGCGCCTGAGGGCGTTCTTGGCGGCGTCATTGGAGGCGTCGTCGGCGGCGTGCCTGACGCTCCGCCGCCCCCCCCGCCCCCGCCGCCGCCACCGGCGCCGGTTCGCGTCGGCGGCTCGATCAAGCCGCCGGTCAAGACCAAGGACATCCGCCCGCAGTACCCCGCGATCGCACAGTCGGCGCGCGTGCAGGGCGTGGTGATCATCGAGGCGACCATCGGCCCCAACGGCAAGGTGCAGGACGCGCGCGTGCTGCGTTCGATTCCGCTGCTCGACCAGTCGGCCCTTGATGCAGTGCGACAATGGGAGTTTACGCCGACGCTGCTCAACGGCGTGCCGGTGCCGGTCATCATGACGGTCACGGTACAGTTCACGCTCAGTTAACGAGAGTTCGCTTGACCTGTGTCTTCCGGAACGGCGTGACGTCGTTCCGTGGTTACGGAGGCTGTAATGGACGTAGTTGAAATGTTCCGTCAGATGACGATCTACGCGTGGGCGGTCGCGATCATCCTGTTCGTGATGTCGTTCTGGTCGATCGGGGTGGCGATCGAGCGCTTCTACACCTACAACAAGGCGCGCCAGCAGTCGAAGCTCTACGCGCCGCAGGTGGCGAAGCACCTCAAGGACGGCCGCCTGAAGGAAGCGATCGCGCTGTCGGGCTCGAAGGACTACCGTTACAGCCATCTGGCGAAGGTCGTCCTCGCCGGGCTGCAGGAATACCAGTTCCAGCAGGAGAGCGGCGGCACGCAGCTGAATCGTGAAGACGTGCTCGACACCGTTCGCCGGTCGATTCAGCGCGCCACCGCGCTGACCGCCTCGGACCTGAAGAAGGGCGTCACCGCGCTCGCCACGATCGGATCGACCGCGCCGTTCGTCGGACTGCTCGGCACCGTCATCGGCGTCATCAACGCGTTCGTCGGCATCGGCGCGACGGGCACCGGCAGCATCGGCGCCGTGTCGGTCGGTATCGCGGAGGCGCTCATCGAGACCGCGCTCGGCCTGTTCGTCGCGATTCCGGCGGTGTGGTTCTACAACTACCTGTCGAACCGCCTCGAGTACTTCAACGTGGAGATGGACAACTCCTCGTCCGAGCTCGTCGACTACTTCATCAAGAAGACGGCGGCCTAGGGGGATCACCAATAGCCAGGAGTTTCACCTATGGCAATGCAAGTTGGCGGCAGCCAGTCGGGTCCCAAGGCGGACATCAACGTCACGCCGCTCGTCGACGTGATGCTGGTGCTGCTCATCATCATGATGATCGTGGCCCCGCTGCTCCAGCAGGGCGTCGCGCTCAAGCTGCCGAGCGCCATGAACAGCTCCGAGAAGCCGGAGACGCAGGAAGACACCGTCGTCGCCATCACGGCCGACGGCCGCTTCCACGTCAACGGCATTGCGGTGCCCGAGGGCGATCTGCGCCGGCGCGTCGAGGAAGCACTCGAGCAGAAGAAGCAGCGGATTCTCATCATCCGCGCCGACGAGGATTCGGCCTACGGCGACGTCATGAAGGCGATGGACGAGCTGCGCGCCACGGGGCTCGAGGACATCGGCCTCATTACGGAACCGCGCAGCCAGAGCGGCGCAGGAGGGGGCCAGTAATGGCGCACGCGCACCAGCACTTCGGCGCCGAGAGGGTCTACAGGGGCAAGAAGCTCGAGGCATCGTGTGACATGAACGTCACACCGATGATCGACGTGCTGCTCGTGCTGCTCGTCATCTTCATGGCGGCCCTGCCGCTGTCTCAGCGGGGCATCGACATCAACCTGCCCGCCGAGACGCAGAACAAGCAGCAGCAGCAGACCGAAACGAGCCAGATCGTGCTGAATTACTCGGCCGATCGGCAGATCTCGATCAACAACCAGCCCGTCACCCTCCCCGAGCTCGAGGATCGGCTGCGGACGATCTTCGAAGAGCGCCGGGACAAGACGATGTTCATCATGGGCGCCAGCACCCTTCGCTACGGCGAGATCATCGACGTGATCGACGCCGCCAAGGGCGCGGGCGTCGAGAAGGTCGGCATCGTCACCGAGGGGATGCGGCGGGCAGCAGGGGCGGCGACGCCCGGCACGTAGCGCGTCTCCGTTTGCGCGGGCTCTCGAAGGGCCGCCCCGCCGGGCGGCCCTTCTTTTTTATGCCTCGCTCGGCGTCGGCGGCGCCGCCGGCGGAGTGGCCCGACGCGTGCCGAATCGCGTCTGGGTCTCGTACCAGTAGAGCAGCGCGGCGCCGAAGCCCACCGTCCAGGCGATGTACTCGAGGATATAGCCGATCACCGTGAGGGGCGCGAGGAGGAAGCCGCCAACCAGCGCCGCCAGTTTGGCAATCAGCGTCACGGCGCCAATCGTCACCACGCCGATCGCAAAGGCCGCGTAGGGCCCGGGCTCGCGACGCCCGAGCCTGGACGCGACCAGGCGGCCGACCTGGTATCCCAGCCCCACGAACCCGACGAGCATCACGAGTATCAGCAGCAGCACCGCGAACGGAACCAGTGCGAGGAGCGGGATGCCGACGATCGAGACCACCAGCACCACGCACGTGAGGATGAGCACCGGCACGAACAGGATCTCCGCCAACAGGCCGATGAGGCCCGAGCGAACGGGCGCGCCGGCAGTGCGTGCCGCGATGCGCTCGATCGCGCCGCGTCCAAACGCGATGAGGACGAGACCGACGAGAATCACGACCGTGAGCCGCAACACGGTGGCCGCGAGGCTCCCGACTCGCGACCACGACGGCCCGAACATCTGCGAGAACATCCAGCGCCGCCGGGTGCCGCCGCCGCCCCTCGGTCCGCCGACTTCGTTCACGTCGCCGTTCACCCGGGCGCCGGCCGCGCGGTCGATGCCGCCGCCGAAGGCGGTGACATCGCCGCGGACGACGGCCTGCGGGCCAAGGCGCACCGGTCCACCGAAGACGTGCACATCGCCGGTGACCTCGCCGTCGACTGTCGCAGGGCCGCCGAAGACGATGACGTCGCCCTCGACCCGCTCGTTGGCGGCGACCGTGACGCCATCCCCAAAGCGGAAGATGTCGCCGCGTCTCACGTCGGTCCGCTCGGGCAGGCGCGGCGGCTCGATCGGCGCGCCAGCCGTGGACGGTGAGGGCGCGCCTGCCTGGCCCGCCAGCTCGCGCTGCTGCTGCGGCGTCAGGTAGCTCGCCTGCACGACGAGATCCGCGTCGGCGCCGAGCCGCTCTCGCAGCTGGGCGCCCGTCAGCGTCTGCCCGTCGACCGACACGACGCCGCCTTCGATCTGAATCAGCCGCACGGCGCCGCCAGGCTGACGCGGGACGAGCGCGACACCCTGCTGGAGCGCCACGACGTCATAGCGCTCGCGGAGCCTGGCCGCGAGATCCGATGCGCCCTGCCCGTGTCCGGACGCGGGGAGGCTCAGGACGACAAGAGCGGCGACGACCGCGCGGGACATCCATCTGTTCATGTCTGGTGCCTCGAAGTGAGTCCTCGTTCAGAAGCAGTAGGCACGTGGCGTGCGGAAGTCGACTTCCGACCGGAGCAGCCGGTGGAGCATGACCAGCGCGACGGCCGCCACGAGCTCGATGACGGTCAGGGCCGCGACGCTGTAGGGATTGGCCATGGCCGCGGCCAGCTTCACGCCGGTATTGACGGCTGCCGACCACCATCCCGCAAGGGCAGCGCCGGCCGTCAGCAGCACCAGCAGCGAGCCGGACGCTGCCGACGCTGCCATCGTCAACATCGGCACGATGCGGCCGTCAAATGCCGTGTACACCGCGACGGCGGAGGCCGCGACGATCAGCGCGGCCGCGGCGGCTGCCGCGAGGCCGGTCAGCCACCGCCGCCGCGCACGAGCGGCCCACGCGGCCTCGACCGCGCGCGCCACGAACGCCGGCGACGGCTCGACGACCGGGAGCGCCGCGAACACCGGCCCGAACGCGGCCTCCGCGGCCTCGTCGCGGTCCTGCTGTTCGGCCCCCAGCCATTTCTCGGTGTGTGTCCGCCAGCGTCCCATGTCGGTCCTCATTCCTCCTACGGGGTTGCCTGGAAACGGGTTTCAGGGCGCTTCCGCCGGCTTCCATCCCGCAGCCGTGAGCAGCGCCGCCAGCTCCTTACGGGCACGAAACAGGAAAGTCTTAACCGTCCCTTCCGGCAGCCCGAGGACGCCGGCGATCTCGTCGACCGTGAGCCCCTGCTGATACCGGAGCACGACGACCTCACGGTATTCGGTCCGCAGGTGCTCGAGCGCCTTCTCGAGCGCGTCCGCGAGACTCCGCCGCTCCAGCTCGTCCTCGGGGGAGGAGTCCGCCTGTGGCCCCGGGTAGCCCTCGGCGGTGAGCGCGTCGAGCGAGACGGTGTCGATGCGCCTGCGCCGGAGATAGTCGATGACGAGATTGTGCAGCACGCGGAAGAACCAGGCCGAGAACTTCCGCTCGGGATCGTAGGTCGACAGGCGCGCGAATGCGCGCACGAACGCGTCCTGCGCGAGCTCCTCCGCCACGGCGCGGTCGCGCACCAGGCGCGCCGCCATGGTGACCGCAGCGGAGGCATAGCGCGCGACGAGCGCGTGATACGCCGCCTGGGATCCGGCCAGCGCCTCACGAACCAGTTCGGCGTCGCTCGTCGGCACAAACACACGCGGTGCTGGCTCATGATACGGGGCCCGGCGCGGCGCGGTTTCACGGGACCCCGGCCTGTGATCTGGTGGCAGCTCCGGTGAACGAGTGGGGTAGCCGGAGGCCTTGAGGCCTCCGGATCTTTCGGATCAGTTGAACGAGTAGCGCAGGCTGAGCATGAGCTGGTAGACGTCCGAGGTGAACGCCGACGACTGGAACGACCGCGCGAGCAGTTCGTTGTTCACCACCGCCAGCCTGTATGTCGGCCGCCCCTGTGCGTCCACGCCGGGACTGGTCAGCACCTGCACCTGGTTGTTCGTGTTGACCGAGGCGACGACCTGCCGGCCGACGCCCCACTTGTCGTTCAACAGGTTTCCGACGTTCGTGATGTCGAGGCGGACCTGCAGCGCGTTGCGCTTGCCTCGAACGTCGCGGAAGACGTCTTGCACGATGCTCAGGTCGGCCCGGCGCAGCATCGGCATCACGGCGCCGTAACGCTCCGCATACTGGCCGCGCCGGTTCCGCAGGTACGGGTCCTGCTCGATGAACCGCTCGAACGCCGCCGCCTGCTCTTCCGCGGTGAACGTCCTGCCGCCCTGGGTGAAGGTGACGAAGTTCATGTCCGATCTGTCGCGCGGCACGTAGATCAGGTCGTTGTTGCTGATGCTGTCGTTGTTCATGTCGCCGCCGAACACGTAGCTGATTCGCGACGAGGGGGTGCTCGACGCCTGATTGTGCCGCGCCTCCCAGAACAGCGCGACCGACGTCGACCCGAAGCTGAAGTACTCACGGGTGTAGGTGACCAGCGCGAACACGCGGTGGCCCGGCGACCAGAGCGAGTGCGCCGCCACGGGATCGTTCGGATTGCCGCTCGTCGCCATGCGCCCGTAGCTCGTCGCGGCCGTCGACTCCGGGTCGACGAGCGACCTCGAGATGCCGTAGCTGTAGGCGCCGCGCAGCGACAGGCCGAACGCGGTGCTCTTTTGCAGCGACTGCGCGAAGTTCCACGAGCTGCCCTTGTCGCCGTTCTTCAGCACGTAGTTGACGGTGACCTGGTTGCCCGGGTCGTTGTTGATCCGGTTGACGCACCCGCCCACCTGGCCCGTCGCCGCGCAGGGCACGCCGACCCAGCGCACCCGGTTGTCGGGGCCGGCAAAGGATCCCTGCGGCGCCGGGAGGTTCGCGTTGATGTAGTAGATCCCGTTGATGTCCTTCGCATAGAGCAGCTCCGTGGTGCTGACGAAGCCCCACGGCAGCCGCCGATCCACCGCAACGTTGGTGCGCCAGACCTGCGGGAACGTGAAGTCGAGATCGGTGACGTTCAGGGCGTAGCTCGACGCGCCGCCGCCCGTCACGTTGGTCGGCTTGTACCTGTTCGGATCTGGATGAAATGGGAACGCCGTGGTGTTGTCGACAAGCCGCTCCCCGATCAGCACGCCCGTGTTGCCGAGCTGATTGGAGATCCAGACGTAGGCGGGGCGTCCGCTGAAGACTCCGGTCCCGCCGCGAACCTGCGTCACCTGGTTGCCGTTGACGTCCCAGTTCACGCCGATGCGGGGGGACCAGAGCACCTTCGGATCGGGAATCCTGCCGGTTTCATATTGCACAGGGTTGCCCCTCTCGTCGCGGAACGTCAGGGCGTCGGCGGCCGGGTTGGCGAACGCGGTGTTCTTGAATCGCGACACGTCGAACCGCAGCCCGGCCGTGAGCGTCAGATTCCGCGCCGGCCGCCATTCGTCCTGCGCGTAGCCGGCGGTGTACCACACGTCGAGCGGCTGCAGCGGCTTGTCGAGGCCCGGGATGTTGCTCCATCGAATGTGGAAGCGTCCCAGCGTCACCGGCGACACCGTCCGGTTCTGGTTTGCCAGATATCCGTTGACGTCGGTATAGAAGTCGGCGAGCGAGTTGTACGAGTAGCCGCTCTGTGGACAGCAGCTCCAGAAGACGTTGTCGGAATGGAACTTCTCGGCGTAGGCGCCGAACGTCAGCGAATGACGCGTGGTGAACTTCGTGAAGTTGTCCTGCAGCTGAAACGTACTGTACCGCAGCTCGTTCTGGAACGTAAACGGCTCGAAGCCGAACGTCGTGTACGCCGTGCCGCCCTGGAAGATGTCGACCAGGGGAAAGACGCTTCCGCGCGAGGCGCGGCTTTCGTCCTGATAGGTGTAACCGCTCTGGAACGAGTTGGCCATCGTCGTCCCGATGACCGCGTTCCACTCGCCGATGCCGGACCGGATGTTCTCCAGAATCTGGTAATTCGAGTTCTGGAACCAGAGGAAGTTCGAGCTGGCGGAGCCTCTGCCGCGCAGTGCCGACGCCGAGCTCGACAGCCCCGTATCGGTGAACGAATCGAGGTGGTTGTAGCGGAAGCTGACCTTGTTGGAGTTGTTGATGTTGTAGTCGCTGCGGAGCAGGAACCGCTTCGCCGGCGTCTCGTCGTCATAGCCCTCGAACGGCCCCGTTTCGTAGTTGAATCCCGAGCGCAGGAAGGCGCTGAGCGCCTCCAGGTCCGAGGCAAGCACTCGGGTGACGTTGCCGGCGACGGGCTCGCCCCCGCGGTTGGCCCGGAAGATGTTCAGCGGCCGCGTGTCCTTCTGGTCCTCGTAGTTGCCGAAGGCAAACCACCGGTTCCGAAGGATCGGGCCGCCGGCCCAGCCGCCGGTGTTCCGGAACTTGAACGTGCCCGGGTTGACCGGCCGGCCGGCCGCTTCCGTGCCCACCCAGTCGTCGCTGCGGAACCGGTGATAGAAGGACCCGCTCAACTCGTTGGTTCCGCTGCGCGTGACGGTGTTCACGGAGGCGGCGATGAAGCTGCCCTGCCGGACGTCGAACGGCGCGACGCTGACCTGGATCTGCTCGATCGCCTCGAGCGAGATCGGCGCGACATTGGTGCGGTCGCCCGGCTGGCTGCTGGCCACCCCGAACGTCGCGTTGAACGAGGAGCCATCGACCGTGATGTTGTTCATGCGGCCGTCCTGGCCCACGAAGCTGTTGAAGCCGCCCGAGGCCTGCGGCGTCAACCGCGTCACGTCGTCCAGCCGTCCGTTCAGCGTCGGCAGCAGCGCGATCTCCTCGCGCCGAATCGCCGTAGCGGCGCCCGTGCGGCTCGAACTGAATACCGGGTCGATCTGCCCGATGACGGTGACCTCCTCCTGCACGGCGATCGGCGTCACCGTGAAGGTCAGATCGGTTGACACGCCGAGATTCACGGTGACGTCGGACTGTGTCTCGGGCGCGAAGGCGACGCCGCCTCCGCCTGTGAAGGCGACGGTGACGGTGTACGGGCCGCCAACGCGCATACCGGGAATCGAAAAGCGTCCGTCAGCTCGCGTCACTCCCTCGTAGCTCGTGCCGGAAGGCTCGTGGACGGCGAGGACGGTGGCGCCGGCGACCGCCTGCTGCTGCTGGTCGACGACGATGCCGGAGATCGCGCCCGTGGTGACGCCCTGCGCGGAAGCCGCGTCAGCCGGCCACACCACGGCGCAGAACGCGAGAAGCGCAAGCCAGCGTTTCGGAAACTTCATTTTGTTCTCCAAAGATTGTAGTGAGTGGTGTGCGGGGAAATTGTACATGAAAAGAGGGCTGCCTCCGTGCAGGAGACAGCCCTGTCACATCACGCGCCGCGCGCGAACGGGTCTAGCTGCGGCCGGTCGTGCCCGCCGCGCCGCGTCCGCCGCCCGCGTTCGCCTTGCGAATGTCTTCGGCCTGATTGCTCAGCTGCTCGGCCTCCTTCAAGAGCTGCTGCTGCCGCGCCGGGTTCGTCTCGATCGTCGCCTGGACGCGCAGGAGCAGGTTCTTGTAGACGAGCGCTTCCATGTACTTCGGATTGAGCGAGATCGACTTGTCGATCGCCTGGATGCCCATCTGCACGTACTTCATCTTCTCAGCGTTGCTCAGGCTGAAGTCGCGATACGCCTTTTCCCAGTAGTAGGTCGCGATCGTGTAAAAGGCCTCGGGGTTGGTCGGCTCCCGCTCGGCGCGCGCCTGCAGCGCCTCGATGGCGCCGTCGAAGTTGCCCTGGCGGTTGTAGAACGCAGCGAGCGTCGTGTAGACCGTCGGTTCGGTGGGCCGCGCCTCACGCGCCTTGACGAGCGTCTCCTCGGCACGCTCGTACTCGCCGCTGTCCTCGTAGATGCGGGCCAGCGCGAAGTAATTCACCGGGTCGGTCGGTTCCATCTCGATCAATTGCTGGACGACCGGTTCGGACTGCGCCGGGTCGTTCAGCTTGTCGGCGCCGTACGCGTTGGCGAGGTACTGCAGCGCGAGCTTCCTGAGCTCCGGCCGCTGCTCGATCTCGACCGCCGTTCTGTAGTTCTCGACGGCCTTGTCGAGCAGCGCGTCGTTGGCCGCCTCGCCGCGCCGCGTGGGCCGGTACAGATTGTCGTAGCTGTTGCCCAAATAGAAGTAGGCTTCCGTCTGGGTCGCGTCAGCCGCGATGGCACGCTCGTACGCTTCGATGGCGCCGCGATAATCCTGCTGCTGGTACGCGGTGTGCGCGTCCTTGAGCGCCATCCTGGCCTGGAGCATTTTCACCTGACCGCATCCGGCGGTCGCCAGACCAAAGGCCGCGACGAACGCCACTACGACCGCCTGTGACGAGAACTTCCGCATCCTGTCCCCCCTAAAGCACCCCACCGCGCGTCGCGCGGCGGGATCGCGCTCGAACGTCGAGCCGGACTCCACGCGCCCGCGCTGCCCGCGACGTCGCAAACGCCGAGTATAGTAATCGCTTTTCCGGCGAGTCAAGGACCAGCTGGCCGTTGTCTTGACCCCCCTCAACCCCACTTCTATCATGGGGATGCAGGGTCGGGCCGTCCTTATCCTCCATGATTCGCTTCGAGTCGCTCCTCGAGAAAGTGCGGAGCTACAGCCCGGAAGCCGATGTCGAGCTCCTGCGGAAGGCGTACGTCTTCTCGGCGCTCGAGCACAAGGGGCAGGTCCGTCACTCGGGGGAGCCGTACCTCATCCATCCGCTCGAGGTCGCCGACATTCTCGCCGACATGAAGATGGACGTGGTCGCCGTGGCGGCCGGCCTGCTCCACGACGTCGTCGAGGACACGCTGACCACGCCGGATCGCATCGCCGAGCTCTTCGGCCCCGAGATCGCGCACGTCGTCGAGGGGGTCA
Source organism: Acidobacteriota bacterium (assembly GCA_016184455.1). Classification (GTDB taxonomy): domain Bacteria; phylum Acidobacteriota; class Vicinamibacteria; order Vicinamibacterales; family UBA2999; genus MELF01. The sequence continues at coordinate 38,343 of JACPCS010000116.1, forward strand.
CGAAGATTGGCGCCATCCCGTTCTCCTCGAGCGAGGAGCGGCAGGCGGAGAACTTCCGCAAGATGCTGCTGGCGATGGTCGACGACATCCGCGTCATCCTCGTCAAGCTCGCCGACCGGCTGCACAACATGCGGACGCTCCACTATCTGCCCGAGGAGCGCCGCACGAAGATCGCCCAGGAGACGCTCGACATCTACGCGCCGATCGCCAACCGCCTCGGTATGAGCAAGGTGAAGAACGAGCTCGAGGAGCTCGCGTTCCGCTATCTCGAGCCGAAGGCGTACGAGGTGCTGCGCTCGAAAGTCGAAGGCAAGCGCCGGCAGGCCGAGCGCATCATCGAGGAGCTGACGCGCACCATCCGCGCCAAGCTCGAGGAGGCGCAGGTCCCGATCGTCCACCTCGACGGCCGCATCAAGCGCCTCTACAGCATCCATCACAAGCTCAAGCGCCAGAAGATCGATTTGGAGCGCGTCTACGATTTCGTGGCGCTTCGCGTCATCACCGACTCGGTGAAGGACTGCTACGCCGTCCTCGGCATCATCCATCAAACCTGGTCGCCGGTGCCCGGGCGCATCAAGGATTTCATCGCGATGCCGCGGCCCAACGGGTACCAGTCGCTGCACACGTCGGTGGTGAGCGAGCACGGCTTCCCGTTCGAGGTGCAGATCCGGACCGAGGAGATGCACCGCCACGCGGAGGAAGGGATCGCGGCGCACTGGAAGTACAAGGAGGGGCGCGTCGGCGACCAGCGCGACGAGCGGTACTTCCAGTGGATGCGCCAGCTGCTGGAAGTCCAGCAGGAGGTGCGCGACCCGCAGGAGTTCCTCCAGAGCCTGAAGATCGATCTGTATCCGGAGGAGGTCTACATCTTCACCCCGAAGGGCGAGGTGAAGTCGCTCCCGCGCGGCGCCACGGCGGTCGATTTCGCGTACTCGATTCACACCGACGTGGGCAACCAGTGCGTCGGCGCGCGCATCAACGGCCGCATGGTGCCGCTCCGGACGCGGCTGCAGAACGGCGACATCGTCGAGATCGTCACGCAGAGCGGCCACAAGCCGAGCCGCGATTGGCTCAATTTCGTCGCGACCTCGCGTGCCCGCAGCAAGATCAAGCACGTCATCCAGTCAGAGGAGCGCGCACGCAGCATCGAGCTCGGCCGGCGGCTCTTCGAGAAGGAGGCGCGCCGATTCGGGCTCAATCCGAAGACGGTGCTCGAGGGCGACGAGCTTGCGAAGTTCGCCTCCGAGTACGGTGCGCAGAAGGTTGACGACCTCCTCACCCACATCGGGTACGGCAAGCTGTCGGCGCGCACGGTCCTGCAGAAGGCGGTGCCTCCCAGCCAGCTCAAGGAGCAGCCGCCTGAATCGGCTGTCGTCTCCGCGGTCAAGCGCGTGCTGCGGTCCGGCGCTGCCGAAGACCGCATCAAGGTGCGCGGCACCGACGAGGTGCTCGTCTTCCGCGCGAAGTGCTGCAATCCGATACGCGGCGAGCGGATCGTCGGCTACATCACGCGCGGCAAGGGGGTGTCAGTCCACGCGGCCGCGTGTCCGAACGTGCTCGTGTTCGACCCCGACCGCCGCATCGACGTGGAGTGGGATAGCGCGGTCGACCAGGCGCCGTACACCGTCCGCTTGACGATGGAGGTTGAGGACCGGAAGGGGATGCTGGCGGAGATCAGCGCGCGCGTGTCCGACATCAACACCAACATCACCAACATGGAAGCGCGCACCGGCGGCGACCACCACGCGCGCATCGACATGACGGTCGAGATCAAGGACGTCAAGCATCTCGAGAAGGTGATCAAGTCGATTAAGGGCGTCGAGGGAGTCCTGGAGGTGGAGCGCGCCGCGCGGGCGTAGGGGCGACGCATGCGTCGCCCTACGGGACGATCGCGATTGCGTCGATTTCGACTTTCACATCGCGCGGAAGCCGCGCCACCTGCACCGTCGAGCGAGCCGGCGGCGGGTCGCTCACGAATCGCGCGTAGCACTCGTTCATCGCCGCAAACTCGCCGATATCCGCCAGGAACACCGTGGTCCGGACGACGTGCTCGAAGCCGAGGCCGGCCCCCTGGAGCAGTGCCCGGATGTTGCGCATCACACGATCGGTCTGCGCGGTGATGTCGCCGCCGACCAGCGCGCCGGTCGCAGGATCGATCGGAATCTGACCGGAAATGAAGAGCAGGTTGCCGGCCCGGAGCGCGGGAGAATACGGACCGAGAGGCGTGGGCGCGCCCGCCGCGTGAACGGCTTGCCGCAACTCAGGCTGCCTTGATCACCTTGCCGCCGCGCAGGCACCGCGTGCAGACGCGAATCCGCCGCGTGCCGCCGTTGATGACTGCGCGCACCGTCTGCAGGTTCGGCTCGAACCGCCGAGGGCTCACATTGTGAGCATGTGACACCGTCCGGCCGACAACCGGACCCTTCCCGCACACTTCGCAGCGTTTGGCCATAATGCTCTTCGCCTCTCCGGGCTTAGGACTTTGGGCTTCGGGCTTTGGCAAAAGCCCAGAGCCTGAAGCCCATAGTCTTCAGGATAGCAGTTTAGGGCAGGATCAGCGAACCGCCTGGCGCGGGATCGGTGCGCGCGGGTTCGGGCGCGGCCGCGCCCTTCAGCAGCCGCGCCATCAGCTCCAGATAAGCGGTATCGCCTTCTTCGGGCTGCTTGACCGTGCGGGCGCCCTGCTCGATCGCGCGCAGCACGATGGCCGCCTCGCCGTCGGAGACCCGGGCGCCCTGTTCGCGAATCTGCGCGAGCAACGCCTTCAGCACGCCTGCCAACGCCTGCGCCGGCGGCGATGCCGCTGTGTGCTCGTAGATCACGCCGCGCGTGGCGGTTTCGAGCGTCGCGGCAAGCGCCGCGGCGGCCTCGGCGACATCGGCATCGACAAGGCGCGCGAAGCCGTCCGGTTTATGGCGCGCGATCGCCGTCTGGAAGAGGAAGAAGAGCTGATACTGGCGCTCGGTGAGGTGCTGGATCGTCGGCAGCAGACGCGCGACGTCGCGCTCCTGCTGGCGCCGGACGACTGCGGCCGGGTGCTCCCGCGCAGCGGCGAGGTACACGCAATCGCTCGGACAGCGGATCTCGACCAGACGCTTGGTCCCGCAGCACACCGGACAAATCGTGCCTCCGAGCGCCGGACACTCCCGTCGTCCCTTCCGTTGGCCGCAGCTGGCGCAGCGCATTCTCTCAGCTTCGCACACCTGATCGCGCGTCCGAAAGTGTCGGGCCTCCGGCCGTCGCCCGGACGCGGATGATTGTGGGATCGGGCGAAACTCCGTATAATCCGGCCGAATCCCTCCAGTTTTCGCGGAATAGGCTTTGCACCGTCGCTGGAGCGAGGCTACCAGACCGACGGTGTCGCCGTGCGCATATGCGCGCGGGGGGGTTTGGCGCGGAGGACCATGGCCGAAGAACTTGTCCGCAACGAATCGCCGTCCGAGTATTTCCGCGAACTCGTGGAATCCGCGATGAAGCGGCAGCGCCTCGAGGCGCGGGAGCTGACCTCGTTCTATCTGGTGAATCTGCTCACCGGGTTCGTGCACTTCGATCGCTCGACGGTGCCGCCGGAGGACGACGCGCTCGGCATGCGATTCGTGAAGGCCCTTCAGGCCGCAGGTGCCCGGCAGCGCGACGAGCTGCGACAGGTCGGCGATCTGTCGCTGTTCATCTCGGGCTTCTTTGCCGACAGCCTGACGCGCAGCCTCGTCGACGTCGACTACTACATCTACCTGGGTGGGTACGCCTACACGTCGCTGGCGCGCCAGGGCGACGACACGTTCGGCGATGTCTTCGACGAGCTCGCCGGCAAGTTCGCGGCCTTCGTCGACGTGCTCGGCGAGGTGAGCGAGCAAAGCGCGCTCGCGTCGAACGCGGACCTCCTGCGGCTGTACGAACGATGGCTGCGCACGCGCAGCCGCCGCAGCGGAGAGCTGCTCGCCGCCCGCGGGATCGTGCCGAATCCCTCCGTCGGGAACCGCTTCATCCAGTAGCTTCGTTTCAACACGGTGCGCGAAGTTTTGCGGGCTGCGGCGGAATTCCGCGGATCGCCCGGGGGTGTCGACAAACCGACGATCTGTCTGCTTTCCGGCACTTGCCGCGTTTTGTCGGCGAGTGAGCCCGCAGGTTCGAAACCGGCCCTGTCACACGATCGCCGATGTCGCTCGTGACATCGCGCAACTTATTGACAGGTTGTCACTTACTTCGGCATCTCCGAGTGCGCTCCAGACAAACGGCGCCGGCCACCCGTCCCGCCGAGCTGGGGCGCTTTAGCCACATCGCAGCGCCATTCCGTCCTCGTCTTGAGACAGTCGCCGAGGCGGCCTGATTGGCCGGCGAAGCGTCTAATGGCATGAGCGGGGGATGTCGTAGTGGGAATGGGCGTACGGAATCGCCCTAACCCCCTGTGGGTGAGTATTTGCAGCGATCTCTGGGTGGCCGACCAAGTGAGGGACTCCCCAGGAAGGACACGGGGCCCCGAGGATGTTCATGTCGGCATTATCGTTGCATGGGTGGCGCACACGTGACGGACCCACCCTCGTCGGGTGGGCATGGAAGGAGCGGCAGGCATCATGGCGACGACGAAGAATGCGAAGGGCTCGGCGCGGACGAGCCGATACAACGAACTGAAGAAGATGCTTGAAGATCGCCGCCGCGAGCTCATGAACGAGGTGCAGGGGCGCATTCGCGATGTGCGCGCCGACGGCAGCAAGGACCGCGAGGTGCTCGATCAGGGCGAGAGCTCCGAAGTCGACATCCAGGAAGACATCGAGTTCGCTCTCATCCAGATGAAGTCGGAGACGCTGAACAAGATCAATGAGGCGCTCCGCCGGCTGGAGGAGGGGACGTACGGCAACTGTTTCGAGTGCGGCGAGGAGATCGCGGAGGCGCGGCTGCGGGCGCTGCCGTTTGCGGTTCGCTGCAAGGACTGTGAGGAGGCGCGTGAGACCGCCGAGCAGCGCGAGCGGATGCTGGCACAGAAGCGCGGATCGACGCCGCTCTTCTTCGACGTCTCGAGCTAACGCGCTCGGATCGTTCGAGACGTTTCGGATCGTTCGGGGCGGCCTCGCAGGCCGCCCTTTGTTTTTGAGGCGCACGGATGAGCGACGAACAGGACGACGAGACCGTCGAGCTGCACGAGGTATCGGTCGGCGACCGGACGCTCGCCATTCCCGATGAGCTGCCGGTGCTGCCGCTGCGCGACACGGTCCTCTTCCCCAATTCCTTCATGCCCCTGGCGGTCGCCCGCGAGAGTTCCGTCCGGCTTATCGACGAAGCGATGTCGGCCGGCAAGCTGATCGCCGTGTTCACGCAGCGCGACGCGTCGGTCGAGGAGCCGCAGCAGGACGATCTCTACCACGTCGGCACGGCGAGCCACATCCACAAGATGTTCAAGCTGCCCGATGGCAGCCTCCGGCTGATCGTGCAGGGGCTCGCACGGCTCACGCTCGAGGAGATCACCGCGACGCGGCCGTACCTCCGCGCACGCGTCGGGCTCGCGGTCGAGGCCGTCGCCGACGCCGACCGTCTCGAGGTCGACGCCCTCCTGCGCAACATCAAGACGAACTTCCAGCGCGTCGTCTCGCTCTCGCCGCTGCTCTCGGACGATCTGCAGACGCTCGCCGCCAACATCGCCGATCCGGGCCGGCTGGCCGACTTCATCGCGTCGAGCCTCACGACGATCGCGACCGCCGTGAAGGAGGAGGTGCTGGAGACGCTCGACGTCCGCGCGCGCATGGACACGCTCAACCGGCTCCTGATCAAGGAACTGGAGGTGCTGGAGCTCGGCTCGAAGATCCAGTCGCAGGTGCAGTCCGAGGTCGGCAAGAACCAGCGCGAGTACTTCCTGCGCGAGCAGATGAAGGCGATCCAGAAGGAGCTCGGCGAGAGCGACGACCAGACGAAGGACATCGAGGAGCTGCGCGAGAAGATCGAGGCTGCGGGGATGCCGGAGGCCGTGAAGAAGGAGGCACAGCGCGAGCTCGACCGCCTCGCGAAGATGCCGGTGGCGGCCGCCGAGTACACGGTATCCCGAACCTATCTCGACTGGCTCGTGATGCTTCCGTGGGCCAAGCGGACGGAGGAAGTCATCGACCTCGCCCGGACGAAGACGGTGCTCGACGCCGATCACACCGGGCTCGCCAAGGCGAAGGACCGCATTCTCGAGTACCTCGCCGTCCGGAAGCTCAACCCGGAGGTGAAGGGCCCCATCCTCTGTTTCGTCGGCCCGCCCGGCGTCGGCAAGACCTCGCTCGCGCGCTCGATCGCGCAGTCGCTCTGCCGCAAGTTCGTCCGCGTCTCGCTCGGCGGCATGCGCGATGAGGCGGAGATCCGCGGGCACCGGCGCACGTATATCGGCGCGCTGCCGGGTCAGGTCATCCAGGGGCTCCGGCGCGCCGAGTCGAAGAACCCGGTGTTCATCCTCGACGAGATCGACAAGCTGGGCGCCGATTTTCGCGGCGATCCGGCATCGGCGCTGCTGGAAGTGCTCGATCCGGAGCAGAACTCGACGTTCCGCGATCACTATCTCGACGTGCCGTTCGATTTGTCGGAAGTACTGTTCATCACGACGGCGAACGTGCTCGACCCGGTTCCGCCGGCGCTGCGCGACCGCATGGAGGTGCTCGAAATCCCCGGCTACACGGAGGAGGAGAAGCTCGCCATCGCGCGCGAGCACCTGATCGCGAAACAGATCAAGAACCACGGGCTCACTCCGGAGCAGTTCAGCATCACGGACGAAGCGGTGAGTGCGGTGATTCGGGGCTACACGCGCGAAGCGGGCGTCCGAAACCTCGAGCGTGAAATCGGCGCTCTCTGTCGGAAGGCCGCCCGACGCCGCGCCGAGGGCAATCTCGATCCACTCGTCGTCACGCCCGACGTCGTCGTCGAGCTGCTGGGTGCGCCGACGTTCCTCCAGGAGGAGATCGAGGAACGGACGAAGGAGCCCGGCGTTGCCATCGGGCTTGCGTGGACGCCCGCGGGCGGTGACGTGCTGTTCGTAGAGGCGTCGCGGATGCCCGGCACCGGCACGCTGACGCTGACCGGCCAGCTCGGGGAGGTCATGAAGGAGTCGGCGCGTGCGGCACTCTCATGGTTCCGCGCGCATGCGGCTGCCTACGGCGCGGATCCCGACTTCTTCAAGAATGCCGAGATCCACATCCATGTGCCCTCGGGTGCGATTCCCAAGGACGGTCCGTCAGCGGGCGTCACGATCGCGGCAGCGCTGGCATCCGAGGTGACGCGGCGCCCGGTTCGCGGGGACATCGCGATGACCGGCGAGATCACGCTGTCGGGACGCGTCCTGCCCGTCGGCGGCATCAAGGAGAAAGTGCTCGCGGCGCGCCGCGCGGGCATCCGCGAGGTGATACTCCCGCGGCAGAACGAAAAGAACGTCAAGGAAGACCTGACGGAGGACCTGCGGCGCGAGCTGACCATCCACTTCGTGCAGAGCGTGGACGAGGTCCTGCTGCTGGCCCTGCTGCCAGGGCCGAAGCCGGCAGGTACGCGGCCGGCCGACCGCCGCGTGCAGCCGAGAGTGCAGTAGTCACACACGTTCGAGCAGCGTCAGACCCGCGACGGTCTTCAAATCGATGATCTCGTGCGAGGCGATCATCGTGCGGATGACGTCGAGCGGGAGCGGCCGCGCCTCGATATCCTCATCCTCATCCTGCTGGGCGACCGGATCATCGCTGCCCGGCGGCCGCAGGCCCGTCGCGCGGAAGAAGTGCATCTCCTCGTCGCAGTAGCCGGGCGTCGGAAAGAACCCGCCAAGATAGGCAAGGGCGGAGGGGATGAGCCCCGTCTCCTCGTGACATTCACGAATCGCGGCGGACTCGGGCGCCTCGCCGTGTTTGAGGCTTCCGGCCGGTAGCTCCCAGGCCCATCGCCCGATCGCGGGCCGGTACTGCCGCACCAGGATGATGTCGCCGGCATCGGTCACCGGGACGAGCACCACCGACCCCGGGTGGCGGATGATCTCCGCGTCGAGACGCTCGCCCCGCGGCAGCGTGATCGACTCGATGCTCACGCTGAACACGCGGCCGTCGAAGACCTTCCGAATCTGGGTCGGGACGATTGGCCTATTCATCTTCGTTCCATCCGGGGAGCTCTTCCAGGATGCTCCTGAGATCCTCGGGCAGCGGTGCGGTGAACGTCATGGGGCGTCCGTCGCGCGGGTGGGTGAACGCGAGCCGCTCGGCGTGGAGGAACGGGCGGTCCAGCCGCTGGAGCGCGCGCAGATCGCCGGGAATGCGCCGACGGACCCCCCCGTAGAGCGGGTCGCCGACGATCGGGTGCCCGATCGCGCTCAGGTGCACACGGATCTGGTGCGTGCGTCCGGTGTGAATCGCCACCTGGCACAGCGTCACGCCGCGAAGATGACGGGCCCGCGTGATGCGGGTCACCGCCTCGCGCGCGCGACGCGCCCGGGCCGACATCTTCTGCCGGTGTGCCGGGTCTCGGCCAATCGCCGCGTCGATCCGCCGCCCGGCCTGCACGACGCCCCAGACGAGCGCGACGTATTCCTTCTCGACCTCGCGATCGTGAAACTGCCGCGACAGCTCGTGATGCGCGGCGTCATTCTTCGCAATCACCATGACGCCGGACGTTCCCCGATCGAGCCGGTGCACGATGCCCGGGCGCAGTTCGCCGCCGACGCCGCTCAGATCGCGCATGTGATGGAGCAGGGCGTTCACGAGTGTGCCGGACGCGTGCCCGGCGCCCGGGTGGACCACCATGCCCGCCGGCTTGTTGATGACCGCGAGATCGGCATCCTGATAGAGCACCTCGAGGGGCAGCTGCTCGGGCGCGACGTGCGGCGGTGCGACCGCCGCCGGCAGATCGACGGTGATATGGTCGCCGGTCCGCACAGGGAGATTGGCCTTGACGTTCGCCGCGGGGCCCGACGGTCCGCCCCGCCGCACCCGCACGCAGCCCTCCTCGATGAACTGCTGGATTTGCGATCGCGACCGCCCCTCGACCGCGGACACGAGCACGCGATCGAGCCGCTGGCCGTCGAACTCGGCTGGCACGAGGAACTCGATCGGCACGAGGTACGTTAGAACAAGTGCAAAGTGCGCGTTCGACTGACTTTGCTCTTCAGACTTTGCACTTTGAACTTCCGCTAGGCTGCCATGCGCGCGTGCTGCGGCGTCTCCGGCGAGCTGCGAGCGAGCCACACCAGCATGACGATGCTGAGCGGCGCGAGTAGGAGCGAGATGAACTGCGACGTGGAGACGCCGAAAATCTCGCCGCGCGGATCGCCGCGGTAGAACTCGATCATGAACCGCGAGACGGCGTACAGGAACATGTAGGCCCAAAACGTCCGCCCCGCGAACGGCCGGCCGCGGCGCTCGGTCGCGAGCAGCACGATCAGGATCAGGAGCTCCGCCCCCGCTTCGTAGAGCTGCGTCGGGTGCAGCGCGATGCCGAGCGGCGTGCCGACGTTGGCGGCGGCCAGCGGGTTCGTGAACGTGATCGCCCACGGCACGTCGGTAGGGCGTCCATAGCAGCAGCCGGCCGCCAGGCATCCGAGCCGTCCTGTCACGTGCCCCAGCGCGATCGCCGGCGCGAACACGTCGCACGTCGTCCAGAGCGGGAGGCCGTGCCGGCCGACGTACCAGAAGCCGACGAGCACCGCGAGGATCAGCCCGCCGTAGAAGACGCCGCCCGAGCGCGCCAGCGACAGCAGATCCGACCACGATCCGCTGAACTGATCGAAGTCGACGACCAGCAGCAGGAGCTTCGCTCCGACCAGCGCGGCAATGATGATGTAGATTCCGAGGTCGAGAATGCGGCTCGAATCGAGCCCCCACGCCTTCGCGCGGCGCATGGCCAGCCAGAGGCCGAGCAGGTACGAGACCGCGAGCAGCACGCCGTACGAGTAGATCGTGATCGGGCCGATGCTAAACAGTTCTGGATACACGGCGTCTCCCTATCTCCAGCATATCGAGAATCATGAGCGAGACGCCCACCGTGATGGCCGCGTCCGCCACCCCACGACAAGCGCGAGGCCGCCGCGCGCGAGGCACTGTTCGGCCGGGAGGCTCGCCCCGTACCAGGCCAGCGCCGCCAGTGCCATCGCGGCGACCAGCGCGAGGATGGCGGTCTTGAACGGGAAGTCGATCGCGTTCATCAGGCCGAAGGCGGCTCCATAATTGTGCACGCGCGTCAGGCTGAAGAAGTTCGGAATCACGTCGACGCTCTCGTGCAGCTCGAGCGTGGCGCTCACGGTCGCTTTCGCCAGTTGATCGAGCATCACGATTGCCCCCGCGAGCCACAGTTCGACCCGGAGCGGCGCCGGCAGCGGCATCAGCGGTTGACCGGCTCGGCCAGCGCCTCGACACACCGGTCGCAGATTCCGGCCCAGTCGGGCTCCGTGCGGACGCGCGGCACGAACCGCCAGCAGCGCTCGCACCGGACGCCACTGGACTTCTTCACGTGGACGCTCAACGGCTCGGCAATCATCTGTCCGCCGTCGCCGGCAAAGCTGGAAGACACATGAACCTGCCTAATCTCCACTTCTGAAACCCCGAAGAGCGTCGGAAGAAACTCGGCGTAGTCCTCCGCCAAGCTAGACATCCGGTCGGCCGGATCCGCGAAGTCGAGTTCCACGCGCGCCGAGAGATTCGAGCCAATCGTCTTCGCCTGCCTCTCGGCTTCGAGCTTGACATTCACATGGTCCCGTAGCGAGAGAAGTTTCTCCCACCGGTCGATCAACCCCGCGTCACGCCAGCTATCCGCGTCCGCAGGGAAGAGCGTTAGGTGCACGGACGCGTCGCGTTCGCCCGGCAGATGGCTCCACAACTCGTCCATGGTCGACGGAAGGATCGGTGCTAGCAGCCGAACGAGTCCGTCCAAGATGCCGAACATCGCCGTCTGCCCCGAGCGGCGGGCTTCTGACCTCGCGCCGAAGGTGTACATCCGATCCTTCGTTATGTCCACATAGAACGCGCTGAGATCGACGGTGATGAACGAATTCATCGCGCGGCAAGCTGCCAGGAAATCGTAGTCCTCGTATGCTTTCAAGACCTTGTCGACCAGGGCTGCGTATCGCGCCATCGCCCAGCGATCGACTTCCAGCATCCGTCCATGTGGGACGTTGTCTGTCGCGGGATCGAAGTCGTACAGATTCGCGATCAGCAAACGAAGCACGTTCCGGAACTTTCGGTATGACTCGACGATACGCGTGAGGATTTCCTTGCTGACGCGCAGCTCCTCGGTGAACTCGGTCGTCGCGACCCAGAGCCGGATGATCTCGGCGCCGCTTTCCTTGATGATCTCCTGCGGCACGATCGCGTTGCCGCGCGATTTCGACATCTTGCGGCCCTCGAGATCGATCAGGAAGCCGTGCGTCAGCACCTGCCGGAAGGGCGGCCGTCCGCGCGTGGCGAGCGCTACGAGGAGCGAGCTCTGGAACCAGCCGCGATGCTGGTCGCTGCCTTCCAGATACAGGTCGGCCGGCCAGCCGAGGTCGTCCGCGCGTGCGAGCACCGCCTCGTGGCTCGAGCCCGAATCGAACCAGACGTCCAGGATGTCACGCTCCCGCTCGAACGAGGCGGACCCGCAGGCGGGGCACGTGAGGCCCGGCGGCAGAAAGTCCTCGATCGGCCGGTCGTACCACGCGTCCGCGTTGTACTGCTCGAACACGGCGGCGGCGCGCTCGATGGTCTCGGTCGTCAGCACGGCCTCGCCGCAGGCGAGGCAGTCGAGCGCCGGAATCGGGACGCCCCACGCGCGCTGGCGCGAGATGCACCAGTCGGGGCGGTTGCTGACCATGTTGAAGATGCGGTCCCGCCCCCACGCGGGGAGCCACGTCACCTCATGATCGATGGCGTGCCGCGCCGCATCGCGCAGCGTGCGCGTCTGGCCGTCGGCGCCCGTGATCGCCGGCTCACCGTCCATCCGCACGAACCACTGCGATGTCGCGAGAAAGATCACGGGGTTGTGGCAGCGCCAGCAGTGCGGGTACTGGTGCACGACCGTGTCGCGGTGCCACAGGCGGCCACGCGCGGCCAGCGCGTCCTCGACGCGAGGGTTCGCATCGAACACCCGTTGGCCGCCGAAGAGCTCCACGTCTTCGCGAAAATGGCCGCCGGGATCGACTGGCGCGTAAATCTCGAGTCCGTACTCCACGCCCGTATGAAAGTCGTCCGCGCCGTGCCCGGGTGCGGTGTGCACGGCACCCGTACCCTGCTCGAGCGTGACGTAGGTGGCGAGGACGCCCACCGAGTCGCGCTCGTACAGCGGATGCCGGAAGCGGATGCCCTCGAGGACCGTTCCCTTCATGCGCGCGACCGGCTGCGTCAGCAGACGCCCGACCGCCGCGCTCACACGCTCGGCGAGACTTTCGGCGACGATCACCACTCGACTCGGCCGCTGCGCGGCCTCGCTCGTGGCAGGCCCGGCCCCGGGGTCCCCGCCGCGCTCCGCGCGGTGGGGTGGCGCTTCGTAGGCCGCGTAATCGAACTCGGGGTGAAACGCGGTCGCCAGATTCGACGGAATGGTCCACGGCGTCGTCGTCCAGATCAGGACCGACACGTCGCGCCCGGCCAGCGCCGGCACGCGCGCGGCCAGCTCGGCCGCGCTCGACGGATTGAGCGGGAACTCGACGTAGATCGACGGCGAGGAGTGGTCTTCGTACTCCACCTCCGCCTCGGCGAGCGCCGTGCGGCAGTGGATGCACCAGTGGACCGGCTTCTTGCCCTTGTAGACGAGGCCGTGCTCGACGAACTTGCCGAGCGCGCGCGCGATATCGGCCTGATATCGCGGGTTCATTGTCAGGTAGTAGTGGTCCCAGTCGCCGAAGACCATCAGCCGCTTGAACTCGGCCGTCATCACGTCGGTGTAGCGGCCGGCGAATTCGCGGCAGGCGCGCCGGATCTCGCCGATCGACATGTCGCGCTTCTTCGGTCCGAGCTCGCGATCGACCCTCAGCTCGATCGGCAGTCCATGGCAGTCGTACCCGGGCAGGTACGGGACGTCGAAGCCCTGCATCGAGCGCGACTTGATGACGAAGTCCTTCAGGATCTTGTTGAGCGCGGTCCCCAGATGGATGTTCGCGTTGGCGTACGGCGGGCCGTCATGAAACACGAACTTGCGCGCACCGCGCCGCCGCCGCCGGATGTGCCCGTACAGATCCATCGCCTCCCAGCGCGCGATCGCCTCGGGCTCGGCCGTTTGCAGGTTCGCCTTCATCGGGAAACCTGTGCGCGGCAGGTTGACGGTGGCTTTCCAGTCGGGCAACTTACGTAAATTCTATAATGCCAAGATGGCCACGCTCGAACGATCCGCGCCGGCCGCGTCGCACGTCCACGAACACGTCCTCGACAACGGTCTCCGCGTCCTGATCCAGGAGATGCGCACGGCGCCGCTGGCGTCGGTCTGGTGCTGGTATCGCGTCGGCTCGAAAGACGAGCCGAGCGGTCAGACGGGCGTCTCGCACTGGGTCGAGCACATGAACTTCAAGGGGACGACGAACATCCCCCGCGACAAGGTGAAGGGGATCATCGAGCAGTTCGGCGGCTACTGGAACGGCTACACCTGGATCGACCAGACGACGTACACCGAGACCGCCACGCGCGACGCGCTCGATCGCATGCTGTTCATCGAAGCCGAGCGGATGGCGAACTGCCTGTACGATCCGGCCGACTGCGAGTCGGAGCGGACGGTCATCATCTCCGAGCTCCAGGGCGGCGAGAACGATCCCGACACGCTGCTCGACCAGGAGCTGACGGCCGCGGCGTTCAAGGCGCATCCCTACCGGCACCCGACCATCGGCTGGCTCTCGGACCTGCAGGCGATGACGCGCGAGGATCTGTACGGGCACTACCGGCGGTTCTACGTCCCGAACAACGCGACGCTCGTCGTCGTCGGCGACGTCGATGCGCAGGAAGCCCTGCGCGCGGCCGCGCGCCATTTCGGTGCGATCCCGCCGGGCGAGGTGACGCGCCGGCCGCACACGCGCGAGCCGGAGCAGCTCGGAGAACGGCGGGTGATGCTCCAGCGAGAGGGGACCACGGCCTACCTGAAGCTCGGGTATCACGCGCCGGCAATCGGCGATCCCGACTTCTTCCCGATGCTCGTCCTCGACGCCGTGCTCACCGGCGCCAAGGGGATCAACCTGTGGGCGAGCTTCCGCACGCCGCCGCCGCAGCGGAGCGCGCGCCTGTATCGAGCGCTCATCGACGCGGGTCTGGCCTCCTCCGTCAGCGGCGGATTCGTGCCCACGGCGGAGCCGTTTCTCTACACGATTTCGTGCACGGCCACGGAGGGGACGCCGCTCGCGAGGCTCGAGGAGGCGGCGCTCGCGGAAATCGACGCGGTGCGGCGCCTGGGGATTACCGCCGCCGAGCGCGACAAGGCCGTGCACCAGCTCCGCGCGCGCCTGGTGTTCGAGAACGACAGCATCACGAACATCGCCCACCAGCTCGGCTACTTCGAGACGATCGCGAGCTGGCGGATCCTGCCGACGATTCGCTCGCGGATCGAGACGGTCACGATCGAGGAGGTCGCGGCCACGGCGGCCGAACGGCTGAAGCCGACCAACCGGACCATCGGCTGGTTCGAGCCGCTGCCCATCTCGTCATGACGACCCTCACCCAGCGCGGGCTCGCGCCTGTCCGCACCGTGCTCGACAACGGCGCGGTCGTCATCGCCAAGCAGTCACAGACGACTCCCGCGGTCACCATTCACGCCGCCGTCGCGGCCGGCACCGTCTTCGATCCAGCGGACCGGGCGGGCGTGGCGCACTTCGTCTCGCGCACGATCGATCGCGGCACGGCCATGCAGTCGGCGGCGGCGATCGCCGAGGAGCTGGATCGCCGCGGCGTCTCGCTCAACGTGACTGTGAACCGGCACGTGCTCGCGCTCGTCTGCACGTGCCTGGTCGAGGACCTCGAGGCCGTGCTGCGGCTGGTGGCCGACTGCGTGCGCCATCCGGCATTTCCGGCCGACGAGGTGCATACGCGCCGCGGCGAGATCGTCACGATGATCCGGCAGGACCAGGACAACCCGGCCGCGATGGCGAGCGAAGGGCTGCTCGCGGATTTATACGGATCCACGCACGGGTACGGCCGCCGGATCCGCGGGTCGATCGAGAACGTCGAGGCGATCGATCGCCCGACGCTCGAGCGCTTCCACCGGTCGCGGTTCGCGCCGGGGTCGCTGTCGCTCGTGCTGGTCGGCGATGTCGAGCCGTCCGCCGCCATCGATGGCGCCGCCGCGGCGTTTGCCGACTGGCACGCGCCGGCGCCGCCGCCCGTGCGGCTCGACGAGGTGCCCGCGGCCGCCGGCCGGCGCGTCCGCGTGATTCCGATGATGAACAAGGCGCAGGCCGACATCGCCTATGGCTTTACGAGCATCCGGCGGGCGGATCCGGCGTACTACGCGTACTGGCTGATGAACAACATCCTCGGGCAGTACTCGCTCGGCGGACGGCTGGGCGACAGCATCCGCGAGCGGCAGGGCATGGCGTATTACGTCTTCAGCGCGCTCGATGCGAACGTGATTCCGGGGCCGCTGCTCATCCGCGCGGGCGTCAGCCCCGCCAACGTCGAGCGCGCGATCGCATCGATTGACGAGGAGCTCGGCAAGCTTGCCGCCGAGGGTCCCACCGAGAAGGAGCTGGCCGAGTCGAAGCAGTACCTGATCGGATCGATGCCGCGCCAGCTCGAGACGAACATCGGGATCGCCAATTTTCTGCAGACGGTGGAGTTCTTCGGGCTGGGTCTCGACTACGACCTGCGCGTCCCGGCGCTCCTGAATGCCGTCACGCGAGAGGGTGTCCACGAGGCGGCACGCCGGACGCTCGCGCCCGCACGCGCCACGGTCGTCGTCGCCGGACCGTACACCGGCCAGCCCGCATGAACATGGTCAAGGCGGTCTGCTTCGACGTCGACTTCACGCTGATCTATCCCGGTCCAACGTTTCAGGGCGAAGGGTACGCGCAGTTCTGCGCGCGCCACGGCATCACGGTCGACCCGTTGCGCTTTTCGGATGCAGTCCTGTCCGCCTCAGCGGTGCTCGACGACCAGGAGGACTACACCTACAGCGACGACATGTTCGTGCGCTACACCCGCCGAATCATCGAGGCGATGGGCGGATGCGGCGACCGGGTCGAGGCGGCGGCGCGCGAGATCTACGCCGAGTGGGCGGAGTGCCAGCACTTCTTCCTGTACGACGACGTCGCGCCGGCGCTGCGCGCGCTGGCGGCGCGCGGCATCAAGGTGGGGCTGATTTCCAACTCGCACCGCTGCCTGGCGTCGTTTCAGCAGCATTTCGAGCTGCACGGGCTGGTCGACGCGGCCATTTCGTCCTCTGAGCACGGCTATCTCAAGCCGCACCCGAGCATCTTCGAGTCGGCACTCGTGCTGCTCGGCGCCGCGCCGGCTGAAGCCGTGATGGTGGGCGACAGCGTGCCGCACGACATCGAAGGCGCACGCCGCGCCGGCATGCGCGCCGTCCTCGTGCACCGCGCGCCGCAGCCTGCGGTGCCCGTCCCGCCGGATGTGCCGGTCATCCGCGATCTTTCCGAGCTGCCGCCGCTGTTGATATAAATACCCAGCTCGTAGCTGGTAGTCAGTAGGCGGTAGCCAGATCGTAGTTGGTAGTTGTGTGTTGCTACCAGCTACCGACTACCAGCTACCACCTGGGGGAGGACCTATGTTCAGACATTCGATCGCACTGGCGGCGTGCGTCCTGTCTGTGGGCGCGGGGCTGGCCGTGGCCCAGGCGCCCAAGCCCGCGCAGCCTGCGCAGACCGCGCAACCACGCAGCGGCGAAACGTATCTGTGGCACGGCGAGCTCGTGTCGGTCGACGCGAAAGGGATCCTCACCGTCCGCGCGCGCGTCCTTGGCGACGTCGCCACGGAGGTGGGCCGCTTCAATGCGGGCGATCGCGTTCTGCTCACGTGGTCGGGGCTCGACATTCACGCGGGCGCGGTGCGCCGCGTCACCAAGTACGAGCCCGGTCAGCAGATCCTCGACTTCTTCGCGCTCCCGGTGGAGCTCGCCTCGCGCGACATACAGAACGACACCATGTCGTTCCGGGTCCGCGTCCCTGAGGCGGCGGTCGGCGCGATCAAGGGGATGAAGCCGGGCGGCTGGGTGACGGTGACGACCCGCCATCGGCCGAAAGGGGACGCCGACGTGATCGTCGCCGTCACCGGCTACGTGAAGAGCCAGACATGAAACGGGGTCGGAGGTCATTTAAAGAGGACATTGCCGACCGACAACATCGGCGGTGTCCTCTTTAAATGACCTCCGACCCCGTTTTTCTACCCCGGCGGCCAGGTCAGCGCCCGGCCCGCGAGCAGGTGGAGGTGGATGTGAAACACGCTCTGCCCGGCTTCGCGGTTCACGTTGAACACCGTGCGATAGCCGCGCTCGTGATAGCCGTGGTCTTTCGCGAGCGCGGCCGCCCTCCGGAACATCGACCCCACGAGCGCGTCGTCGTCGGGCGTCAAGTCGTTCAGCGTGGCGATGTGCCTGCGCGGAAGGATCAGCACGTGCAGCGGCGCCTGCGGGTTGAGGTCCTTGACCACCACGAGGCGCTCGTCCTGGTGGACGAGCGTCGCCGGAATCTCTCCGGCGATGATTCGGCAGAACAGACAATCGCTCATGTCCGTCGAATGATAGCTGTTCGCGGAATGCCTTGCAGGTCCTGCCGGACGCGGACGAGCTCGAGCGCGCGCCGCGCCGCCACCAGCCGCTCGACGTCTTCCTCCTGGCCGTAGCCGAACTCCATCACCAGCCACCCGCCGCCCTCGAGCTTCTGCGCCGCCGCGTCGAGCACGCCGGCGATGTCGCGAAGCCCTTCGTCGCCGCCAAAGAGCGCCACATCCGGCTCGTGCCGCACGTCGGCCCCGAGGATTGGCTTGTCGCGGTCTTTCACGTAGGGCGGATTGGCGGCGATCACGTCGAACGGTCCGGCAACCCCGTCGAGGTACGCCGTTTCGACCAGTGCAACCCGGTCGGCGACGCCGTGACGCGCCGCATTGCGGCGGGCCACCTCGAGGGCGTCGCGGGAAATGTCGGTCGCCACCACCCGGCAAGCCGGGCAGTCGTGGGCGATGGCGACCGCGATGCACCCGCTGCCAGTGCCGACGTCCGCGACGCGCGGTTCGCGCAGACCACGCCCGATCGCCAGGGCTTCTTCGACGATGAACTCTGTCTCAGGACGAGGGATCAGGACGGCGGGCGTGACAACGAAGTCGAGGCCCCAGAACTCACGGACGCCGGTGATGTACGCGCTCGGCTCGCGGCGCTCTCGGCGCGCGATCCATTCGGAGAACCGCGGTTCGAGCGCGGGCGGCGCCGCCTCGTGCTGCGAGGCGAGCAGGCGCGCCCGGTCCCAGCCGAGGATCGTGCGTGCGTAGAGGTCGACGTCGATGGCCGCTTCGTCCGGACGGATGCTGGCGGCGACGAGCCGCGCGCGCGCGTGGGCCAGCCGGTCGTGCAGCGTCAATTGACGGTCGTGGCTTCCTTGAGCTTCTCGGCCGTGTAGAAGGCGATCACCTGGTCGAGGATCTCGCCCGGGTCTCCCTCGAGCACGTCGTGCAGGCGGTGCGTGGTGAAGTTGATGCGGTGGTCCGTAATCCGGCTCTGCGGGAAGTTGTAGGTGCGGATCTTTTCCGAGCGTTCCCCGGTGCCCACCTGGCCGCGCCGCTCCTTCGCGATCGCCTCGTGCTGCTTGCGCATCTCCACTTCATAGAGCCGCGCCCGGAGCACCTTCATCGCCTTCGCCCGGTTCTTGATCTGCGACTTCTCGTCCTGCTGCGAGACGACCAGACCGGTGGGGATGTGCGTGACGCGGACCGCCGAATACGTAGTGTTGACGCTCTGGCCGCCGGGGCCGCTCGAGCAGAACGTGTCGATCCGCAGGTCCTTTTCGTTGATCTGCACGTCGACCTCCTCGGCCTCGGGGAGGACGGCCACCGTTGCAGTCGACGTGTGGATGCGCCCGCTCGCCTCGGTGGCCGGCACGCGCTGGACCCGATGCACGCCGCTCTCGTACTTGAGGCGGCTGTAGACCCCCTTGCCCTCGATCGACGCAATGACTTCCTTGAGGCCGCCGGCCGAGCTCTCGCTCGACGACATCACCTCGAGCTTCCAGCCCTGACGCTCCGCGAAGCGGCTGTACATGCGGAAGAGATCGGCGGCAAAGAGCGCCGCCTCGTCGCCGCCCGTGCCGGCGCGGATTTCGAGGAGGACGTTCTTCTCGTCGTTCGGATCCTTCGGGACGAGCAGCCGCCGCAAGTCGGCGAGGATCGCCTCGCGCCGTTCGAGCAACCCTGTGAGCTCCTCCTGCGCGAGCTCGCGCATGTCCGCATCGGAGCCGCGCGCGAGCTCCTCGGCGCCGTCGATGTCCTTCTGAACGGCCTTGTACTCTCTGTACTTCTCCACGAGTGGCTCGAGGTCGGAGAGCGCCTTTGCCGCCTTGCGATACTCGGTGGGATCCGACTGCACCTCGGCTGTGCCGAGGCGCGTCATCAGCTCCTCGTATTGCGTCTCCACGGCACTGAGCTTGTCGAACACTTATCCTCCGGACACCGGCGGCAGAAACGCCACCTCATCGCCTTCGTGTACCGCGGCGCCCATGCGCGAATATTCCGCGTTGACGGCCACCGACATCGTCCGCTCGTACTCCACGAGGGACGGCATCTCGCTCTTCAGCGCGTTCCAGACCGTCTGCACCGTCGCGTGATCGGGCACCTCGCGAACCAGCTCGGCAGCACCGGCCAGATCGCGCAGCCGGGCAAACAGCCGTATGGTCACGCGCATGCGATCCGCTGCGCCGCCTGCCTGGCGTTCTCGTCGTCCGGGTCGGCGGTCGCGCCCTCCAGCCAGACGTCGCCCCCCTCAAAGTGCTCCCGTTTCCAGATCGGGACGATCTGCTTCACCCGCTCGATCGCATACCGGCATGCGGCGAACGCGTCGGACCGATGGGGCGACACGGCCACGATGACGATGCTCGCCTCGCCGATCTCCAGACGTCCGATCCGGTGGTGCAGGCCGAGCCGCACATCCGGCCACGTCGCGCGCGCCTCGTCGACGATGCGGTGCAGTGCGCGGACGGCGAGCGGCTCGTACGCCTCGTACTCGAGAAAGCACACGTTTCGGCCCTGATTGTGGTCGCGCACGAGGCCCGTGAACGTCGCGACAGCGCCGTCGCCGCGGGCCTCTCTCACGAGCTCCGTCGTCAGCGCCTCGAGATCGAGCCGCTCGGCGGTGATGGCGACCTGGGCCATGGATTCAGTATAGCTTCCAGAAATGGTCCATCGGGGCGTGCCCACGGCCCAGATCCGGCGCGGATCGGATCGCACCCGCGATGTAGGCCTGGACCAACGGCACGGCCTCTTCGAGCGACGTCCCGAGCGCGAGCCGGGCCGCCAGCGCGGCGGAAAAGGTGCAGCCGGTGCCGTGCGTCGCGCGGCCGGCGACGCGCTCCGCGCGAAATTCGCGAAACCGCTCGCCGTCGTACAGCAGGTCGACGATATCGAGCGATGCGGCGTGTCCGCCCGTGATGATCACGGCGGTCGCACCGAGCGCGGCGATGCGGCGCGCCGCCGTGCGCCGGTCGTCGTCGCTCGTGATCGCCATTCCCGCCAGCACCTCCGCTTCGGGGATGTTCGGCGTCACGACAAACGCGCGGCGGATGAGCTCCACTTTCATGGCCGCGACCGCTTCGTCATCGATCAGTCGATCGCCACTCGTGGCCACCATGACCGGATCCACGACCAGGAACGGAATATCGAGCTCGGCGACGGCGGCCGCTGCCGCTTCGACGACTGCCGCGGTCGGCAGCATGCCAGTCTTCGCCGCGTGTACCCCGATGTCGGAGACGACTGCCTCGATTTGTGCCGTGATGAGATCCGCCGGAACCGGCTGAAACGAGGCCACCCCTGACGTGTTCTGCGCGGTGACGGCGGTGATTGCACTCACGCCGTACACGCGGTGTGCCGCAAACGTTTTCAGATCGGCCTGGATGCCCGCTCCACCGCTCGAATCGCTGCCGGCGACGGTCAGCGCGACGCGCGGCCGAGCAGTGTCCACAGGCCGGGCAGGACGCCGGCGGCCGCGACGAGCTTCAGGACGTCGGCCGCGATGAACGGATACACGCCGGCGGCCAGCGCGCCGGCCAGTCCGAGGGATGTGCTCAGCCAGATCGTGCCGCAGGCGTACACGACGAGGAGCCCGGCCAGCATCGCGGCGATCGACGTCGGATAACGGCGGTCGAATCCCCGTTGGGCGAGATACCCGACGAGCAGTGCCGCGATGGGATACGCCATCAGATACCCGCCGGTCGGTCCGAGGAGCCGCAGCGGTCCGGGCGGCAGCGTCGTCGACGCGGCGAAGACGGGCAGTCCGGCGATTCCAGCGGCCAGATACACGACCTGGCTCGCGAGACCGAGCCGCGCGCCAAGTGCCAGTCCGCCGAGGAGCACGACCATCGGCTGGAACGTGAATGGAACCGCGGTGAACGGAAGGGGAATGCTGATCTGCGCCGCGGCCGCTGTGAGCGCGAATACAAACAGCACGGCCAGCGCGCGCACGAGGCCGACAGGCGCGTCACGCCGAACCGCGAGCGCGTCGATGAACGGAGACGGGTGCATGCCGGGCGATTGTACCGCAGGCCTAACGGCCGAGGACGAGCAGGTACTGGTATGGCAGATCCTGCCGCGCGAGCACGCGGAGGCCGGCCGCTTCGGCGTCGCGCTCGACGCTCACCGCCTCGACACGCACGCCCTCTGAAGGCGCCGGCCCCGGTCCGCCACGGCCGGGTCGGTAGTTGACGATGCCGATGCGGCCGCCAGGTTTGAGCGAGGCCGCGAGATTGCGGAGGAACGCGATGCGATCGGTGACCTCCGGGTACACGTCCACGATGAGGACGGCATCGAGGGCGCGCGGCGGCAGGTTGGGCGAGCTGTCGGACCCGAGCCGCGTCTCTACGTTTCGCAGCCCTTCGCGCGCGACGCGTCGTCGAATGGCGCCGAGCATTTCCGGCTGCACGTCCTGGGCGTAGACGAGCCCGTTCGGCCCGACGCGCCGCGCGAGCCGGATCGTGAACCAGCCGGCGCCAGCACCGATGTCGGCCACCGCGGCGCCGTCCGCGATGCCGAGCACGTCCATGATCTCGTCGGGTTTCTGCCACGCTTCTCGGTCGGGGCCTTCGAGCAGACCGAGGTCCTGTGGCGGGAAAAGCCGGCCTGATCGGCCAGCGGCGGTCTGCAACTCCCAACGCCCAACTCCCAAAACCCAAGCGTGGGCGTTGGTCATTGGCAGTTGGAAACTGAGGGCGCTGAGCGCGAGAGCCAGTGCCAGCGGGGCCATTACCGCTTCACCTCGCCGACGATGCCGGGCCGCGTCATCTGCTCGACTGACAGAATGCGTTCGAGCGTTCGCTCGTCCATGAGGCCCCGCTCGAGAACGATCTGACGAATCGACTTTCCGGTCTTCACCGACTCCTTTGCGATGTCGGCGGTCTGCGCGTAGCCCAGATGTGGGCTGAGTGCGGTCGCGGACGCGGTGCTGCGATCGAGCAGCTCGCGGCAGCGCGCAGCGTCGACTTCGAGACCCTCCACGCACCGCAGCCGCAGGGCGGTCATCGCCTCGCGCAGAATGGTCGACATGTGGACGGCGTTCCAGGCGATCACCGGCATCATGACGTTCAGCTCGAGCTGGCCCGCCTCGCCGGCCGTCGCGATCGTCACATCGCAGCCTATCACCTGATAGCAGACCTGGTTGACCATCTCGGGGACCGACGGGTTCACCTTGCCCGGCATGATCGACGACCCGGGCTGCACGGCGGGCAGCACCAGCTCGCTGAGCCCCGCGCGCGGTCCCATGCTGAGGAGCCGCAGATCGCTGGCGACCTTTCCCAGCTCGACGGCGAGCCGCCGCATCGCGCCCGAATAGGTGACGACGTCCCCCATGCTCTGCGTCGCGCGGAACCGATTCGCGGCGGGCTTGAGCGGCAGGCCGGTATCGCGACTGAGATTGCGAATCGCGACCGCCGCGTACTCCTCCCCGGCATTCAGCCCGGTGCCGACGGCGGTCGCGCCGAGGTTCATCTCGTGCAGACCCTTCGCGGCATGCTCGAGCTCGTCGGCTGCGCGGGCAAGGCAGTCGGCGAAGCCGCCCAGTTCCTGGCCGACCGTGATCGGCACCGCGTCCTGGAGATGCGTGCGCCCGACCTTCACGACCGATTCGAAGGCGTCGGCCTTTCGTGCGAGCGCGGCCGCCAGCGCGCGCACGGCCTCGACGAGCGCGCCGTGCATCATCAGGAGCGCCAGACGCGTGGCCGTCGGGAACACGTCGTTCGTCGACTGGCCCATGTTGACGTGATCGTTCGGGTGCACCACGTCGTACACGCCGCGCGGGCCGCCGAGCAGCTCGGCCGCGCGGTTGGCGAGCACCTCGTTCGCGTTCATGTTGTGCGACGTGCCGGCGCCGGCCTGGTACACGTCGACGACGAACTGGTCGCGCAAGTCACCCCCCAGGACCTCGTCGGCCGCGCGGACGATCGCGTTGCCGATCCGATCGTCGAGCCGCCCCAGGGCGACGTTCGCCTGCGCGGCAGCCTTCTTGACGAGCACGGTCGCCGTGACGAGCTCGGTAGCCGCGCGGAGCCCGCTTATGGGGAAGTTTTCGACAGCTCTGGCCGTCTGGATTCCGTAGTAGGCGGCGGAGGGAACAGGGTGTTCACCGAGAGGATCGCGCTCGGTTCTGAATTCCATAGCCTGCCCGCCCGTAAATTATACTGCTCGCATGCCTTCCGCCTTTTTCGACAGCGTCCTCTCACTCATCATCAAGACCTCGACCGACCTGCCGCCAGACGTCCGAGCGGCCATGAAGGTCGCCATGGGGGAAGAGCCGACCGGCACGCGGTCGGCGCAGGCGCTTTCGATCATCGCGCAGAACATCGATCAGGCAGCCGACGGCGAGGGCGCGATCTGCCAAGACACCGGGATGCCGACGTTCGAGATCAAGACGCCGGTCAGGGCGAATCAGATCGTGATGAAACAGCAGATCCGCGACGCGGTGGCGGAGGCGACCCGGCGGGGCAAGCTCAGGCCGAACTCCGTCGACTCGATCACCGGCGAGAACTCCGGCACGAACCTCGGTCCCGGCACGCCGATCACGCATTTCGAGCAGTGGGAGCGCGACGACATCGAAGTGAAATTGATCCTGAAAGGCGGCGGGTGCGAGAACATGAACGCGCAGTATTCGCTGCCCACCGAGCTGCAGGGGCTCGGCCGCGCCGACCGCACCCTCGAGGGCGTCCGCAAGTGCATCCTGCACGCGGTGTGGCAGGCGCAGGGGAAGGGATGCGCGCCCGGCGCTGTCGGCGTCTGCATCGGCGGCGACCGTACGTCGGGCTACGTGCATGCCAAGGAGCAGCTCTTCCGCACGCTCGATGACGTCAACTCCGATCCACGGCTCGCTGAGCTCGAGGCGTCGATCATGGGAGAGGTCAACCGTCTCGGCATCGGGACAATGGGGTTCGGCGGGCGGACGTCACTCATCGGCTGCAAGATCGGCGCGCTGAATCGGCTCCCCGCGAGCTTCTTCGTCTCGGTCGCGTACGACTGCTGGGCGTTTCGCCGGCTCGGCGTGGTGCTCGACGGCCGGACCGGCGAAATCACGCGGTGGCTGTATCGCGATCCCGCGACGCCGGTCGCGGCGATGGCGGATCAGGCGGGCTTCGCGCGCACCGGGCGGGAAGTGCGGCTGCAGACGCCGCTCACCGAGGAGCAGGTTCGTGCACTGAAGGTCGGCGACGTCGTCCTGGTCTCGGGGCGCATGAACACCGGTCGAGATGCCGTGCACGCCCACCTCATGAAGCACGCTCCGCCGATCGACCTGAGCGGCTCGGTGCTGTATCACTGCGGCCCTGTCGTGGCGAAGGAAGGCAGCGGGTGGAAGGTGACCGCCGCCGGGCCGACGACGAGCATTCGCGAGGAGCCGTATCAGGCCGACATCATTCGCCGCTACGGCGTGCGCGCGGTGATCGGCAAAGGCGGCATGGGCGCCAGGACGCTCGCCGCGCTCAAGGAGGCCGGGGCTGTCTACCTGAACGCCGTGGGCGGTGCGGCGCAGTTCTACGCGCGGACGATCGACCGCGTCGACGGCGTGTCGCTGATGGAGTTCGGGACGCCCGAGGCGATGTGGCACCTGCAGGTCACCGACTTTCCGGCGATCGTGACGATGGATGCGCACGGCAACAGCCTGCACGAAGACATCGAGCAGGCGTCGGCCGGTGAGCTGGCGGCGCTTGGCGCCGCCGGCTGATATCGCGTCCTAACTGGCTGGCGCGCAGGGAGTTACCGCAGCTCGGCTGGGCTTGTTCGGCTCCGAGTGCGGAGCTTATAATTCATTGATGATTCGTGAGTTATGATTTTCGATTGATGAGGTCGCGAAAATCACCAATCACCAATCACCAATACACCGAGGAGTCTGACGTGATTCACGTGTCCCCGACGGCGGCATCGAAGATTAACGAGCTCCTTGCCGAGGAAGGCAAGACAGGCAGCGGCCTGCGCGTCTTCGTGCAGGGCGGCGGCTGCTCCGGCTTCCAGTATGGGTTGATGATCGAGGAGAACGGCGGCAGCAGCGATCAGGTGTTCGAGTCGAACGGCGTGAGGCTGTTCGTCGACCCGATCAGCATCAGCTATCTGAAGGGGGCCGAGGTCGACTTCGTCGATACCGTGACCGGCGGCGGGTTCACCATCAAGAACCCGAACGCGGTCTCGACCTGCGGCTGCGGTCAGTCCTTCACGGTGTAGCGATGTGACGACCCTTCCTGATCTGACCCGGCTGAAGCCGACCGGCGGCAAACGGTCGAGCAAGCGGGAGCAGATCGTCAACGTCTTCCTTCGCCAGGAAGGGCATCTCAGCGCAGACGACCTCGTGGACCTGATCCGGCGGGAAGACCACCGGATCAGCCGGGCCACCGTCTACCGCACGCTGCAGTGGATGGTCGACGCCGGCATCGCACGCAAGGTCGACTTCGGCGAAGGCCGGTTCCGCTTCGAGCATTCGTACCGGCAGCCGCGCCATTTCCATTTGATTTGCACGAACTGCCATCGCTCATCGGAGTTCCTCAGCTCCGACATCGAGGCGCTCATCGAGGAGATTTCGGCGGCCCGCAGCTTCGCGGCGGCGCAAAGCGTCGTCCAAATCTACGGGACGTGCGAGGAGTGCCGGACCGGTCGCCATCCGGCGGTGGACGAGGGCCACAAGGATCTGCTGTTCGCGCGCGACGCGCTCCGGATTGCAATCGCGACCGAGCGGAGCGGGCTCGAGTTCTATACCCGCGCCGCGCGGCTGACGCGCGACGGGCGCGGGCGGAAGGTGTTCGACGATCTCGCGGCCGAGGAGAAGGAGCACCTCAGCAAGCTCGAGACGCGCTACAACGAGCTGCTCCAGCGCGACCCGCAGCTCGAGTCGCGCCCGACGTTCCTCTTCTTCAAGGGCGCGGCCAACGGCCTGTTTGCCGAGGGCGCGGAGCGGCTGTTGAAGGGTGTGAACGACCAGCAGGCGCTGATGATGGGCATCCGCTGCGAGCGCGGGTCGCACCGCTTCTTCAAGAAGTACGGTGAGCGCTTCGAGGATTCCGAGGGCAAGCAGATATTCCTGGAGTTCGCGGACGAGGAGCGCCAGCACCTCGAGCTGCTGATCCGCGAGTACCGCGCGCTCGTCAAGCGCCAGGGGCGCGTACGGCGGCCGCGGCGGCATGGCGCGCCGGCGGCCCGTGCCGCGCGGTGACGCGTCCATCCCGGCATCGCGTTCCGGATTGATCGATCTTCACCTGCACACCACTGCGTCCGACGGCCGCTGCACGCCGAGCGAGCTGGTCGATCGCGCCGCCAACGCCCGGCTCACCACGATCGCGGTGACCGATCACGACACCACCGCGGCGATCGACGAGGTGCAGCGGCTGGCCGCCGGCCGTGGCATCGAGGCAATCGCCGGCATTGAAATCACGGCCATCGACCGGGGCCGCGACGTGCACATGCTCGGGTACTTCCTCGACCCACGAGACGAGGCACTTGTTCGGTTTCTCTCGGAGCAGCGCGCCGCACGCGTCGCACGGGCGCACGCGATCGGCGAGCGGCTGGCTGCCCTTGGCATGCCGATCGATCTGGGGCCGCTGTTCGCACGCGCGGCGGCGGACAGCCGGCGGTCGATTGGTCGTCCGCTGATCGCGCGCGCGCTGGTCGAGGCCGGTTATGTCGCCGACACGCAGGAGGCATTCGATCGGTGGCTCGGCTCCGGCTGTCCGGCATTCGTGCCCCGCACCGGAGCGCCTCCCGACGCGGTCGTCGCGGTCATCCACCAGGCCCGCGGCCTTGCCTCGCTGGCGCATCCGGGCAAGCTCCGGCGGGAGCCGCCGATCGCGCCGCTCGTCGAGGCAGGCCTCGACGCGATCGAGGTGTTTCACCCGGACCACGACGCCGCGCTGGTCGAGCGCTACGTGGGCATGGCCCGCCAGTTCGGGCTGCTCATGACCGGCGGCTCGGACTTTCACGGCGATCCGGCACACGGCCTCGAGCCTGGCTCGGTGACGCTGCCGGCCGCCGAGTTCGAGCGGCTTCGCTGCGCGGCCGATGGTCGAAGGTGAGCGGCTCGTCTCGCTCGTCGGCGTCCGCAAGGACTACCACGCGCTCAGGCCTCTGCGCGTCGAGCGCTTCGAGCTGCACGAGGCCGAAACGGTTGCGCTCGTCGGATTCGACCGCGCCGCTGCGGAAGTACTCGTCAACCTGATTACGGGCGCGACGCTGCCCGACGCCGGCGAGGTCGAGGTCTTCGGTGCGCCGACGCGCGTGATCTCGAACGCCGACGCCTGGTTCCGGTTCCTCGACCGCATCGGCATCTTCAGCGAGCGCGTCGTCCTGCTCGACGAGCTGACGGTGGAGCAGAACCTGGCGCTGCCCATCACCCTCGACGTCGAGACGCTGGAAGCCGATACTCGTTCGCGGGTCGATCGGCTCGCCGCCGAAATCGGCCTCGCGCCCGACACGATGCGGCAGCCCATGGGAGCCGCAGACCAGACGACACGCGCGCGCGTCCGGCTCGGCAAGGCGCTTGCGCTCGAGCCGCAGGTACTTCTGGCCGAGCACCCCAATGCGGCGCTGCCTCCGCCCGACGCGCCGCGTTTTGCGGCTGACCTGTCCGGTATTGCTGCGCAGCGTCGGCTGGCGATGCTCGTGCTCACTGGGGACGCGGCGTTCGGCGCGGCCGCGTGCGGCCGACTGCTGAGTCTGGAGCCCGCGACAGGTGCGCTGGTCGCGCCTTCCGGCTGGTGGGACCGGCTCACCCGGCGCCTCCGGTGAGCCTGTGGAACGGAACTTGGATTCCCCGCCTCAAGGGTCATCGGAAAAACGGCCCGCGGAGGGGTAGTCGACGTGGCGAGCGGCACGATTAAGCGGTTGGTTCGGGACCGCGGATTTGGTTTCATTCGCGACGATGGCGGACAGGAGTGGTTCTTCCATCGAAGCGCCGTCAAGACGGGGAGTTTCGAAACGCTGAACGAAGGCCAGCGGGTCAACTTCGACGAAGAGCCCTCGGCCAAGGGGCCGCGGGCGGGCAACATCCGATCCGAAGGCTCAACGGCCGCCTAGCGCTTCCAGGCGCCCTCTCACGCGCCAAGCCCGAGCACGTACGCGACGAGCTTCAGCGCCTCCGGCACGGCGTCGCGCATGTCGGTGCGATGCTGCCACCAGCGTTCGGGGTCGGCCGTATCGTACCGTGTCGCACGCATCAGGACCTCCACGCCTGTTCCGCGCAGTTCCCGCCTGAAGGCGAATCGTGCCCGCCGGAGGTGATACGTCGACGAAACGACGATGAGCCGTTGCCAGCCGTGCGCCGCGCTCAGTTCGCGCATCGTGACCGCCTCGGCAGCGGTACTGTTGTGCACGCGCGGAGCAACGACAATCGCCTCGCGCGGAATGCCGAGCCGGACAAAGACGTCGCGCACGCGTTCGAGCCGTTCCGGAAACGGGACGCCGCGCCGTTCGAGCTCCAGCTCCGCCGGATCCCGGAGACCGCGCGACAGCACGATGTGCTGCGCGTATCCGGCGAGATAGAGATCCGCGCCCTCGAGGTACCGATCCATGTCGCCTCCGGCGAGCACCACGAGCGCGTTGGCCTTCTGCAGCGCGTCCTCGGCCGCCAGGAACGAACCGAGCGCGAAAAAGCCGTACACGCCGAGCGCGAGCACGACGGCACACACCGAGAGAACGATGCGACGGAGCGAGCCGCCCGAGGCAGGATGACGGGGCGGCATCAGGGCACCGGGATGTCCCGGCCCCGGTCGGGGCCGGGCGAGACGGGGCTAGCTTTCAATCAGGCGAACGTCACCCGCGCGAGGTCCTTTCGTGGACTCCTCCGCCGTGAACTCCACGCGCTGCCCTTCGCGCAGCAGCTCGAACACCGCGCCGCGTACGGCGCTTCGGTGAAAGAAATGCTCGATGCCGCCTTCATCGCGAATGAATCCGAATCCCTTGTCGATGAGGAGGCGTGCGATAGTCCCCGTTGGCATGGGCGTGTCCTCCGATGCGCGTCAAGCCTGGGAGAAAATCCCAGACGCTCCATGAACCGCTGGTGAGCGAACTATGAAGCCACGATCGAACGTAGCGGTCCAGCGCACCGGCGCCTAAAAGCTGGGCCAGTGTAGGGAGTCCGGAGGGCGAAGTCAAGGAGTGCCCGAACTCGTTTGACTGCTGCAATTGCACGCGTTCTGGCGTGCCGCTACGATGATGCCGGTGATCGTCACGATTATCCTGGCCGCCGGCGATTCCACGCGGATGGGTCGTCCGAAAGCCCTCCTCCCCGATCCCGACGGCCGGCCATTCGTCGTTCGACTGGTGCGGACGTTTGCCGATGCTGGTTCTCCGCGAATCATCGTCGTCACAGGCCGCGACCACGCGGCCGTGGCTGGCGCGCTTGCGGCCGGTCGTCTTCCTGTCGATCCGGTGGTGGTCCATAATCCAGATCCGTCGCGCGGCCAGTTGTCGTCGCTCTGGACGGGCCTCGACGCGACGAACGCGCCCGACGTGGAGGCCGCGCTCGTAACGCTCGTCGACGTGCCGATGGTGCACATGTCGACCGTACGGAATGTGATCGAGGCGTGGAAGCGCACCGGCGCACCGATCGTCCGGCCTGCGATCGGCGAGCGGCACGGTCACCCCGTGCTGTTCGATCGATCCGTCTTTGACGAGCTGCGGCACGCACCGCTTGCGGACGGCGCGAAAGCCGTGGTGCGGGCGCACGCGGACCGGCTCGTCAACGTGCCGGTCGACGATGAAGGCTGTCTGATCGATGTGGATACCCCCGACGAGTACGAAGCGCTGAAGGGAGGCAGGTTGCGATGACGAGGTCCGTGCTGGTGGTTCCGATGCTGTTGCTGGCCGCGCTCGGTGCGGGCGCTCAGATGAGCGATCCGATCCCGACGCCGGTGACGACCAAGAGTCTGCGGGTCGAGATCCGTGACGTGGCGCGGCTGCCGGATTCGCGCGGCCTGCGGCCGGCGAGCGAAGACACCGCGCCAAGCGCGTGGGCGCGCATCAGCTTCGTGCGCGAGCTGCCCGACGGCCGCCGGTTTGCGAACGACTCGCGCGGGCGTCTCTACCTGCTCGAGGACGACACGCAGCCGAAACTGTATCTCGATCTCGCGGCGGTGTACCCGCTGGGGTTCTACCGCAGCCTGCAAAGCGGCTTCATCGCGTTCACATTCCATCCGGAGTTCGATCGCAACGGTCTGCTCTACACCGTGCATGGCGAGAAGGGGCCGGGCAATCCCGGCGTCCCGCACTTCATTCCGCCGGGATTCGGGCCGGCGGACGTCACCTATCAAACCGTCTTCACGGAATGGCGCGCCACCGATCCGCGCGCGGCGAGTTTTGCCGGCACCCGCCGCGAGCTCCTCCGCGTCGCGCACGTCGTCGACAACTATTTCCACCCGCTCGGGTCGGTCGAGTTCAACCCGACGGCAAAGCCCGGGTCGCCCGACTACGGCCTGCTCTACATCGGCGGCACCGATTACGGCTTCAGCAACGGCGGCGGACCGCGGGCGACCAATCCCGGCCAGACGCAGCGGCTCGACACGCTCGTCAGCGTGATGCTGCGCATCGATCCGCGCAGCCCGAGCGTGTCGAAGGGGACGAAGGGCGTCGGTGACTACACGATTCCGGCGATCAACACGTTTGCTGCCGATGGGGATCCGAAGACTCTGGGCGAGATCTATGCGTACGGCTTCCGCAACGCGCACCGGCTCTCATGGGATCCGGCCGACGGCACGATGTTCGCCGTCGACATCGGCAACAGCCAGATCGAGGAGATCAACATCATTCACGAGGGGAACAACTACGGATGGTTCCGCCGCGAAGGGACGTTCGAGAACGGCGTGCACGTCCTCGGCGGGAACATGAGCGTGGTGTTTCCGCTGCCGGAGGACATTCTCGACGGGAAGACGAAGGACGGCTTCACGTATCCGGTAGCCATGTACGACCACGGTGAGGGCCTGTCGGTCACCGGCGGCTTCGTCTACACCGGCCGCATCCCGGCACTGCGCGGCAAGTTCCTGTTCGGCGACATCATGCGGGGG
Source organism: Acidobacteriota bacterium (assembly GCA_016184455.1). Taxonomy (GTDB): domain Bacteria; phylum Acidobacteriota; class Vicinamibacteria; order Vicinamibacterales; family UBA2999; genus MELF01. The sequence goes on from JACPCS010000116.1 coordinate 69,949, forward strand.
CGCGTCTTCGCCGCCGACCTGGCGGCGTTGAAAGGGGCCGACGATGGCATTCCCCGCACGGTGGCGCCGATCGAGGAGGTGCAGCTCTTCGTGCGCGAGCCAAACGGGATGACCCGCGACGTGACGCTCAAGCAGCTGGCGGAGCGGACGATGGGTGGCGGCCAGCTGCCGCGCGCCGACCTGCATATGGGCGTCGCGCGCGACGGCGAGATCTTCCTGACGTCGCGCCAGGACGGGATGATCCGCATGCTCGTCCCATAGAGACGCGTCCAAAAAAAACGGGCGCGAGGAAAACCTCGCGCCCGCGTCTCTCAGGACGTAGCGTCCGGCTCGAGCCGGACCAGTTAGTCGGCGGTGCTGCGGGTGCCCCGCACCTCGGCAATCGCCACCTTGTTGATGCCGCTCTCGGCCAGCACGAGGTTGCCTTCCTTCGTCGCCATCATGTTGCGGACCACATGTCCGGCCGACGGGATGGCCCAGGTCTGGAACCTCTCGGTCTTGGTGTCGAAGCGCACGAGCGTGTTCGGCTTCACGCCCGACTCGCTGTACCAGATGACATCGCCCACGGCCGCGATCCCGTAGGGTCTCGAGTCCTTGCCGCCCGGCGAGAGCCATTCCTTGAACTGACGCGTCTTGGGGTCGAACCGGCCGATGTACCCCATCGGGAAGTCGGTATACCAGACGATGTCGTCAGCCGTGATGGCCAGCCGCCGCGGGCGCGCATCGGCGCGCGGCAGCGTGTACTCGCTGATCTCCATCGTCACAGCGTCCATGCTCGCCAGCTTCGGCTGCCGGAAGTCGACGTACCAGACGAGGTTCTTCGAGTCGACCTGAATCCCGTACGGATAGCTCGGATCCGACGGCGACTTGGCGAGCTTGAATTCGCCGTTCGCAGGGTTCAGCCGGCCGACGTAGCCGTTCTGCATCGTGAAGAAGAGCATCCCCTTGTGGTCGAAGATCGGCGTGTGCGGGTTGCGGCCCGGCTCCGGTACCTTGTACTCCGTCACGGCGCCCGTCTTCGGATCGACCTTGCCGAGCTCGTGGACGTTGATGCCCGTGTACCAGACGTTGCCGTCCCTGTCCTCGACCAGCCCGTGCGGGCCCGAGTTCGGCGTGTCGAGCGGGAACTCCTTGATCGCGCCGGTGCGCGGGTCGACGCGTCCGAGACGGCTCTGGTACTGGCCCGTCCACCAGAGCGAGCCGTCGCGTGCCGCGAGCGGATCGTGCGGGCGCGAGCCGAGCGTCGGCGCCGCCCATTCCTTGAAGTTCACGGTCACCGGACCGGGGATGATCTTCGCCTTCGGGATATCCGGTTTTTCCGGGAAGTTCTTGGCCAGGTAGTCGGTGACGGCGTTCGCCTCGTTCTGCGGCAGCGCCACCATCGAGGCGAACAGCCTCGGCCACTCTTCACGCGTGAAGCCGAACGAGTTCGTGATGAAGTTCAGCCCGTGGCACTTGGTGCATGCGGCCTGGACCAGTTCCTTGCCCGGTCCGTCGGGCAGCTGCACCTGCTGGCCGCGCTGACCATGCGTGGTCTCTGGAAGCATCAGCGCGGCGAGCGCGGCGGTCGCCAGGGCCAATGTAAGGAGTCCTCGCTTTCGCATGATTCTCACCTCAAGCTAAGGAATAAGCTGTGTTCTATCCGCGATCCTGCAGCGCCGTACTCTACCACAGCGTCCGGGCGGCCCACTATCGCCCAGGGTCGTAGAGCCATGACCGACACCCGCACGCCCCGGCTGCCGCCCGGCCCTCGCAGCCGCATCCCCGGCCGCGTGGCGGCAATCTTTGCGCGCGATCGGCTCGGCTTTCTGCGGGACGCCGCGCGGGCCTACGGCGACGTCGTCTTCTTCAGGAATGCGGGCTATCCGATGGCTCTCCTGAACTATCCGGACTTTGTCCACGATGTGCTGCTGGTCGCTCGTCAATTCCTCGATGCTCGCGCCGACGCGCGACCCGCTGTCGGTTTCGAGCGATCCCGAGATCCGAACGGTCTGTCCGACTCGCACCGACACCGGCGTGAGGACGAGGCGCACGAAGCGCGCCACGACGACCGTGATGTTCGCCGTCGAACCTGCGGGGAACCTCGCGACCGTCGCCCTCAGGTCCTGATAGCCGCGTCTGAATACCCACACGCTGTCCGGCCATCTTGTCGTCACCAGACGGAATTGCCCGAAGCCATCGGTCTCCGCCAGGCCGAACATTCCGTCAACCGGTGAGTCGTTGATACAACAGCCGCGGATCACGGCCTGTCCGACGGGGTTTCGGTTCGAGTCGATCACGAGGCCGACGAGCGTGTACGTCGGCTGTGGAGGAGGCGGCGGGATAACGATCTTGGCCAGCGGTATCTGCAGCGTCATCGGTCCGACCTCAATCGTGTGCTCGCGGTTGGGCAAACGTGGCTGAACGCGATCTATCCGATCGGCTGGACGAGGTGATCAACGCCATCCTTGCACGTGGCGATGCGACCGCTGCGCTGCGCGATCCCGAGCTCGCGCCACTCGTACGTGTGGCCGCGGATCTGCGTCACTACCCGAGCCCGGACTTCAAGGCGAGGCTCCAGGCGCAGCTTCAACAGAGGACGACAATGACGGGAGTGGCGACCGAGACAGGGATTCGCGAAGGATTCACGACCGTGACTCCGTACATTCGCGTTCCCGAGGCCGGGCTGGCCGATTTCCTCGCCCAGGTTTTCGACGCGCAGGAAACGTTCAGCGGACGCGGGGGCGGCGGCGGCATGCACCGCGAAGTGCGGATCGGCGACTCGATGGTGATGATTGGCGAAGGCGGTGCCGGTGCGGGCGGGGTGATGCCGATCCGGCCGATGGCGTTTCACGTGTTCGTGAACGACATCGACGCGGCGTTCAAGCGGACGATTGCGGCCGGGGCGACGTCGCTCGGCGAGCCGACGGACCGCCCGTACGCGGAGCGCGCCGGCTTCGTCGCCGATCCATTCGGCAACCACTGGTACATTTCGACGCCGCTCGGTCCGTCATCGGGCCGACGAGCCCTCCGAACCGTGACGCCGTTTCTCCATGTGAGGGGCGCTGCGGAGTACGCCGATTTGCTGAAGCGGGCACTCGGCGCCGTTGAAGAGACGCGTCACGAAGAACCGACAGGCGAGCTGCGCTATGCGCGGCTGCGCATCGGCGACGCCGTTATCGAGCTGGGCGAGGGCGAGCCGATGCCCGGTTCGTTCCTGCTGTATGTCCGCGACCCGGATGCGCTCTACCGGCAGTCGCTCGACGCCGGTGCCACGTCCGTCATGTCGCCATCGGATCAGCCGTACGGCCGCATTGGCGGTGTCGAAGATGCAGCTGGGAACCAGTGGTATTTCTCGCGCCCCACATCCGCGAGCCGCTCACGATCCTGAAGCCAGGGCTTCTTTCCTGGCACCTTGGGACGACGCGCCGTCGGCCGCTTGCGCGCGGAAGACGTGTGCTCGCTTTTTGCGCAGTGTTCTGTCGGGGTGGCCGTGATGCGCGCCCTCGATCGCGCCCTCGAGTCCGGGCGCGATGCGTCGAAAGCCTTCGGGGTCATCAGCGTTCCGGTGCATCAGGGGATCGAGCGCCGAGGACTCCGTGACCAGTTCATGCGGAGCTCGCCGACGACGTGTCGCCCGACGATGTCGCCGAAAATGTGCTGCTGTTTCTGCTGATTGAGCAGATTGACCACCTTGACGGATGTGACCAGACGTTCTCCGCCCCAGCGGATGCCGGCTCCGGCATTCACGATCGTCTGCGCCTCTGTCGTTCCGTGATACCGCTCGTCGAGCACGTCGGCCCAGAATGCCTGGCTGGTGTAGCTGAACGAGGCGCTGCCAAGCCATCGGTCTGCGCTGAAGGTGAATCCGCCATTCAGACGATGGCGGGGCGGCCGACTGAGGCGCCAGACGAGCGAACTGGGCAAGTCCGGGTTGAACGGAGAATCCTCTGGGAAAAGCCGCCAGGCGACCGTGAATGCGATTTCGTCGTGCATGTGGGTCATGTGGAGCGCCGCCGACACCGCGGCGCGGCGTATGTGCCCGGCGTTGCCGAGCTCCAACGTGCGCAGCATCGGCATCGGCGGGACGACCGCCCGTCTGCCAAGAAAGCTGCGCGTGATAGGCGGCACGCGCATGTCGCAGGCGGCTGCCCTCGCCGGGGACATTCATGCGGCGCTCGTGCCGTTCCTGCTCGCGAACAGCCTCGCGTTGGGCGCGCTGTTCGGCTATCTGCTGGCAAGCCGTGCGGCAGACGAGCTCGCCGCGAGGTATCGACAGCGCCTCATCGTCCGGTATCGCCCTCTCATCGAGGTCCTGCTAACCGATCCGGCACTGGGGGATGCGATCGCGCGCCTGGAGCAATCCCCGCGGCATCATCGCAGGGTGATCGCGAGCTTGCTGCTGGCGCCCTTGGACGTGGCGACGGGCACGTTGGTCGATCGCGTGCAGGCCGCCGCGCGCGTGCTGGGCTTGATCGATCTGTGGACCCGAGATCTCGGGAGCCGACATTGGTGGATTCGGGCAGACAGCGCCCGGGCCCTCGGTCTGGTCGATGACCATGCCGCGCTCGGTGGCCTCATCGCAGCGCTGGATGACTCTCATGACGAGGTGAGGGCCGCGGCGGTCGAAGCACTCGGAATGCTGGGCGGGCAGCGGGCGATCGCGGCGCTGGTGGCCCGGTTGAGCGACGAGTCACGCCACCAGCGGGCGCGGGTCGTCGACGCGCTGCGAAAGCTTGGAGAACCGGTCACATCGGAGCTCATCGCGTATGCGCGTGCGCATCTCGGTGAGGCGGCTGATTCAATCGAGGTCTTGGGCCTCGTGGGCGGCCCGGCAGCAGTTGACGACCTGATTGCCTGGTGCAGCGACTGGCGCCCGTCGATTCGCGCCTCGGCGTTGCAGGCGCTCGGCTCGATTGGCCTGGACGATCGCAGCTATTACTACGCGCTCCGGGGTCTCGCCGACGATCACGCCGAGGTGCGCGCGATGGCGGCTCGGGCGCTCGGTCGAAGCCGGCGGGCCGATGCCGTTCCGTATCTGTCCGAGCATCTGAATGACGAGTGGCAGGTGGCGGCACACGCGGCGGAGGCTCTTCGAGCGCTGGGGACGCCCGGTCTCCAGGCAGGTGTAATTCATAAAACAGATGCAACTGCCCTTCGGCTCGAACCGGTACTGGTGCGAATAGCACTTCCACAGCGATTGGAACTGGTGATTCCGCAAGGCTACATGCGGCT
>JACPCS010000096.1 GCA_016184455.1 Acidobacteriota bacterium
GCGCTGGCGGGCGCGGCGGAACAGCTCAACGACGCGTGTGCCAACTGCCACAAGGTGTACCGTGACGTCGGTACGGCCGAGGGCGGCGGCCTCGGCACGGATCGCTGCAAACAGTAACGAACCACGAAGATCACGAAGAACACGAATTCTCGGTATGAGAATTCCGGCCTTTCGTGACACTAACGCGCTGGATTTGGTTTTCTTGACAAATAGTGCCAGCGCGTTAGTGTCACTAGAGATACAGGATCTCGATCACAGCGCGGCATTTGGTTGCGGCTCTGCCGCGCTGTGATCTTCGTGTCCTTCGTGGTTATTTCAGCTGCGCCGCCGCGGCCTTGAGCGCCTCGTGGGCGCACTTGTCGTCCCCTTCCTGGTCCGGCGCGCCGCTCAGGCCGAGTCCGCCCACGCGCTCGTTGCCGACGATGATCGGCACGCCGCCGCCGAGCGGAATGATGTCGGTCAGCTCCCGCTGGCCTTCGAGGTCGGTTCCCCTCGTCCGATTCCTGAACTCCATCGTCGTCACGCCGTAGGTGCGCGCCGTGTAGGCCTTCCGGCGGGCGAGCTCCGGATTGTGCGGATTGGCCTGATCGCCCTTCATCAGCAGCTTCAGGTTGCCGTGGCGGTCGACGACCGCGACGGTCACGTCGTAGCCGTTTTGCCGGGCGCAGGCCATCGACGCATCCGCCAGCGCGCGCGCCGCCGCCAGCGAGATGTTGCGTTCGGCCAAGAGTTGCGCCGAGGCGGGTGAAGCGGCGGCCACCAGGACGGCCGCCAGCGGTGCCATGACAATCGCCGATCTCATACGCACGTAGACCTCCCGGGCTCGCACATCGATACGCGGGCCTACCACACGCCCTTCCATGGCTTCCCCGCGAGAAACTGCGGGTTCGCGCCCTTGCGCGGGGTGTACTTCTGGACCCGGCCGGTCCGCACCTCGGCGGTGTAGAGATTGCCCTCGTTGTCGGTGGCGAACCCGTGCACGCCCCACATGCAGCCCTGGCATGTCCCGAACGTGCCCCACGAATAGAGGAAGTGTCCGTCGGGGTCGTAGCCGAGAAGCTTGTGCGATCCCTGGTCGGCCGCCCAGAGGATGTGGTCGGCCCCGACGTAGATGCTGTGAATGTTCATCGGAGGGCGCGGACCGAAGTCCCACTGGTCGAGGAACTTTCCGTTTTCGTCGAACACCTGCACGCGGCCGTTGTTGCGGTCGTTCACGTACACGCGATGCAGCTGCGGATCGACGGCGATGCCGTGCACGCTGTTGAAATAGCCCGGACGTCTTTCGTTGGGCGGCGTCCCCTTCTGCCCCCACTCCAGCAGCTTCTTCCCGTTCTTGTCGTACTTGATCACGCGCGTGTTGTCGTACCCGTCGGCCAGGAACATGCTGCCGTCGGGCAGGAACGCGAGGAACGTCGGCCGCGCGAAGTGCGTGTCATCGTTGCCCGGGACGCCAGGCGTCCCCAGTTGCAGCACCATCTGCTTGCCGTCGTGCGTGAACTTGGCGACGAAGTGGTTGTCGGCGTCGACGATCCAGATGTGCTTCTCCGAATCGTAGGGGCTGATCTCGACGTCGTGCGGCCGGCCCCAGATCCTGTCCCACTGCGACCAGTCTTCGGTCAGCTTGCCGTTGCGATCGAAGACCGCGATGACGTGCTCCCAGCGCCAATCGATGCCCGGCCGTCCGTCGCTCCCGTCTTCGGCGGCCCGGCCGCTGCTCGGCGTCGCGCTCGCGGCTTCGCGCACCGGCACGCCGCCGCCGACCGGGAACTTGATGCTCGGCCCGATCTGCGGCAGCCACGTCGTTGGGATCCGCGCCGGGAGCACCGGCAGCTCGCCCTTCTGCGTCACGAACACACGGTCGGGGCTCTCGGGGAACACGTCGGTGGCCTGCGACCAGGTCCACCCTTGGTGATTCGGCAGGCTCTCTGCGAGCGGCCTCGGCCAGTTCGGCACCGGGTCGTACGGGCCGAACACATCCTGTCCACCCTTGAGGCCCGCCACCGCGGCAAACCCGTCGCCGGGCGTTTTCTTCTGCTGTCCTTGCACGATGCCGAAGCCGCCGCTCAGCAGCAGCCCGGCGACACACGCGATACAGACTGCGGCAATCGCCGCCATACGTTGCTTCATAAGTGCCTCCGCTGGTGACCCACGATAACGCAAAGACCGAACGCCAAAAGGCTCACCGGTTCCAGCGCTCGGCGATCCAGCGCCCCGCCCGCGTGAACGCGTCGATGTAAGCGCCCATCTCGAAATGCCCGATGCCGTCGAGCGCTTCGAGCCGGATCGTCCGCCCCAGCTTCTCGAGCTCGCGCGTCGTCCGGGCGTCGGGCTCGAACGGCACCACGTCATCGGCGCGGCTGTGGATGACGTACATCGGGATGCGCCCGAGCCGATCGAGCGGCTCATCGCCCGGCGCGCCCGCGATCGGAATCGCCGCCGTGAACAGATCCGCGTGGCGCGTCGCCATGAACCAAGTGCCGCGGCCGCCCATGCTGAAGCCGGTCACCAGGATGCGGCGGGGATCGATCGTGTACTCCCTGCGGATGTGTTCGACGAGCGCCAGGACCGCGCGCTCACCTGTCGGATCGCTCCAGGACCCCGGAGGGGGACAGTCCGGCGCGACCATGATCGCGCCGAGATCTCTCAGCGCCGGCGAGACGATGCCCCGCAGGAACGAATAGCCGTAGTACGGCGTGCGCGGTCCGCCCGGGTGGAGCGCGACGACGAGCGGACGCGGCTCGCCTGGTGTGTAGCCAGGCGGCACCGACAGGCCATAGAGGATGCGTCCGCCGTCGGGCGCGACGAAGGTGCGCTGGAGGAGCGCCGGCGCCGCCGATTGCGCGGAGGCCTGAAGGGCTCCGCCAGCCACGGAGAGTGTGAGCGCCAGCGCGAGAAGAACTCGCATCATCGCGCGAGCTGGGGCAGCGTATTCACGGCGGGCGGGCGCGGCCGCGCCTGCACCCAGGCGTAGATGTCGGCGATGTCCTGATCGGACAGCACCTTCACCGTGTACGGCGGCATCTCACCCGTCGGCTTGCGGAGGTACTCGAAGAAGCGCGTGGAGGGGAAGAGATTCGGTCCGATGCGCGGCCCCGAGAGCCCGCCCTGCGCCTCGTTCCCGTGGCACTGATAGCAGCCCACCTTCTTGAAGAGCACGCCGCCCGCGTCGACGCGGCCGAGGGGTGCCGCCGGAACGCCAGGTCCGCGCCTCGATGGTTGCTGGCTCGCCGCGGCACCCGGCCTACTCTCCTGCGTACGTAGGGCGGGTTCCGCCGCGAGGCGCGACCTTTCGAGCGGCGGACCCGCCAAGGCGAGCAGCACCACGGCTACGAGAACCTTCATCTCGCTCATCGCGCCTGCGTCACCACGTCGACCAGCGCCGGCTCGCCTTTCTTGACCACCGCCATCGCGCGCCGCAGCGCCGGGCCGAGGTCGTTCGGGTTGGTGATCGGCCCCTCCGCATGGACGCCCATCGACTGGGCGAGCTTGGCGAAATCGATGTTCGGGTCGACCAGCTGGCTGCCGACCTCGCCGCGATCGATACCACGGTTGCGCCCGTTGCACATCTTCTGGACGTGCATGATCTCCTGGTGATACGCGCGGTTGTTGTTCATCACCCAGAGCAGCGGAATCCGGTGGTGCGCGGCCGTCCAGATTACGCCCGGCGCGTACATCATGTCGCCGTCGGTCTGGATGGCCACCGACAGCCGGCCGTGGCGCCGGTTGGCCAGCGCGGCGCCGACCGCCGCGGGCGCGCCGTAGCCGATGCCGCCGCCGCCCGCGTGCCCGAGCCACTGGTACGACTTGTCGAAGTTCCACAGCCGCCGCGGCCAGTTCGTCTGGTCGTTGCTGTAGTAGCTCGAGACGAGCGACCAGTCGTCGCCCCTGATCTGCGCCCACACCTCGGCTGACAGGCGTGCGACGCTCACCGGGCTCGCCTCCCACGCGTAGGTTGCCGCCACGCGGGCCGCCTCGGCCGCCGCACGGCTCGCCTGCGTCAGCTTCGCGCCGCGCTCCTCGAAAAGACGGCGCCGGTCCGCGGTGACGAGCCGCTTCACCGCGTCGATGAGCGGGGGGAGCGTCGCTTCCGCATCGGCGCCGATGGCGAGATCGACCGCCTGCAGCCGCCGGAAGTCCTGATAATTCGCCCGGATATAGAGGTCGCCCGTGGTGATCGAGACGAGCTTCGCGTTCGCCTTCGCAACCTGGCGGCTCGATCGATGCAACTGGTCGCGCAGCGCGTTGACCGTGCCCCAGTAGTCCGCCAGCTCGAGTCCGACGATCACGTCGGCGTCGGTGACCGCGGCGCGGGCGCGCAGCGTCTGGTTGAGCGGGTGCCGCGACGGGAAGTTCATCCGGCTGCCCTGATCGATGACCGCGGCCTGCAGCGTTTCGGCGAGCTCGATGAGGAGCGTCATGCCGTTCGGCGTCCGCGCCATGCGGTCCGCGACGAGCACCGGGTACTCGGCGGCCACGAGCATCCTGGCAACTTCTTCGACCGCGCCCCGCTCGCCCTGCGGCGGCACGGGCATGCTCAGCTTTGGAACCACCAGCCGTTCCCCGCGTGCGATCGGCCGCTCCTGCAGCTCGCCATCGAGCACCATCACGACGGGCGCCATCGGCGGCGTCATCGCCACCTGGTAGGCGCGCACGGCGGATTCGGCGAAGTGGGTGAGCGACCACGGGAAGTCGTCCCACTTCGTGAAGTCGCGCACCATGGCCGCGGCATCCTGCACGCCGTGGTACCACTCCGCCCCTCGGCGGATGGCGGCGTCCGCGTAGTTGCCGAGGATCACGTACACCGGCACGCGGTCGCACCAGGCGTTGTAGATCGCCATCGAGGCGTGCTGCAGGCCGACCGTGCCATGCGCCATGACACCCGCCGGCTTGCCGTCCACCTTGTAGTAGGCGTGGGCCATCGCGACCGACGACTCCTCGTGGCAGCAGGTGATGAGCTCCGGACTCTTGTTGCCGCCGTAGTTGATCACCGACTCGTGCAGGCCGCGGAAGCTGGATCCGGGGTTGGCGAAGAAGTGCTCGAAGCCGAGCGACTTGAACACGTCGACCATGAAGTCGGACCCGGCGCGCTCGTCGTCTCGGAGCGTGAGGACGTCGGCCGGTTCGGCGCCTTCGGCGGCGTGGGTCATGACGGGCGGCGGCGCCTGTGCGGCCGGCGCGGCCTGCGCCTCGGCGACGCGCGGCGCCGCCACAAGGGCCGCGCCCGCGAGCGCTCCCTGCTGCAGGAACCGCCGGCGCTCCAGGCCGGGCTTCGAGCGTGTCGAACGGCTCATGGGTGCGGACTCCTGGCTAAAGCCCAAAGTCCAAAGCCTAAAGCCTTCGTCCTCAGAATGCCAGCCGGAAGCCGAGCTGCAGCATGCGAGGCCGGAACGCGATGTTGTTGCTCTCGAGCGGCTGGCCGAAGCGGATGCTGAGCTCGTCGGTCGTGTACTGCGAGTAGTTGAACCGGTTGAATACGTTGAAGATCTCGAGCTGGCCGTCGAGTCGCATGCGGGTCCCGACCGGGATGCGCTGCTGCAGCCGGATGTCGACCCGGTGGTGGTTCGGGCCGTCGAGCCCGTTGCGCGGCACGACGTCGCCGTTGGCCCGCCGCCGGTTCTCGTAGTCGCCAGCGTCGCCGAGGTCGCGCGTGTCGGCGTTGCCGGTGTTGAGCTGCAGCCGCATGCCGGAGCCATAGAAATAGAGTCCGCTCACCTGGAACCCGCCGTAGACCTCCCAGATGCCGTTGACGGTGAAGCGATGCCGCTGATCGGTCTCGGCCCGCCCGTAGTCTTCTCCGAGATCGGGCGCCACGCTGAACGGCACCAGCCCCGTCAGCCCGCTCACCGGGTTCGGCAGCGAGTCCTCGATCTGCGACAGCAGGTAATTGGCCGACGCCTGCCACCGGTTGCTGAACCGCTTGGTGAACGCCGTCTGCAGGCCGTGGTAGTTCGACCAGCCGGCGTGCGGTGTCATGCCGACGATGCCCCAGTCGGGAAAGGGGCGCGTGGCGCGGTTGCTGTAGGGCAGATTCTCCCCCGTGGCTGCGTTGTACGCCAGGTTGATGTTGCCCGTGATCGTCTTCTCGTTGCGGCTGTTGGTGCGGATGTAGTCGATTTCGACGGCCATATCGTTCCCGATCTGGCGCTGGACGCCGATCGAGCTCTGCCAGCTGTTCGGAATGCGGTCCATGCCGTAGCCGGGATACGGCGCCAGCTCTGATGCGGCGCGGAGGAGACACCCCGGCCGGTTGCCGTTCTCCGAGCAGAAGCGCTGCAGCGCCTCGTCGCGCGACGGCTTCGGCCCGTTCCACGGGTTGCGGAAGAAGTCGGCGCGGCCGTCGTTCGGGTACTCGACGAGCGCGATGCTCGAGAACGAATAGGTGAACGAGAGCATGTTCGACTGGGTGTCGCCATAGTACCGGCCGACGCCGCCGCGCAGCACGGTCCGGTCGTCCACCTTGTAGGCGAAGCCGACGCGCGGCTGGACGTTGTTGTTGTCGTTCGGGCGTCCCTCTTCGAGGAACGGCGGCATCTCGACCTGGTTGGCAAACGCGTTGGCGATGAGGTCGTAGCGGACGCCGAGGTTCAGCGTCAGGCGGTCGTTCACCTGCCAGTCGTCCTGCAGCCATCCGGCGTAGATGTGGCGGTTGAAGCTGAGGAGGAATGGACCGATGCCGACCTGCGTGCGCCGGACGAGCGACGACAGCGCGTTCAGATCCCACGTCGACGAGTCGTACAGATCCTGGCCGGGACCGCCGCCGAGATACTGGTCGATTGACTTCGGCAGCGTGGAGAGCGGACGGAGGTTCGCGGTGACGACCGTCGAGCAACGGCGGCAGTTGCCGGAGCCCTGGATCATGTAGAGGTACTCGCCGCCCGCCTTGAGCGTGTGCCGGCCGCCCAGCTCGTACGACGTGGTGAAGTCGTTGCGCACCGTGTACTGGTTCTGGCTCGTCTTGCGCGGCCCGTTCTGATTGCCGCCGGTCGCGAACCCCTGCAACGTGATCCGCGGGAACGGCGGCCGCCCGTTGGGCACCGTGCATGGAATGGTCCGCGCGGCGTCGAAGAAGCACTCGAAGTTCGGCGTGAACCCGAGATTCCAGTCGCCGTAGTGGAAGGCGGCGTAGCCGACGCGCACTTCGTTGATCGTCGTGTTGTTCAGGACGTTGGTCGCCGCCAGGATGAGATCGTTGGTCGTGCGGAAGTTCTGCTGCGCCGCCGCCGGGTGCTGGGTCTCGTTGGCGGTCAGCGTGTCGTCCTTCGAGACCGAGCCGCGGCTGAACAGGCGCATCTGCGGCGACACCTGATAGTCGAGCCGCAGGCCGCCCATCTTGATCGTGTCGGTGTAGTCGCGCGACGCGGCGTCGAACGTGGCGTAGCCGGTGCGCCAGATGAGCGACTTCGGCGTGCGATCCAGCTCGGTGTTGCCGAAGAAGTGGAACTTGTCTTCGAGGATCGGGCCGCCGAAGGTGCCGCTGATCTGCTGGTTCTTGAACGGGATCCGCCGGCCGTCGATGAAGCTCCTGGCGTTCCACCGGTCGTTGCGGAACGTGCCGGAGAACGTCCCGGCATACTGATTCGTGCCCGACTTGCTGACGGCGTTCACCTGCACGCCGCTCGACCGTCCCTGCGTCGCGTCGAAGCGGTTCGAGATGAACTGGAACTCGGCGATCGCATCGCGGCTGTAGCGCACCTGGCCGCCGGTGCCGGTGTTGTGCGTCACCTGCTGGCCGTCCATGTTGAGCTGGAACTCGCGGACGTCGCTTCGATCCTGCGCCGGGTTCTCCCCGATCTCGGTCGTCCGGTTGCCGGGGGCGAGCAGAGCGAGCGCGGTCCACTGCCGCCCCTGCACCGGCAGCTCTTCGACCTGGCGCGGATCGATGTTGCTGCCGATCTGCGACTGCGTCGTGCTGATGAGCGGCGCGTCGGCCGTCACCGTCACCGTCTCCTGAACGCCCGAGGGCGACATCTGCAGGTTGACGGCGACTTCCTGGCCGACGAGGAGCGTGATCCCGGTGCGCGTCACGGTGGAGAAGCCGGCCAGCTCCGCGCTCAGCTGGTACGAGCCGATGCGCGCGGGGATCCGATAGACGCCGCGCTCGTCGGTCACGGAAAAGAATGTATTGCCGGTGGCGGTATGAGTCGCCGTCACGGTGACACCGGGCAGGACGCCGCCCGTACTGTCGGTGACGGTGCCGAGAATGACGGCCTCTTGCGCGTGCCCGGTCGAGGGCAGCGCCAGGATCGCTGCGAGCAGTAGTAGCAACACGAACAATCGCCGGTACATGCGTCCTCCTTGAAACATCGACACTGCCAGACGCGGCGAGTCTATGGCTCGACTGTGTCTCCGTCAACGAGGGATAATTCGTGCAGGTGCGCTCCCGTTCCCTCCTGTCCGTGCTCGCGTTGGTGCTCGTCGTCGCGGGCGTTCCTTCGGCCGCCGCGGAGCCCGCCTTCGAGCACCTGCGCCTGGTCGCGCCGGCCGCGCCGGGCGGCGGCTGGGATCAGACCGCGCGCGCCATGCAGCAGGTGCTGCAGCGCGCCGGCATCGCGCGCACGGCGTCGGTGGAGAACATTCCAGGTGCCGCGGGCCTCATCGGCCTGGCGCGCTTCATCGGCGCCGAGCAGGGGAACGGCGACACGCTGATGGCCTCGGGGCTCATCATGCTCGGCGCGATCGTGACGCAGCGGTCGGCGGTGACCTTCCGCGACGTCACGCCGATCGCGCGGCTGACGGGCGAGTACGAGATCCTCGCGGTGCCCGCCTCCTCGCCGTTCCGGACGCTGGACGACTTCATCCGCGCGTTCAAGGCGCGGCCCGAATCGATCTCCTGGGGCGGCGGCTCCGCCGGCGGCAGCGACCAGATCCTGGCCGGCCTCATTGCCGACACGGTCGGCGTCGACCCGCGGCGCGTCAACTACATTGCCTTTTCGGGCGGCGGCGAGGCGCTCTCGGCGATTCTCGGCGGCCAGGTGTCGGTCGGCATCAACGGGCTGGCGGAATTTGCCGCGCAGATCGAGGCTGGGACGGTGCGCGTCCTCGGCATCTCGAGCGCGGAGCGCCTCTCCGGGCTGGAGGTGCCGACGCTCCGCGAGCAGGGGATTGATATCGAGTTCGAGAACTGGCGCGCGGTGGTGGCGCCGCCGGGGCTCACGCCTGACGACCGTCGCCGGCTCGAAGCGACGGTTGACGCGATGGTGCGCTCGGACGCGTGGCGCGAGACGCTCGAGCGCTTCCGGTGGATCGACCGGTACCTCGCCCGCGAGCCCTTTGTCGAGTTTCTGGCCGCCGAGGAGGCGCGCGTCCAGGACATCCTGACGAGGCTCGGCACCGATGACGAGAACGCGCCGACGGTGACTGCGGCCGGCCCCTATCCGATCATCGTGCTCGCGGGCCTCGTGTTGACCGGCCTGGCGGTTCTGCTCTCGTCGTACGTAGGCCGGGGCTCGCGCGCGGGAGAGGCCAGCGCGCGCAGCCCCGGCGTCGAATGGCGTCCCGTTGCGCTCATCGCCGCCGCACTCGTGCTGGATCTCCTTCTTGCCGAACGTGCGGGTTTCGTCATCGCCTCGGCGGTGCTCTTCTGGTTCGTCGCGCGCGCCTTCGACCCGCGCCATCCGCTGCGCGACGCCGCCTTTGCGGTCGCCGTCTCGACCGGTGCGTATCTCCTCTTCGGCCGCGTGCTCGATTTACCGCTCCCTGCAGGCGTGTTGAGCGGGTTGCTGTAGCGGCGGATGACCGAAATCTTTTCCGCGCTGGCTGACGGCTTCGCCAGCGCGCTCTCGCTGGCCAATCTCGCGTGGGCGCTCGTCGGTACCACGCTCGGCACGGCCATCGGCGTGCTGCCTGGCATCGGCCCGGCGCTGACCGTCGCCGTGCTGCTGCCGGTGACCTTCACGCTCGATCCCATCAGTGCCTTCATCATGTTCGGCGGGATCTACTACGGGGCGATGTACGGCGGCTCCACCACGAGCATCCTGCTCAACACCCCTGGCGAGACCGGATCGATCGCGACCGCGATCGACGGCTACATGATGGCGCGCCAGGGCCGGGGTGCCGCAGCGCTGACGACCGCAGCCGTTGGATCGTTCGTCGCGGGGACGCTCGCGACGGTGGGCCTCACGTTTTTCGCACCGGTGCTGGCGTCGGCCGCGCTGCGCTTCGGCCCGGCGGAGTACTTCGCGCTGACGATCGTCGCGTTTACCACGGTCTCCGCGCTCCTCGGCGCATCGCTCGTCCGCGGCTTGTTCAGCCTGTTCCTCGGTCTGGCACTCGGGCTCATCGGGATCGATCCGCTGACCGGCGATGCGCGGTTCGCCTTCGGCATCCCGCAGCTCCTCGACGGCATCGACGTCGTCATTCTCGTGATCGGCCTGTTCGCGGTCGGCGAGACCATCTATCAGGCGTGGCACCGCGGACGCGAGCCTGTCGAGATGGTGAAGCTCCACGACTTCACCGGCATGAGCCGCGAGGAGTGGCGGCGATCGTGGAAGCCCTGGCTGCGGGGCACGGCCATCGGCTTTCCGCTCGGCGTGCTGCCATGCGGCGGCACCGTGATCCCGACGTTCCTCTCGTATCTCACCGAGAAGCGGTTGAGCGACACGCCCGAGCGGTTCGGGCGGGGCGCCATCGAAGGCGTCGCGGGCCCGGAGGCGGCCAACAATGCCGCCGCCGCCGGTGTCCTCGTGCCGCTGCTGACGCTCGGGCTGCCCTCGTCCGCGACGGCGGCGATCATGCTCGCCGCGTTTCAGCAGTACGGACTGCAGCCGGGACCGCTGCTGTTCTCGTCGCGTCCCGATCTGGTCTGGACGCTGATTGCCAGCCTCTACATCGGCAACGTGATGCTGCTCGTGCTCAACCTGCCGCTCGCGGGGGTGTGGGCGCGCGTGATGCTCGTGCCGCGGCCGCTGCTCTTTGGCGGCATCCTCGTCCTGGCGTCGCTCGGCGCCTACACGCTCAATCGATCCCTGCTCGACCTCGCGCTCCTCTACATCGTCGGCGCCGTCGGCTGCGCGATGCGCGTCTACGATTTTCCGCTCGTGCCGGCCGTGCTCGGTCTGGTGCTCGGGCCGCTGACGGAACAACACTTCCGGCGTGCGGTGGCGATCAGCGAAGGCGATCTGTCGATTTTCCTCACGCGCCCGATTTCAGCAGTACTGTTGATTGCGGCCGTTGCGGTGCTGCTCGGGCCGCGCGTGATGCGTCGGTGGACATCTACGACGTAGCCGTGGTCGGCGGCGGCAACGCGGGCCTGTCGGCGGCGCTGACGGCCCGCCAGGCCGGCGCGCGCGTCATCGTCCTGGAAGGTGCGCCGCGCGATCTCAGAGGCGGAAACAGCCGCCACACGCGGAACCTCCGCTGCGCCCACGCCGCTCCGACCCGCGTGCTGACCGACACGTACTCGGAGGACGAGTTCCTCGCCGACCTCCTGCGCGCGACGCGCAACGATACGGACGGTCCCCTGGCGCAGCTGCTGGTCGGGCGGTCGGCGGGCTGTCCGGAGTGGATGGAGCAGTTCGGCGTCCGCTTTCAGCCGTCGCTGACTGGCACGCTGCACCTGTCGCGGACCAACGCCTTCTTCCTTGGCGGCGGCAAGGCGTTGATGAACAGCTACTACGCGTCAGCCGACCGGATGGGCATCGAGGTGCTCTACGAGGCCGAGGTGATCGCGCTCGACATTCGAGACGGCGAATGCCGGGGCATCACCGTGCGGCTCGGTGCGCGGACCGAGCAGATCCGGCCGCGCACGGTCGTCGTCGCGGCCGGCGGGTTCGAGGCGAATCTGGAGTGGCTCGAGGAGATCTGGGGCGAGGCGGCCGCGAACTTCGTGGTGCGCGGCACGCCGTACAACCGCGGCACGCTGCTGCGTCTCCTGCTCGACGCCGGCGCCCAGCCGGTCGGCGATCCGAGCGAGTGCCACGCCATCGCGGTCGATGCCCGCGCCCCGCAGTTCGACGGCGGCATCGTCACCCGGCTCGACTCGCTCCCGTTCGGGATCGTCGTCAACACGCACGCGGACCGGTTCTACGACGAGGGCGAGGACGCCTGGCCGAAGCGCTACGCGATCTGGGGCCGCCTGATCGCGCGGCAGCCGGATCAGACGGCGTTCTCGATCGTCGATGCCAAGGCGCACGGCACGTTCATCCCCTCGATGTTTCCGCCGATCGTCGCGCCGACGATCCGCGAGCTGGCGGTCGCGCTCGGGTTGCCGGCCGATCGACTCGACGCGACCGTGGACGCGTTCAACCGGGCCGTGCGGCCGGGCACGTTCACTCACACCGCGCTCGACGACTGCCGGACCGAGGGGCTGACGCCGCCCAAGTCGCACTGGGCGCAGCGGCTCGACACGCCGCCGTTCTGGGGGTAGTGCTGCTGACCGGCGGCGCACCGGCGCGCAACATTTACGCCGCCGGCGAAATCATGGCGGGCAACATCCTGCGGCGCGGATATATCGCGGGGATCGGGATGACGATCGGAACGGTCTTCGGGCGACTTGCAGGAGAGCAAGCCGCCCGAACATGACTGACTACTTCGCCAGCGGGTCGGGCCTGACCTGGAACTTCACCAGCTTCGGCCTCGTCCCCTTGCCGGTCTCCATGTGGAAGGGCGCTCGCGTCCCAGACGACGCGTGCAGTCCGCGCCCC
>JACPCS010000097.1 GCA_016184455.1 Acidobacteriota bacterium
GTCGGGCCGACCTCCATCGGCTCCTTCGTGATGTCGAGATCCGCCAGCATCTTGAACTGGTGATACATGCTGGGGAGCTTCCGCTTGATGTGCGCCTCGGCGTTGGGCAGCTTTTCCTTGATCCAGGCGATGTCCAGGACGACGCCGCCGTGCGGCGAGCCGCGTCCGGCTTTCACCTCGCGCACGATGCAGCGCGCCACGTGATCGCGCGTCAACAGCTCCGGCGGCCGGCGCGCCGACTTGTCGCCCTGCGTGTACCACCATCCTTCTTCGGGATCGGCCGCCGTCTGCGGCTTGTAGTTGTCCGGAATGTCGTCGAACATGAACCGGCGGCCCTCGCTGTTCCTGAGGACGCCGCCTTCGCCGCGGACGCCCTCGGTCACGAGGATGCCCTGCACGCTGGGCGGCCACACCATGCCGGTCGGATGGAACTGCACGAACTCCATGTCGATGAGCTCGGCACCGGCGCGGTAGGCCAGCGCGTGGCCGTCGCCAGTGCCCTCCCAGCTGTTGCTGGTCACTCTGTACGCGCGCCCGATGCCGCCCGTCGCCAGAATGACCGCCTTCGCCGCACACACGTGGAACCGGCCCCGCTCGCGGTCGTAGACGAGCGCGCCGGCGGCGCGCCCCTCGTCGAGGAGCAGATCGACGACCGTGTGCTCCATGTGGACGGTGACGCCAAGGTGAATCGTGTGGTCCTGGAGCGTCCGGATCAGCTCGAGACCGGTGCGGTCGCCCACGTGGGCCAGACGCGGATAGCGATGGCCGCCGAAATTGCGCTGGTTGATACGGCCGTCGGACGTGCGATCGAACACGGCGCCCCACGCCTCCAGTTCCCGCACGCGATCGGGCGCTTCCTTGGCGTGAATCTCGGCCATGCGCCAGTTGTTGACGTACTGGCCGCCGCGCATCGTGTCAGCGAAGTGGACTTTCCAGTTGTCGCGATCGTCGTTGTGCCCCATCGCCGCCGCCATACCGCCTTCGGCCATCACGGTGTGTGCCTTGCCGAGGAGCGACTTGCAGATGAGGCCGACCGAGACGCCGGCGTTGGCCGCCTCGATCGCGGCGCGCAGGCCCGCGCCGCCCGCCCCGATGATCAGGACGTCGTAGGAATACGTGGCGTCGGCCATCTACTGGACCGGCTCTTCGAACGGCACATCGCGCCGCTCCGTTGTCGCGGCGCGCGAATTCGCATTCAGCATATGGTTGTGGGAAACAGCGTCACCTGTGCGCACAGCTAGAAGATCCTCAAATCAGACCAGATCCCCATCGAGCAGAGCCGGACATAGAGGTCCGCGAACGCCACTGAAAAGAGGCTCATCCAGGCGAACAGCTGGTGCCGAAAGTTGAGCGCGCTCGAACAGGCGTAGGCGCGATCGCAGACCGGGTGCTTCGACACCTCGTCGTGGCTGCCGCCGGCGAGGTGCCGCATCACGTGGCACCCGAGCGTGTAGCAGCTGAGCAGCACGACGTTCACCGCCAGGACGACCGTGCCGAGGCCGATGCCGAACTCGACGGCCCCCGTCGCAGGATTCGGGAACCAGAGCCCAAGCCACACGTCGTACGACAGGATGAACAGGAACAGCACGGCCACGTACGTGAAATAGCGGTGCACGTTCTGGAGGAGCAGCGGGAACGACTGCTCGCCCCAATAGCTGCCGCGAGGCTCGCCGACCGCGCACGCGGGTGGATCACCCCAGAACGCCTTGTAGTAGGCGCCGCGGTAGTAATAGCAGGTGAACCGGAACAGGCCCGGGAACGGCAGGATCAGCAGCGCGGGCGAGAACGGCACGAATGCGGGAATCCAGTCGGGCTTGACCCCGAACCATGCGTGCTCGAGCCCGGCCGTGTCGCCCGCCGACGCCCAGATCACCGGCGAGTAGAAGGGGGAGAGGTAGGGACCGTAGGTGTAATGCGCGTTCTGGAACGCGGCCCATGTCGCATAGACGACGAACAGCGACAGGCCGATGAACACCGCGAGCGGGGTCGCCCACCACATGTCGCGCCGGGTCGTCGACCCAAAACCGCCCGGCGCGATTCGTACCGGGATTACGTCCATGCACACCTCACGAAACGGGGTCGGAGGTCATTTATAGAGGACACTCGCCTTCAATCGCGGGCGAGTGTCCTCTATAAATGACCTCCGACCCCGTTTTACTTCCTAGTTCTTCGCCGCGTCGATCTTGATCTGCTGCAGCGCCTCGGCCTTGGCGGCCAGATCGGTCGTGCCGGCCGGATACTTCGAGGTGCTGAGGATATGCGCGATGAGATCGGCCGTCTGCTCCGGCGTGAGCGAGCCGGGGTTGAGCGCCGGCATCGTCATCTGAATCTTGTCGTAGAGATCGCCGAGCGACTTGCCCTGCCAGTTGCCCGTGAACCCCTGCCCCGCGAGACCGGGAATGATGTCGTTCCCCTTCAGATCCTCGCCGTGGCAGGCCGCGCACTGCTCCTTGTAGAGCGCCGCGCCCCGCTGGGCCTGCGCGTCGGTGTACACCCCGCCGCTGGTCGATGCCGCCTGCGCGTACAGCACGTTGTGGACGCCCGCTGCGGCTGCCAGCAGGGCGCACGTGGCCATCAAAGCGGTAACTGTTTTCGTCATGTCTCCTCGGTCCCTCAAGTTTATATCTACTTGCGCTTTGGACCGCTATGCGGTCCTAGCCGCGCGAAGCGCGGCAAGAGATACTGGCAACCAGCCGAGGGGCTCCGCGGGGATATCAAGGGCGGAGCCCCTTGGCTGGTTTGTAGACGTGCGTGCTCTGGCCGAAGAACACTTCGGCGCTCTCCATCAGCGACTCCGACAGCGTCGGATGCGGATGAATCGTCAGCCGCATGTCTTCGGCCGTGGCGCCCATTTCCACCGCCAGCACGCCCTCGGCAATCAGCTCGCCGGCGCCGGATCCGGCGATGCCGACGCCGAGCACGCGACCGCTGCGGCGATCGAGCACCAGCTTCGTCAGGCCCTCGGGCCGATCCACGGTGATCGCGCGGCTCAGCGCGCCCCAGGGGAACTTGGCGCTCTCCACGTCCACGCCGCGCTCGGCGGCCTGCGTCTCGGTCAGCCCGCACCAGGCGATTTCCGGCTCGGTGAAGACGACGGCCGGGATGGCGAGCGGCTCGAAGACGGCCTTGCGCCCGGCGATGGCATCGATGGCGACGCGCGCCTCGTGCGACGCCTTGTGCGCCAGCATCGGCTCGCCGGCGACGTCGCCGATCGCGAAGATCGACGGCTCCGCGGTCCGGCGCTGGCCGTCGGTCTCGATGAACCCCTTCGCGTCCACCCGCACGCGCGTCGTCTCGAGCCCGGGAATCTTCGAGTTCGGACGCCGGCCGACGGCGACGAGCACGCGGTCGAACAGGCCGTCCTTCGGCGCCCCTTCACCCTCGAAGCCCGCCCGGATGCCGTCGGCCTCCTCGGCCAGCTTCACCACCTTCGTGTTGAGCATGATGCGGGAGAACAGCTTCTCGAGCCGCTTCTGCAGGACGTTGACGAGGTCGCGATCGACGCCCGGCAGCAGCCCGGGCGTCATCTCGACGACCGACACGGCGCTGCCGAGCGTCGCGTAGACGGTGCCGAGCTCCAGCCCGATGTAGCCGCCGCCGACGACGAGCAGCGACGTCGGGACATCCGGCAGCTCGAGGGCGGAGGTCGAGTCGAGCATCCGCGCGCTGTCGAGCGACAGCGCAGGAATCCGGGTGGGATGCGATCCGGTCGCCAGCACGCAGTGCTCGAACGGCAGCTCGGTCTCACCGCCGCTCGTCGCCACTGCGAGCGAGCGCGGTCCGGTGAGCGTGCCCCGCCCCTGCAGGTACTTCACCCTGCGCAGGCGGCCGACCTGTCCGACGCCGCTCGTCAGCTTGTCGACGACCCCCTGCTTGTAGGCGCGGAGCGTGTCGAGGTCGACGGCCGGCTCGGCGAAGGCGACGCCCCAGCGTACGGCGTGCCGGGCCTCGTCGATCACCCTGGCGACGTGCAGGAGCGCTTTCGACGGGATGCAGCCGCGATACAGGCACACACCGCCCGGGTTCTTTTCCTCGTCGATGAGGGTGACCTGCATGCCGAGGTCGGCGGCGTAGTACGCGGCCGCATAGCCGCCAGGCCCGGCACCGAGCACCGCGACCCGTGTCGATTCACGCGCCATCAACGGAAACTCCCAACCCCCAATTCCACAACTCCCAACGTTGGAAGTTGGCGTCTTGGGAGTTGGAAGTTGACGTGGCCATCACCCTAAGAGTGACAGCAGAAACGGCTGCTCGATCGCTTCGACGACCCAGCGGAGAAAGCGCATCGCGTCGGCGCCATCGATCACACGGTGATCGTAGGAGAGGGAGAGCGGCAGGCGCTGGCAGGGTTCGAAGGTGCCTTGCCCTGAGCCTGCCGAAGGGTTATTCCTCCAAACGGGCTCGAGGATGCCGCGGGAGACGCCGAGAATCGCAACTTCGGGCCAGTTGACAATCGGCGTGAAGTAGGTGCCGCCGATCCCGCCCAGATTCGAGATCGTGATGCCGCCGCCGCTCATCTCCTCGAGCGTCAGCTTGCGCTCGCGCGCACGCTCGGCGAGCTGGTGCACCTCGATCGCAATCTGCGTCAGATTCTTCTGATCCGCGTGGCGGATGACCGGCACGAGCAGCCCGCGGTCGGTGTCGACCGCGACACCGACGTTCACGTACTTCTTGAAGATGATCTGATCGTCGTCGAGATCGATCGAGGCGTTGAACTGCGGGAACTGCTTCACCGCCACGGCGAGCACCTTGACGAGCATCGCCGTGACCGTCAGGTCGCCGCCCGCCTGCCGTACCTGCTCGCGGTGCGTCCGCCGCAGCTCCTCCATCCCGGTGATGTCCGCCTTGTCGAACTGCGTCACGTGCGGAATCGCGTTCCACGCGTGGCTCAGGCGCATCGCCGTCGT
This sequence comes from Acidobacteriota bacterium, assembly GCA_016184455.1. Taxonomy (GTDB): domain Bacteria; phylum Acidobacteriota; class Vicinamibacteria; order Vicinamibacterales; family UBA2999; genus MELF01. The sequence goes on from JACPCS010000097.1 coordinate 4,908, forward strand.
GCGCCGGATATTGCTCATCGGCTGCCGCTCGATCTCGCCCCATCGGCTGAAGTCGGGCAGCGGTACGGCCGCCGGGGGGCCAGCGGCGGGTCGTGGCGCAGCGGCGCCAAGCGGCACGCTCGTCAGAATCCGGCGCGCGTGCTCCTTGACGTCCTCCTCGGTGATCCGTCCCTCCGGTCCCGTCCCTTGCACGTCGTTGATGTCGACGCCGATCTCGCGGGCGAGTCGGCGGACGCCAGGCGAGGCGGGCGCGGCCGGTCCGCGCTCCACGGGCGGCGATACGGCAGCGGGCTCCGGGCGCGCGGCGCGCGGCATCGAGACGACCTTCTGCTCTGCGTCGGCCCTGGGCTTCGGACTTTCGGCTTTGGGCGGTTCTTCGGCGGGTTCGGCCGCCTTCGCCGGTTCCGCCGGCGGGGCTTCGGACTCGCGTTTCGGCTCGGCCGCGGCTTTGGGTTGTTCGGCCTGTGTGGCGCCACGCGCTCCGTCCTCGTCGACGGTCAGAATCACGGCGCCAACCTGCACCTTGTCGCCCGCCTTCACCCGGATGTCCTTGACGACCCCCGCGACAGACGAGGGCACCTCGACGGTCGCCTTCTCCGTCTCGAGCTCGATCACCGGCTGATCGCGCGCAATCGTCTCTCCGGGCTTCACCAGCACGCGGAGCACGTCGCCCGTGGTGACGTTCTCACCCAGTTCGGGAACTTTGAACTCTGTCATGCGTGTCCGGCTTCGGGCTTCGGGCTTTCGGCTGTGGCCTGAAGCCCAGGGTCCAAAGCCCAAAGCCTACGTCGTTGCAGGATTGGGCTTCTCGGGATTGATGCCGAGATCCTTGACGGCCTTGCCGACGAGGCCTGGGTCGATCGAGCCGGCGCGGGCCAGCTCGGCGAGCGCCGCCACCGCGATGTGGCGGGCATCGACCTCGAAGAAGTCGCGCAGCGCCGCCCGGTTCTCGCTCCGGCCAAAGCCGTCGGTGCCGAGCGACACGAGGCGGCGCGGTAGCCACCGGTCGATTGCATCGGGCAGCGCCCTCACGTAGTCGGACGCGGCGACGATCGCCCCCTCTACCTCGCCGAGGCACTGCGTCACGTATGGGACGCGCGGCTTCTCGCCCGGGTGCAGCCGGTTCCAGCGTTCGACTGCATGCCCCTCGCGGTACAGCTCCTGGTAGCTCGTCACGCTCCAGACGTCGGCCGCGACGTTGTACTGGCCTGCGAGGATCTGCTGCGCTTTGATCGCCTCATTGAGGATGGCGCCGCTCCCGAGCAGGTGCGCGCGCGGCTGCCCCTGCTTCGGCTCGGCGGCGCGCAGCCGGTACAACCCCTTCAGGATGCCCTCGCGCACCCCCTCGGGCATGGCCGGCATGTCGTACGGCTCGTTCATCAGCGTGATGTAGTAGAAGATGCTCTCGCCTTCCTTGTACATCCGCCGGATGCCGTCCTCGATGATGACGGCGATCTCGAAGGCGAACGCCGGATCGTAGGAGATCAGGTTCGGGACGGCGAGCGAGACCAGATGGCTGTGCCCGTCCTGGTGCTGCAGCCCCTCGCCCGCCAGCGTGGTACGGCCTGCCGTGCCGCCGAGCAGGAACCCACGGGTCCGCGAGTCGGCCGCCGCCCAGACGAGGTCGCCCACCCGCTGCATGCCGAACATCGAGTAGTAGATGAAGAACGGGATCATGTTGATCCCGTGAGTGGCGTACGCCGTGCCGGCCGCGATGAACGACGAGATCGATCCAGCCTCGGTGATCCCCTCTTCCAGAATCTGCCCCTCGGTCGCCTCCTTGTAATAGAGGAGCGTGTCCATGTCGACCGGTTCGTAGAGCTGGCCGACGTGCGAGTAGATGCCCACCTGGCGGAAGAGCGCTTCCATCCCGAACGTGCGCGCCTCGTCCGGCACGATCGGGACGATCAGCTCGCCAATCTGCTTGTCGCGCAGCAGCTTCGCCAGCATCCGCACGAACGCCATCGTCGTCGACGCCCTGCGCCCCTCGCTTCCCTTGTGGAACTCGGCGAAGAGCTCCGGCAGCGACTCGGTCTTGAGCGGCTCGACCTGCACCACGCGCTGCGGCACGTAGCCGCCCAGCTGCGTGCGCCGCTCGCGCAGATACGTGATTTCGGGGCTGTTGTCGGGTGGCCGGTAAAAGGGAGCCTCGGCAACCCGTTCGTCGGCAATGGGAATGCCGAACCGGGTGCGGAAGGCGCGCAGCTCGCCTTCGTTCAGCTTCTTCTGCTGATGCGTGATGTTCTTCCCCTCACCCGCTTCGCCGATGCCGTACCCCTTGATCGTGCGCGCCAGGATGACGGTCGGCTGGCCCGTCTGCTCGACCGCCGCCTTGTAGGCCGCGTAGACCTTGATCGGATCGTGGCCGCCGAGCGTCAGCTTCTTCAACTGCTCGTCCGAGAGGTGCTTCACCATCTCGAACAGCCGCGGGTCGACGCCCCAGAAGTGCTGCCGCACGTACGCGCCGCTCTCGACAGCGTACTTCTGGTACTCGCCGTCGACCACCTCGCCCATCCGCTTGACCAGCAGCCCCTCGTGATCCTTCTCGAGCAGCGCGTCCCACTCGCTGCCCCAGATCACCTTGATCACGTTCCAGCCGGCGCCGCGGAAGATCGCCTCGAGCTCCTGGATGATCTGGCCGTTGCCGCGCACCGGGCCGTCGAGCCGCTGCAGGTTGCAGTTGACGACGAAGATGAGGTTGTCGAGCTTTTCGCGAGCGGCCAGCGTGATCGCGCCGAGCGTCTCGGGCTCGTCGGTCTCGCCGTCGCCGACAAACGCCCAGACCTTCGAATCCGATCGCTTCTTGAGGCCGCGGTCCTCGAGGTACCGCATGAAGCGCGCCTGGTAGATGGCGCAGATCGGCCCGAGCCCCATCGAGACCGTGGGGAACTCCCAGAAGTCGGGCATCAGCCACGGGTGCGGATAGGACGAGAGCCCGCCGCCCGGCTTCAGCTCGCGCCGGAAGTTCTCGAGGCGGTCGGCGCCGATGCGCCCCTCGACGAACGCGCGTGCGTAGATGCCGGGCGCGGCGTGTCCCTGAAAGTACATGATGTCGCCGTCGTGGCGCTCGCCCTTGCCCTTGAAGAAATGATTGAAGCCGACTTCGTAGAGCGTGGCCGCCGACGCGTAGGTGGAAATGTGGCCGCCGATCCCTTCCTCCAGCTTGTTCGCCCGCACGACCATCGCCAGCGCGTTCCAGCGGACGAGGCTCTTGATGCGGCGTTCGATCTCGCGGCTGCCGGGGAACGGCGGCTGCTCGGCTGCGGGAATCGTGTTGAGGTAGGGGGTGTTGGCGGTGAAGGGAAGCCGGACGCCATGGCGGCGGGCGTGGTCGCCCAGGGCGCGCAGCAGCTTCGCGACCCGAGCCGCTCCGCCCGACTGCAGCACGTAGTCGAGCGACTCGAGCCATTCGCGGGTTTCGAGCGCTTCCAGCTCGGCCGCGTCCTTCGGTGCTGTGCTACGCATGTATCCTCATATGACGTCTATTGGGGAAAGCCGGTGCCGGGCTTCGGCGATCCCGAGGCACGATTGCTGCTCATCGGGCTCGCGCCCGCCGCGCACGGCGCGAACCGCACGGGGCGTCCGTTCACCGGCGACGGTTCAGGGGACTTCCTGATGTCGGCGCTCCATCGCAGCGGCTTTGCGAACATCGCCACCTCACGCGATCCCTCCGACGGCCTGCGGCTGCACGATGCGTACATCCTGTCGGCGGTGCGCTGCGCGCCGCCCGACAACAAGCCGCTGCCGGAGGAGATCAGCCGCTGCCTGGATCATCTCGGCGCCGAGGTGGCCGAGCTGCGGCGCGTGCGCGTGGTGGTTGCGCTCGGGAAGATCGGATTCGATGCGTGGCTGCAGTTGCTGCGGCAGCGCGGCGTCGTGCTCTCACCGCGGCCGCAGTTCGCGCACGGGTGCGTCGTACGGACGCCGGCACCCGCGCCGACGCTGGTCGGCTGCTACCATCCGAGCCGTCAGAACACGAACACGGGAAAGCTGACGGCCCGGATGATGGAGAGCGTCTTCAGGAAGGCGAAAGAATTGATCTAGAACGGACTCTTGCCGGCCTGGAACCGGAATCCGGTTTGAGCGTCGCCCTCCCGCAACATCTTGTGGCACGCGCCGCACGTGTTGCCGCCGAATTCCTTGGCCGCCGCCTGCGCGGCCATCTGGTCGGGTGCCGGCGCCCCGAGCATCTTGTCGAGGGCGTCCAGCCTGCCCAAGCCTTCCTTCACGACCTTGACCGCGTCGGCATTCTTCTGCTCCATCCAGAACGTCTGGAGCGTCGTCAGATTCTGGCGAAGCGTGGTGACCTGCATTCGCGCATCGGCAAAGGCGCCGGAGCCAAGCGTCTTGTTCAGCGCGCCGTTGGCCTGCGCGTTCGACTTCATCAACGCCGCATGGTCCTGCAGTGTGGCAATCTTCGCCGGCGCCTGCGCGACGGCCACGGCGGCCGCCAGGGCAATCGACGCGGCGGTCAGGCAGATGGTGAATCGACGCATATCGAGCCCTCCTGAAAGAACGTGTGGGCCGGGTCCTTTCGGACCCGGCGGCGCTATCGTGCCCGATTCCCGCGTCGCAATCAACCCTCGGGGTCCCCACCGCGCGGATTTTGCGCGGTGGGGTGCGAGCACAAGACGGATCGGAGAGTCGCGGCGTCGATGTTCCCCCCGGACATCACGCACACGATCGTCCGGCCGGCGACCCGCGACGCCCATCTGCGCGCAGCGGCGAGCGGCGCGGCGCCGGCGCCTTCGGCAAGGTTGTGGGTGAACTGCAGCGCCGCGCGCACACCCTCCCGCAGCTCGTCCTCCTCGAGCGTCACGACGTCGTCCAATTGCGCCTTGAGGATGGAGAACGTCAGGTCGTAGGTCGTGCGCGTCGCCATCCCCTCGGCACACGTCGCCACCCGCTCGGCGCTGACGCGGGCGGGACCGCGCCACGATCGGGCAAACGCATCGGCGCCCGCCGCCTGGACGCCAACGACCTTCGTCCGCGCCCCCCGACCGGTGCGCGCGATGCAGCAGCCCGCCGCACCGCTTCCGCCGCCGACCGGCGCGAAGATGTAGTCGGCGTCCGGCAGCTCGTCGAGGATTTCGAGCGCGTAGGTGCCGACGCCGGCAATCAGGTGCGACTCGTTCGCCGAGTGCACGTAGCGCCACCCCTCGCGCGGCGCGAGCGCCTCCACGCGCTCGCGCGCCTCGTCGAAGTCGCGGCCGTACTCGACGACGTCGGCGCCGAGTGCGCGCATGGCGGCGTTCTTATCGGGATTGTTGCGTACCGGCACGAAGATGCGGCACGGCACGCCATGGACGCGGCACGCATAGGCCATCGACTGACCGTGGTTGCCCGTGCTCGCGCTGACGACCCCGCGGCGCCGCTCGTCGGCCGTGAGCTGCGCGACCAGATTGAGGCCGCCCCGGATCTTGAACGACCCGGTCGGATTGTGGTTCTCGTGCTTGACCCACACGCGGCACCCGAGCCACTCGTCGAGGAGCGGGTGCCGCAGGAGGGGCGTCGCCCGCAGGTGCGCGTACACGCGCGGCCGCGCGGCCTCGAGATCCTCGAACGACGGCGGGTTCACAGCGTCAACTCCCAACTCCCAACCTCTCAACTCCCCACGCGATTGAAGGAGTCTCTCACACGCACTGCAAGGTCGGGCCGATTGCTGATCAACCCGTCCACGCCCCATTCGAGCAGCCGCCGCATGTCGCGCTCCTCGTCCACGGTCCACACCTGGACCTTGAGCCCCGCGTCGTGCGCGTAGCGGATGAACCGGGGCGAGACAATCCGGAGGACGCCGTTGTGCTCGGGGACCTGGTACCCGCCATATGGTACGTTGCGCGGCGGCCAGCGCGCCCACGTGCGGTACACCGCCAGGCGCACCTCGGCGTGGCACGCGCTCGACGCCATCTCCGGCAGCGCCGCCCGCGCCGCCGCGGCGCTGCGCGCGCCGTATCCGGCCGCACACACGCGCCCGGCTGCACCGGCGCGGCGCACGTCGCGGGCCACCGCCTCGCCCATCTCGCGCGAGTCCTCCTTCATCTCGACGATCATCCGCGTGTCGGGGTAGCGGCGGAGGACCTCGGCCAGCGTGGGGATGCCGACGCCCTGGTTGCGAAAGGGAAACGCCCCGCGGTCGGCGAAGCGGCAGCCCGCGTCGATCCGCGCCAGCTCGTCGGCCGTATGTCCACACAGGGGACCCGAGGCCGATGTCGTGCGATCGAGCGTCGCGTCATGATGGACGACGGCGAGGCCGTCGGCTGAGAGATGGACGTCGAACTCGAGGCCGTCGGCGCCCGCCGCGAGCCCGAGGTCGAAGGCGGCCACGGTGTTTTCCGGACCGAGCGCGCATCCGCCGCGATGCGCGAACACGAGGGGGCCCGCCTGCTCGAAAAACCTCACCGGCACCAGTCTATTCGTACGTAGGGCGGGTGCCGCCTGATAGAATCCGGCTATGAACCCAAGGGCGATCACGACGCTCGGTGAGCTCCGTCGCTCGGTCGAGAGCGGTGCCGTGCCGCGGCGCAGCGTGCACGAAGAGGCCCGCCACAACCTGATCCGCAAGCTGCGCGCCGGCGAGACCCTGTTCCCCGGCATCGTCGGCTACGACGACACGGTCGTGCCGCAGCTCGTCAACGCGCTGCTCTCGCGTCACAACTTCATCCTCCTCGGGTTGCGCGGGCAGGCGAAGACCCGCCTGCTGCGCGCGCTCGTGACGCTGCTCGACGATCAGATCCCGGTGATGCCCGGGTGCGAGGTCAACGACGACCCGCTGGCGCCGATCTGCGCCGCCTGCCGGACGCAGATCGCGGCGGACGGCGACCGCACGCCCATTGCCTGGCTCGCGCGCGACGCGCGCTACGTGGAGAAGCTGGCCACGCCCGACGTGACGATCGCCGACATGGTGGGCGACATCGATCCGATCAAGGCGGCGCGCTCCGGCCTGCAGCTCTCGAGCGAGCTGACCATGCACTACGGGCTGCTGCCGCGGGCGAACCGGGGCATCTTTGCGGTCAACGAGCTGCCCGACCTCGCGGCCAAGATTCAGGTCGGCCTGTTCAACATCCTGCAGGAAGGCGACGTGCAGATTAAGGGCTACCCGGTGCGTCTGCCGCTCGACGTGCTGATGGCGTTCACGGCGAATCCCGAGGACTACACCGCGCGCGGCAAGATCATCACGCCGCTCAAGGACCGCATCGGCTCCGAGATCCGCACGCACTATCCCGTCGGACGCGCCGAGGGGATGAAGATCACCGCGCAGGAGGCCTGGCTGAGCCGCGACGGCTCGGGGCTGCGCGCCGACGTGCCGGCCTTCGTCGCCGAGGTGGTCGAGGAGATCGCGTTCCAGGCGCGGCAGGACCGCCGCATCGACAAGCGGTCGGGCGTCAGCCAGCGGCTCCCGATTTCCGCCATGGAGAACGTGCTGTCGAACGCCGAGCGCCGGGCGCTGGTCAACGCGGAGGAGGTCGCCGTACCGCGTGTGACCGACGTGTACGCGGCGCTCCCGTCGATCACCGGCAAGTTCGAGCTGGAGTACGAGGGCGAGCTCAAGGGCGCCGAGACGATCGCGCGCGAGCTCATTCGCGCCGCGGTGGCCACCGTTGGCGACGGATACCTGGCGCATCTCGAGACCCGGCAGGTCGTCGAATGGTTCGATCTCGGCGGCAGCCTGCAGCTGTCCGACTCGATCGGCGCCGAGGAGCTGCTCGCGAGGGCGCGCGAGGTGCAGGGGCTGGTGGAGCTGGCGCACGCGGCCGGCATTCCCGCGAAGGCGCCGTCGCCGCTGCTCGCCGCGGGGGTCGACTTCGTCCTCGAGGGGCTCTACGCGCTGAAGAAGATCAGCCGCAGCGACGAGCGCGGCTACCACGCCGCCGAGACGCCGGTGCGGCGGCCCGCCGTCCGCGAGACCGCGTTCAACGTCGACGCACCGATGCCGACGGGGGGCAAGAAGAAGTACTACAACTGAGGTTGGTGGTTCGTGGTTGGTGGTTCGTGGTCATGAACCTCGAACCGAACCACCAACCACCAACCACCAACCACCAACCGAGGTCCGGTGAGATATCGCTACACGAAATACACCGGCGACCTGCTCGACGAGATCGATCTCGACGATCTCGTGTCGAAGCTGTCGGACATGCTGCTCTCGAGCGGCTTTCGGAGCCCGTGGGGCGATCCGTCCGCCGGCGACGAGGACCGCACGATGCAGGCGCTGCACGACGCGATCCTCGAGGCGCTCTTCAGCGGCGGCGTGCTCTCCGAAGAAGCGCTGCAGCAGCTGCTCGGCGAGCCGGCCGACGGCGATCAGGAGTCGGCGCGGCAGCAGCTCGAAGATCTGATCCAGCAGATCATCGACCGGATGATGGAGGAGGGCTTCATCACCTCCGCGCCCGACCTCGACGACGAGCGCGAATGGCGGCGCGGCACCAGCGGCGGCATGGGCGAGGACGCCGGGCCCGTGAAGTTCGAGGTCACCGACAAGGCGCTCGACTTCCTCGGCTATCGCGCGCTGCGCGACCTGCTCGGCTCGATCGGCCGGAGCAGCGCGGGACGGCACGACACACGGCACCTCTCGACCGGCGTCGAAACCGTCGCGGCGCCCAAGCCGTACGAGTTCGGCGACACGCTCAATCTCGATCCGAGCAGCACGATTCTCAACGCCGTGCAGCGGCTGCACGCCGAGGGACGATTCCTCGACGTCCCGGGTCCCGCCGGATCCCGGATCCCGGGTCCCGGATCCCGGATCATCGATGTCGACTACCCCGACCTCATGGTCGCGCAGAGCGACTATCAGAGCTCCTGCGCGACCGTGATCATGCTCGACTGCAGCCACAGCATGATTCTCTACGGGGAGGACCGCTTCACGCCGGCCAAGCGCGTGGCGCTCGCGCTCTCGCATCTGATTCGCACGCAGTACCCCGGCGACTCGCTGCATGCCGTCCTCTTCCACGACTCGGCCGAGGAGATTCCGCTGAAGCAGCTCGGGCGCGTCCGCGTCGGCCCGTACTACACGAACACGCGCGAAGGGCTGCGCCTGGCGCGCCGGATTCTCGAACGGCAGAAGAAGGACATGCGGCAGATCGTGATGGTGACCGACGGCAAGCCGTCGGCGCTCACCCGCCCAGACGGTCAGATCTACAAGAACGCCTTCGGCCTCGACCCCTACATCGTCGCGGAAACGTTCGCGGAGGTGAGCGCGTGCCAGAAGGCCGGGATCATGATCAACACGTTCATGCTGGCGCGCGACCCGGATCTCGTGGCATTCGTGCGGCGGGTCGCGGCCATCTGCCGGGGCAAGGCGTATTTCACGACCCCCTACACCCTAGGCCAGTACGTGCTGATGGATTACATGGACAAGAAGACGAAAACCATTCACTAGGCTTCAGACCTTGGGCCTTGGGCTTTGGGCTTTGGGCTTGGGGTCGTCAGCGCAGGCCGCGCAGCATCAGGTTCAGAATCGCCGTCATCGCGGCGAGCTGGCCGATCCAGAAGAGAAAGTTCCACTTCAGCAGATCGAACTTCAGGTCGGCGTTCCGCCGCGCCCATCGCTCGTCCAGCTCACGGATGGTCCGGTCCAGCCGTTCCGCTGCAATTCGATCGGCTTCCGCGAACATCATCACAAGACCATCCGACCCCGCATCGCCGAGTTTCTCGCGTACGGGTGGCGGCACCAGCAGAGTCTCCATATCCCTCCTCTTCTGGCGCCCGACCTCGTACCGACGACGATGCCATCGTCGGATCGGGTTGTCAAACCCGGTGTGGTCTAATGGAGGAAGGGTCCTGACCGCCGCATGCTTCCTGGCACCATCCCTATTTTTCCGCTGCCGAACGTCGTCTTGTTTCCGAACGTCTTTCTGCCCCTGCACATCTTCGAGCCGCGGTATCGGGCTATGGTCGCCGACGCACTGGAAGGCGACCGGATCATCGGGATGGTGCTGCTGCAGCCGGGCTATGAGGCGAATTACGATGGGCGGCCGCCGGTTTTCTCGGTCGGCTGCGCGGGCGTCATCACACACGCCGAAGCGCTCGGCGACGGCCGGTACGACATCGTGCTGCGCGGTCTCGAGCGGTTCCGGATTACGGGAGAGGACCACGTCAAGGCGTACCGCCTCGCGCACATCGATGCGCTGTCCGAAGACGTGCCGAGCGACGACCGCAGCGAGCTTCGCCGGCACCGGCACCGGCTGGAGGCGCTGCTCGCGGCGGCGCTCGAGCGCACCGGCGCGGAGCCGCGGTTTCCGCCGGCCGTGGCCGACGAAGATCTCGTCAATGCGCTGGCGCAGTACATCGAGTTCGATCCGCTCGAGCGGCAGGCGCTCCTCGAGCAGCACGGGGTCCTCGCCCGCTGCCGCGCCCTCATCGATTTGCTCGAGATGAAGACGCTGAGCCGCCGCAGCGCCTGGAACGGGAAGTCGGTGCACTGAAGTTGTCAGTTATCAGTTGCCAGTTGCCAGCACCAACTGCCAACTGACAACCGCAACGGAGAACTACCGCAGTCGCTCCGCCAGCACGCTGCCGATGCGATCGCCGTGGAAGCGGCCGTTCTCGATGAAGATGGATCCGGTGTTGCGTCCCGCCACGGCGCTGCCGGCAATGAACAGGTTCGGCACGTTCGTCTCGAACGTCTCGGGATCGAGCTCCGGCGCCAGCGTCCGCTCGTCGCAGCAGATGCCGGCGCGCTGCATCAGCGCGACGTCCGGGCGGTAGCCGGTCAGCAGCAGGACCGCGTCGGCCGGAATCTCCTCGCGGGCGCCCCCGCGCTCGACGACCACGCTGTGCGGCGTGATCTCCACCACGCGTGTCTCGAAGCGCGCCGCGATCGATCCCTCCTTGATGCGGTTCTCGATGTCGGGCCGCAACCAGTACTTGATCGACGCGCCGAGCTCCGCCCGGCGGTGCACCAGCGTGACGTGCGCGCCGGCGCGGAACAGCTCGAGCGCCGCCTCGGCCGCTGAGTTCTTCCCGCCCACGATCACGACGCGCTGCCGATAGTAGGGATGCGCCTCGGTGTAGTAGTGCGAGACGTGCGGGAGGTTCTCGCCCGGCACGCCGAGGCAGTTCGGGTGATCGTAGTACCCGATGGCGAGTACCACCGCGCGCGCCTCTCGCGCGCGTCGCGTCTCGAGAAGCTCGCCCGACGGGCCGACGTCGGCCGTGGTCACCGCAAAGACCTCGCCCTCCCGCTCGATGGAGATCACCTGCTCCTGGAAGGAGATCTGCAGTCCGTAGGTCTCGACGACCCGGCGATAGTAGCGGAGCGCCTCGAGCCGCGTCGGCTTGTCGAACGGCGTGACGAGCGGCAGCCCGCCGATCTCCAGCAGCTCCGGCGTGGTGAAGAACACCATGTGGACCGGGAAGTGGAAGATCGAGTTGACCAGCACGCCCTTCTCGACGACCAGGTAGTCGAGATCGTGCTGCTTGGCGGCAATGGCGGTCGCGAGGCCGGACGGCCCCGCGCCGACGATCAGGGCGTCGCGAACCGGCATCGTCAGATCATACCCGTTCGGTCGTTCGGATCGTTCGGGCCGTTCGGATCGTTCGCGTTCGGGGCGTTCGGATCGTTCTGCTCGGGCCATCTGGGTCATTTGAATCATTCGCCGATCGTCCAGAGGCTCGAACGTGAACGACCGAACGTTCCGAACGTTCCGAACGTTCCGAACGATTATTGGATGGGCGCGGGAAGCGCGGATTCGCCCATCAGGTACTGGTCGATGCCGCGGGCGGCTGAGCGCCCCTCGGCGATCGCCCAGACGATGAGCGACTGTCCGCGCTGCATGTCGCCGGCGGTGAAGACGCCGGGCACGCTCGTCATCCAGCGCTCGTCGCGCCAGACGTTGCCGCGTTCGGTCAGCGTGAGCCCGAGCTCGGTGACGAGCGGCCCGCGCTCGGGGCCGAGGAAGCCCATTGCCAGCAGGACGAGCTCCGCGGGAATATCGAAGTCGCTGCCGGCGACCGGCTCGAACTGCACCTTGCCGTCGCGGCGGACCATCTCCACCCTGACCGCCTGCAGCGTGCGGACGCGCCCCTGCTCGTCGCCGAGAAAGCGCTCGGTCGAGACCGCGTAGAGACGCTCGCCGCCCTCCTCCTGCGCGGTCGAGACGCGGAAGATGTTCGGCCACTGCGGCCACGGATTGTCGGGCGCGCGCTCGAGCGGGGGCTTTGGCAGCAGCTCCAGCTGCGTCACCGACTTCGCGCCCTGGCGGTGGGCCGTGCCCAGACAGTCGGCGCCGGTATCCCCGCCGCCGATGATGATCACGTGCTTGCCGTGCGCGGTGATGAACCGGTCGTCCGGGACCTGGTCGCCCTCGCACCGCCTGTTCTGCAGGGGGAGGTATTCCATCGCGAAGTGGATCCCCTGCAGCTCCCGTCCCGGCACGGGCAGATCGCGCGGCCAGCCGGCGCCGGCCGCCAGCAGCACGGCGTCGTACTCCGAGCGCAGCCGGCTCAACGGCACGTCCGTGCCGACGTCGACGCCCGGCCGGAACGTCACGCCCTCGGCCGCCATGACGGCCAGGCGCCGGTCGAGCACGCGCTTCTCCATCTTGAACTCCGGGATGCCGTAGCGCAGCAGCCCGCCGATGCGATCCGACCGCTCGAACACCGTCACCGCATGTCCGGCCCGATTGAGCTGGTCGGCCGCCGCCAGACCGGCCGGCCCTGAGCCGATGACCGCGACCGTCTTGCCCGTTCGCCGCGCCGGCGGCTGCGGCGTGACCCACCCTTCCTCGTACGCGCGATCGATGATGGCGACCTCGATGTCCTTGATCGTGACCGGGTCGTCGTTGATGCCGAGCACGCACGACCCCTCGCACGGCGCAGGGCACAGGCGGCCCGTGAACTCCGGAAAGTTGTTGGTCGCATGGAGCCGATCGATCGCCGTCCGCCACCGATCGCGGTAGACCAGGTCGTTCCAGTCGGGAATCAGATTGCCGAGCGGGCACCCCTGATGGCAGAACGGGATGCCGCAGTCCATGCATCGGGCACCCTGCGCCTGCAGATCCTCGACGGCCGACGGCAGATAGACCTCGCGCCAGTCGCGGATCCGCTCGTCCACGGGCCGCGTTGGATGCTTCTTCCGCTTGATCTCGATGAAACCGGTGGCCTTACCCATGGGGACGCTAACGGAGTTCGACCGAGCTGTTCGATCCGGGCGAGGCCACATATGCCCCCGCGGCCACCGAGGCCACGGCCGACGACGTCGCGGCGCGCGCCGCCTCGGCCGCGAGCGCCCGCTTGTACTCGCGCGGCATCACCTTCACGATCCGCCGCTGGAGCGTCGGCCACTCCTCGAGCAGGCGCGCCGCGTACCGGCTGCCCGTGTACGTGACGTGCTTCATGAGCGCCACGTGCACGAACGTGAGGTCCTCGACGTCGACGAGCGGCTCGAGGTCGACCATCTCGTGGTTGCACCGCCGCTCGAACCGGCCGTCGATGTCCAGGACGTACGCGATCCCTCCGCTCATACCTGCGGCGAAGTTCCGTCCGGTACGCCCGAGGATGAGCGCTCTGCCGCCCGTCATGTACTCGCACCCGTGGTCGCCGACGCCCTCGACGACGACGGTCGCGCCGCTGTTGCGGACGCAGAAGCGCTCGCCCGCGACGCCGCTGATGTAGGCGTCGCCGCCGGTGGCGCCGTAGAAGGTGACGTTGCCGAGAATGATGTTCTCCTCGGTCCGGAACGTCGACCGCAGCGGCGGATACGCGATGAGCCGCCCGCCCGACAGCCCCTTGCCGAAGTAGTCGTTGGCATCGCCGATGAGCGTCATCGTGATGCCGCGCGGCAGGAACGCGCCGAAGCTCTGTCCGGCCGAGCCGTGGAACGTCATCCGGATCGTATCCTCCGGCAGCCCCATGGCCCCGTACCGCTTCGTCACTTCGTAGCCGAGGATCGTCCCGACGGTGCGGTCCGAGTTCCGGATGAACGAGGTGAATTCGACCGGCGTCTGACGCTCGAGCGCCGGACGGCAGCGTGCGACGAGCTCGTTGTCGTACGCGCGCTCGATGCCGTGGTCCTGCTCGCGGACTTTGCGCCGCGCCACGCTGGCCGGCAGATCCGGCATGTGCAGGAGCGGCCGCAGGTCGAGGCCGTTCGCCTTCCAGTGGTCGACCGCGTCTTCGACGTCGAGGCAGTCGGCGCGTCCGATCATCTCGTCGATCGTCCGGAAGCCGAGCTCCGCCATCAGCTCGCGCACTTCCTGCGCGATGAACCGGAAGAAGGTCTGCACGAACTCGGGCTTCCCGTCGAACTTCCTGCGCAACTCCGGGTCCTGCGTCGCGATGCCGACCGGGCACGTGTTCAGATGGCACACGCGCATCATCACGCAGCCCATGACGACGAGCGGCGCGGTGGCGAAGCCGTATTCCTCGGCGCCGAGCAGCGCGGCAATGACCACGTCGCGGCCCGTCTTCATCTGGCCGTCGACCTGCACGACGATGCGGTCGCGCAGCTTGTTGAGCACGAGCACCTGCTGCGTCTCGGCGAGCCCCAGCTCCCACGGCGTGCCGCCGTGCTTGATGCTCGTGAGCGGCGACGCCCCGGTGCCGCCGTCGTGCCCCGAGATGAGCACGACGTCCGAGTGCGCCTTGGCGACGCCCGCAGCGACCGTGCCGACGCCGCCTTCGGCCACCAGCTTCACGTGGATGCGCGCCCTTGGGTTCGAGTTCTTCAGGTCGTAGATGAGCTGCGCCAGGTCCTCGATCGAATAGATGTCGTGGTGCGGCGGCGGGGAGATCAGGCCGACGTACGGCGTCGCGTACCGCGTCTTCGCAATCCACGGGTAGACCTTCGCACCGGGGAGCTGCCCGCCCTCACCCGGCTTGGCGCCCTGCGCCATCTTGATCTGCAGGTCGTCGGCGTTGACGAGGTACTCGCTCGTCACGCCGAAGCGCGCGGACGCCACCTGCTTGACGGCGCTCCGGCGCGAGTCGCCGTTCGCGTCGGGGATGTACCGCGCGGGGTCTTCCCCGCCCTCGCCGGTGTTCGACCTGCCGCCGATGCGGTTCATCGCGATCGCCAGCGTCTCGTGCGCTTCCTGGCTGATCGAGCCGTACGACATCGCGCCCGTCGCAAACCGTTTCACGATCGACTCGATCGGCTCCACGTCGTCGATCGGCACCGGCGGACCGGCCGGCTTCAGCGTGAAGAGGCCTCGCAGCGTCGCGCGCCTCACGTTCTGATCGTCGACGAGGCGCGTGTATTCCTTGAAGATCGTGTACTGCCCGCTGCGTGTCGCGTGCTGGAGCTTGTAGACCGTCTCCGGATTGAACAGGTGGTACTCGCCGCCGCGCCGCCACTGGTACTCGCCGCCCGGCTCGAGCTCCACCGGGCCGGCCGGCCTGGGACCGTACGCCTTCTCGTGCCGGAGGCAGACTTCCTTCGCGATGACGGCGATGCCGACGCCGCTGATCCGTGAGGTCGTGTGCGTGAAGTACGTGTCGACGAGCGCCTGGCTCAGGCCGATCGCCTCGAAGATCTGCGCGCCGCAGTAGCTCTGCAGCGTCGAGATCCCCATCTTCGACATCACCTTGAGGAGCATCCCCTGGCGGATCATGTCGTCGATCGTCTCGAACGCGACGTACGGGTTGACCACGCCGGCGCCGTAGCCGAGGAGCAGCGAGACGTGGTGGACCTCGCGCGCGTCCCCGCACTCGACGACGAGCGCGCAGCGCGTGCGGGTGCCCTCGCGCACGAGGTGATGGTGCACGCCTGCCGTCGCCAGCAGACTTGGAATCGGCGCCTGCCGCGGCCCGATCCCGCGGTCCGAGAGGATCAGAATCGTGTAGCCGTCAGCCACCGCCTGGCTCGCGCGGCGGCGCAGATCCTCCATCGCCTGCTCCAGCCCCGCCCCGTCCTGCCCGGGACCCGACTTCGCCAGGTCGGGTCGCGAGGCGACCCGACGAGCAGCGCTGCCTAGACGGTCCGCTTCGCGGACCGTCGTGTCGGGCACGTCGAACAGCAGCGACAGCGTGGTCGACTTGAACGGCGAATCGACCGGCAGGTGGCGCAGCTTCGCCACGTGCTCGTTGTGGATGATCGGGTACGTGATGTTGATCTGCCGGCACGACTCGGGCTCGGGCTCGAGCAGGTTCCGCTCCGGGCCGATCGTCGATCCCATGTCGGTGACGAGCTCTTCCCGGATCGCGTCGAGCGGCGGGTTCGTCACCTGCGCGAAGAGCTGCTTGAAGTAGTCGAACAGCAGCCGCGGCTTCTGCGAGAGCACCGCGAGCGCCGTGTCGGTCCCCATCGACCCGATAGGCTCCTCGCCCTGCTGCGCCATGGGCCCGAGGATCAGGCGCAGATCCTCCTGTGTGTAGCCGAACGCCTGCTGCCGCTGCAGCACCGACTCGTGCTCGGGCCGCTCGGCTTCCGCCGCCGGCAGATCGTCGATATCGACGAGATGGGCGTCGAGCCACTGCCGATACGGATGCTGCGCCGCCAGCTCGCGCTTGATCTCCTCGTCGTCGATGATCCGGCCCTTGGAGGTGTCGACCAGGAAGATGCGGCCCGGGTGCAGCCGCTCCTTCACGAGCACCTGCTCGGGCGGCACGTCGAGCACGCCGACCTCGGACGCCATGATCACGAGGTCGTCCTTCGTGACGTAGTAGCGCGACGGACGCAGCCCGTTGCGATCGAGCACGGCGCCAATCACGGTGCCGTCGGTGAAGGCGATCGACGCCGGGCCGTCCCACGGCTCCATCAGCGAGGCGTGGTACTGGTAGAACGCCTTCCGGCCGTCGTTCATGCTCTCGTGATTGGCCCACGGCTCCGGAATCATCATCAGGATGGCGTGCGGCAGCGAGCGGCCCGTCATCACGAGGAACTCGAGCACGTTGTCGAAGGTCGCCGTGTCGCTCCCGCCCTCCCGGACGACCGGCAGCAGCTTCTTCAGGTCGTCGCCGAACAGGCCGCTCTGGAGCAGCCCTTCGCGCGCGCGCATCCAGTTGATGTTGCCGCGCAGCGTGTTGATCTCGCCGTTGTGCGCGATGTAGCGGTATGGGTGCGCGAGCGGCCACGACGGAAACGTGTTCGTGCTGAACCGCTGGTGCACGAGCGCGAGCGCCGACTCGAGGTCCGGATCGGTGATGTCGGGGAACATCGGCTCGAGTTGACGCGCGGTGAGCATTCCTTTGTAGATCAGCGTCTTCGACGAGAGGCTGACGATGTAGAAGCAGCGGCGCGACAGCGCGCTGACGTCGAGCCGGTCGGCACCGTGCTCGATCCGCTTGCGGATGACGTACAGCGTGCGCTCCGCCTTCGCGCTGCGCGCTTCGGCGGACAAGTCGCCCCCGACGACCTCCGGCGAAAGGCCGATGAACACCTGCTGAAATACCGGCTGCGTCGCTTTGGCGCTGTCGCCGATCAAGCTGTTGTCGGTCGGGACCTCGCGCCAGCCGAGCAGCCGCTGCCCTTCCTCGTCGATCACGCGCGCGATGAAATCCTTCACCGCGTCGCGGTCGCGGGCGTCGCGCGGCAGCAAGACGAGCCCCGCACCATAGGCGCCCGCGGGCGGCAGCGTGCACGGCGCCACCTTCCGCAGGAACGTGTCCGGCATCTGCACGAGAATGCCCGCGCCGTCACCGGTGTTCGCCTCACACCCGCACGCGCCGCGGTGCTCCAGGTTGATGAGCACGGTCATCGCCTTGCGGACGATGTCGTGCGAGCGATGGCCCTTCGTGTGGACGACGAACCCGACGCCGCACGCGTCGTGCTCGGCGCGCGGATCGAAGAGCCCTTGGCGCTCGGGCGGAGTCAGCGCCACCCCGAGCGATGTCGAGGGGTGCGCGTGAGGCCGTGTCGGGTCGGGAGCGCGCGACATGGTCGGATCCTTATACGATCGCCAGACTCATAAGGGAAATACAATGTTCTGAGCGATTCAATCTGTTTCAATCATTCTAAGGATCAGGGGGCGGGGGTCCGGGCTCAGGAGGAATCAGGGCCGGCTGACTGCTGACCCCCTGACACCTGACCCCTTCGGGTTGCCCGCCCACCCGCCTCCAGCGCCAATACGCTGAAATTTGGGCCGATTTTGCGGATCTGCTCCCTACAATGTGCGGATTGAACACACGACAAGGAGACGCTTGATGCACGCGCCGATGAAGTACGTGGAAAAGGGGATGTCGATTGCGGCCAACGGCCTCTGGCACGTACTGGCCACCGCCAACCGGATCCATCAGAACCCCTCGTTCACGCCCCGCTGGTCGGACAAGCCGCTCCTCAAATCGTGGCAGAAGACGAAGCCGCCGCTGGGCTGGCCGCGGCAGACCGATTCGCTCTGCCCCACCTGCGTCCGCGAGGCGCGCCAGGAGATCCTCGACGGCAAGAAGGACGTCTCCGTGCTCCTCAACGAGAAGGTCGGCGAAATCGAGGCGACCATCCGCGAGAAGGACGGGACGATCGTCATGGAGAAGGACTGCCCCATCCACGGCCACTTCGAGGACGTGATGGCGATCGATCCGGCGTTCTTCAAGCACCTGGAAGAAGTCTTCCCGGGCCGCGACATCCGCGCACACCACGACGAGACGCTGCACAACCACGGCAGCTCGACGATTCTCCACGGCCGCGGGTCGGTGCTCACCGTCGACCTGACGAACCGCTGCAACATGATGTGCGACCCGTGCTTCATGGACGCGAACCAGGTGGGCTTCGTCCACGAGCTCTCCTGGGAGGACATCACGCAGGTCCTCGACAACGCGATCAGCATCAAGCCGCGGCGCCAGATGTCGGTGCAGTTCTCCGGCGGCGAGCCGACGATGTCGCCGCACTTCCTCGACGCGGTTCGGTACGCGCGGAAGGTCGGCTACAACAGCGTGCAGGCGGCGACCAACGGCATCGAGTTCGCCAAGAGCGCCGAGTTCGCCAAGGCGGCGGCCGAGGCCGGCCTCCGCTACGCGTACCTGCAGTTCGACGGCATCGGCAACGCGGCCAACTCGCACCGACGCGTCGGCAATCTCTTCGACGTCAAGCTCCGCGCCATCGAGAACCTCCACAACGCCGGCGTCGACATCGTCCCGGTCATCACCATCGTCAACGGCGTGAACAACGAGCAGGTCGGCCGCGTCATCGAGTTCGCGCTCGACAACCCGAGGCGGATCAACTTCCTGTCGTTCCAGCCGGTCTCCTTCACCGGCCGCGACGAGGAGATCACGCCGGAGCGGCGCAAGGCGCAGCGCTACACGCTGTCGCACCTGGCGCACGACGTGAAGAAGCAGACCGGCATCGGCGAACCGACGCGCGACTGGTTCCCCATCTCGTTCATGTCGACCTTCACCGACTGGGCGGACCTGGTCCATGGCCCGGAGACCGCCTGGGGCCAGCTCACGTGCGGATGCCATCCGAACTGTGGCATCGGGATGGCGGTGATGATCGACAAGGAGACGAAGGAAGCGGTGCCGGTGACCGCATTCCTCAGGGCCGAGCAGCTGGCGAAGGACGTCGCGCTCGTCAACGACGCCGCGCGCGGGCGGTTCCTCTCGATCGCCGGGATGGCGCTGGCGCTGATGCGGAACTACGACCCGTTCAAGGCGCCGACGCACTTCCGCGTCTCCGACCTGCTGAAGAAGTTCGACAAGACGTTTGGCGCCACCACGTCCGCGCGGCACGGCAAGTACGGCCGCGTGGAAGGCAGCCGCACGCAGGAGGACATCGAGAAGCGGCGGGCCGATCGCTGGAACTTCCTGTTCATCGCGGGCATGTGGTTCCAGGATCTCTTCAACTACGACTTCCGCCGCACCGAGATGTGCATCATCCCGTATGCGACGCAGCAGGGCGAGATCTCCTTCTGCGCCTACAACACGGGCATCGGCTGGCGGAACATCATCGAGAAGATGCACATGACGGCGACGCTCACGAAGTGGTACGAAGAGCACGGCCGCCATGAGATCTTTGCCGGCAACAAGCAGGTGCCGCTGCCGAGCCGCGACCACTCGCTCGTGCTCAACCAGGCGGCGGTCGAAGCCGGGCGGCAGACGGATCTCGACAAGCTCGGTGTGGCGAAGAACGCGCGCGAGGAGAAGCTCCAGGCGCGCAAGAAGCAGCTCACGCCCGAGGAGCAGATGTATCACGAGGAGATGGAGCGGCTCTACCGGCAGCAGGTGCTCAAAGAGCAGCCGACGCTT
This sequence comes from Acidobacteriota bacterium, assembly GCA_016184455.1. Classification (GTDB taxonomy): domain Bacteria; phylum Acidobacteriota; class Vicinamibacteria; order Vicinamibacterales; family UBA2999; genus MELF01. The sequence goes on from JACPCS010000097.1 coordinate 25,017, forward strand.
CAGATCCAGGGGCTCGGCGCGGGCCGGAAGAAGCAGGAGGTCGCCGAGCTGGTGCACAAGCCGACCGTCTAGCCGGTAGCTGGTAGTCGGTAGCTGGTAGTCGAATGCGAGGGGCCGGCTTTCAGCCGGCTCTTTTCTCCTAGAATCGAATCGAAATGCAGCTCAGCGGCCGCACCGTGATGGTCACCGGCGGCGCCTCGGGCCTCGGGCTCGCGACCGTGGAGATGGTCCTCGCCGCCGGCGGACGTGCCCTCATCGTCGACGTCAACGAGCCGGCGGGCGCCGCGGCGGCCGAGCGCC
>JACPCS010000098.1 GCA_016184455.1 Acidobacteriota bacterium
GGGCTTGCGCAGGCACGAGAGCGCCGGACGGCCGTCGATCATCACGAGGCAGCAGCCGCACGCGCCTTCGGGCGCGCAGCCGTTCTTGGCCGAGACGACGCCGCACTCCTCGCGCAGCACCTCGAGCAGGTGCATCCCCGGTTCGTACGAGGCCTCGGTTGGCGCGCCGTTCAGCGTGAAGCGGATTCCGGGCATTCTCCAGGGGAAATCGTACCATACACGGCCGGCGCTCTTGCTGGGCTTCGCGGCCGCGAAGTAACATCGAATTTTGATCGGTCCGGAACTTCTGCTCGGAGGCGACATGCAAGAACCCTGGAAAACGGACAAGTGGTTCGTCAGCCCGTGGAACTATCTGCCCGAGGTGACGACGCAGAACGGCTTCCTCCCCAACATCAAGATTCACGACGTCACCCTGCGGGACGGCGAACAGCAGACGGCGGTCGTGTTCCGCCGGGAGGAGAAGGTGGCCATCGCCAAGAAGCTCGACGCGCTCGGCGTCCACCGCATCGAGGCGGGGATGCCGGCCGTGTCGCCGCAGGATCGGGCGGCCATCGCCGACATCGCGGCGTTCGGGCTCAAGGCGGAGATCCTCGGCTTCGCGCGCTGTATTCCGTCGGAGGTCAAGGTCATCAAGGAGTGCGGCTGCTCGGGCATCGTGATCGAGATTCCGGTCAGCGATCACATGGTCAAGAACGCGTACGGCTGGCCGTTCGAGCGCGCGCTGAAGGCCTCGATCGAGACGACGCGGGCGGCCAAGGAAGCCGGGCTCTACACCGTCTTCTTCACGATCGACGCGACGCGCACCGAGCTCAGCCGTTTCCTCGACATCGTGGAGCAGGTGGCGACCGAAGGGCACATGGACGCGCTGACAATGGCCGACACCGTCGGCGGCACGGCGCCGGGCGCGATTGGCTACGCCGTGAAGAAGGTCATCGAGCGCCTGAAGAAGCCGGTGGAGATTCACGGGCACCAGGACTTCGGCCTCGGCGTCGCCAACACGATTGCGGCGCTCGCTGCGGGCGCCACCGTCGCGCACACGACCGTCACCGGCCTCGGCGAGCGCGCCGGCAACGTGCCGATGGAGGACGTCGTCCTGGCGCTGAAGTGCCTCTACGGCGTCGACCTCGGGATCAGGACCGAGACGTTCTGCGAGGTCTCGAAGTTCGTCATGGATCTCGCGCGCGTCACGCAGCCGCCGAACCGGCCGATCGTCGGCGACAAGCTGTACGAGGTGGAGTCGGGGATCATCGCGGGGTGGATTCGCCTGGCGCGCAAGGAGCATCCGCTCGAGTACGTGCCGTTTGCGCCGGAGCTGGTCGGGCAGACGCCGGTGAACATCGTGCTCGGCAAGAACAGCGGTCCGCCGTCGATGGACGAGTGGTGCGAGAAGCTGGCCGTCCAGGCGACCGACGAACAGAAGATGCAGATGCTCCTGGCCGTGAAGCAGAAGTCGTTCGAGAAGAAGGACCTGCTGACCACCGAGGAGTTCAAGGCGATCGCCGCGAGCGTCCTGCAGGCGGCGGTCGTCTAGCAGCGGTGTAGGCCGGGGCTCGTCGCGCAAATCGTCGAGACGCGGCAGACCCGCCTTCGTCATGTACGGGCGTATACTCTGCGGCAATCGCGAGGCCGTCATGCATACGCCCGTCCTATCGATCCGCAGTTTGGCGTCAAGCATCGCGCTCCTTGCGCTCTGGTCTGCGCCTGCCTGGGCGCAGTGGACGAAGATCCCTGAGACGGCGCCGCGAACGACCGACGGCACACCGAATCTCTCCGCGCCCGCGCCGCGGCTGCCGAACGGTAAGCCCGATCTGTCGGGCCTGTGGGCGGGGCCGGCCGGCCGGTACGTCCAGAACCTGGCGGCGGATCTCAAACCGGGCGAGGTGCCCTATGCACCGTGGGCAAAGGCACTCGTCGACGAGCGCGCGGGCGGGGCGCGCGAGCGCGAGAATCCGACAGCGAACTGTCTGCCGGCAGGGGTGCCGCGGATCAACGTCGTGCCGCCGCCCTGGAAGATCGTCCAGTCCGATGGAGTCATCGTGATTCTGTACGAATCGGGCAATCTCTGGCGACAGATTTTCATGGATGGCCGCGAGCCTGTTCGCGATCCCAACCCGTCCTGGATGGGGTACTCCGTCGGCCGCTGGGAAGGCGACACGCTCATGGTCGAGACGACCGGCTTCAACGGGAAGGCGTGGCTCGATCAGCGGGGAAACCCGACGACCGAGGCGCTGCGCGTCACCGAGCGCTTTCGCCGCCGCGATTTCGGCCACATGGACATGCAGATCACCATTGACGATCCGAAGGCGTACACGCGGCCGTGGGCCGTCACGCTGCCGGTGATACTCCAGACCGGTACCGAGCTGTTTGAGAACGTCTGCGAGAACAATCGCGACCTCGAGCACCTGCCGTAGTACGTAGTGTCCGGATCGGGTTGGTCCGGGCGAAAGCTCGGCTGAAGCCGGACGCCACGTACACAGAAAACCGGAGGCCTGAAGGCCTCCGGCTACCAACCACCGACTACCAGCTACCAACTATGTGGTCGCGTCGCCGGCGTCGACCATGATGAGCTCGACGACGCCGCCGCCGGCGCGGCGGAACGCGGCGGCCTCCTGGTACTCGCGGGATTCGAAGCAGGCGACGCCCTGCTCGAGCGTGGGGAACTCGATCACGACGAAACGGTGGAAGGTGTCGGGGCCCTCGAGGATTTGAAAGCGGCCGCCGCGGGCGAGCACCTTGCCGCCGTAGCGCTGCATGATGGGGGGAATCCGGTCGGTGTATTTCTTGTACTGAACGGGATCAGTGATCTTGGCGCGGGCGACCCAGTAGGCTGGCATAGAGATTAATGGGGTCGGAGGTCATTTTTCGAGGACAGTCGAAATGGCCAGGTACTCCTTCGACCGTCCTCGAAAAATGACCTCCGACCCCGTTTTCCTATTTCACCTCAAAGAGGACCTCGCGGCGCGCGACATGATTGCCCATCGTCGCTGCCGCCTCGACGCGCAGCACGTACATGCCCGGCTTCAGGTCGCGCAGCGGATAGTCCGTCGTGAACCCATGCCCCTGGCCGCGGCGCTGCACGACGCGGTTGTCGCGCGCCTGCACGATCGTCCGCCCGTCGCGGGCGTCGGCAATCGTGCTCGTGTAGTTGACGGCGTGCGGCTGGTCGGTCGAGTTGTCGTACACCTCGGCAAACCACGTGAGCGTCTCGCCCGGCGAAAACGTCCGCGTCGCCACCGGCGGCGCCGGCAGCAGGCCGTTCCAGTCGGTCTCGGTGCTGCCGGTCGGCACGGCGCCCGAGACCGACGACGTGATGAACAGGCCGCTCATCGAGAACGGCGTCCTGGCGTAGTCGGGCACCTCGACGTCGTACGGCAGCGTGCCGACGGCCCCGCCGGTCGCCTCCTGCGCGCCGATCCGGATCTGATAGCGTCCGGGCGGCACCGTGACCTGCGAGATCAACCGGACGCCGGAGCGGTTCACGCGCTCGCGCGTCTCGGGCATCAGATTGAGGTTGAACGTCTGGCGGTCGCCGCCCTGCACGCGCGCGCGCTCGTCGGCCGCGACGATCGACACTTCGACCGACTCCGCAAACCGGCCGTTGCGCTCCTGATACTTGAGGCCCGATCCGTCGATCTCCACCGAGATGAGCACCTGCCCCTTGTTGTCGGCGCTGCGCAGCGGACCGGCAAACGCGCGGAGCGGCAGCTCGCCGACCGGCACCGGTTTGCTCAACGCCGCGCGCAGCGCGGGCGAGGTACCCGCCTCGACGTCGGCCTCGCGCGCCCGCTCGATCGCGCGCGCGTCGGGCGGGAGATACCCCTTGCGCGCGCGCACCTCGACGCCGGGCCGCTTCACCTTCACCTCGATGTTCAGGAACTTGTTGCGCGACCACTTGGTCGAGTCGCTGTAGTAGCCGAGCAGGTAGTACCGGCTGTTGTCGAGCACGATGCGGCCCAGGCCCCCCGCCAGATCGCCCGAGTTCACGATCGCCAGGCCGCCAGTCTCCTCCGAGAGCGAGATGAGACTCTCCTGCGCCAGCAGCAGCTCCCGGAGCTGCCCGCGGAAGTTGCCGTACTCGAGCTGCGGATAGTCCGACCGTCCGCTGATGTCGACGAGCTCCGGAAACGTGCTCATCCCGCGCGGATCGATCCCGTACACGTTGACGTTGGCGCGCTGCGCTGCGGCCACCGCCTCGCGCGCCTCGGTGATGATCAGATCGCTGTTCCGCGCGATCCAGAACGGCTGATAGATGTCGTAGTCGAACCCTTCGCTGAACAGCAGCAGCGCCTTGCGGCGCCCCTGCACGTCCGCCAGCCAGCGCGACACGTTCTGGATCGCGTCGAACGCCCGGCGCGCGTTGAAGGCGCGCTGCTCGTCATACGGATCGCGGATCGACTGGGCGCGCTGGAGCCCCTCGGGCGATCGGTTCGCCTGCCCCTGCTGCTCGTCGCCGCTCGAGTCCTGGAACCCCGACTCGCGCAGGTGAATGGCCAGCCGCTCCGCGCCAGCCGAGGGGAGCTTGAGCCCCTGCAGCCGATCGATCGCGGCCTTCAGCAGGGCGCGGTTGTTCGTCAGCTCCTGCCCCGACTCCTGCCGGCCGCTCGTGAAGATCACCGCGGCGAGGTCGTTCACGCCCAGATACTGGTCGATGAAGCGCTTGGCGATCTCACGCACGTTGTTCGTGCGCGTCACATAGGTGTGCAGGTCGTCCATGATCAGCACGTAGATGCGGCCGTCGAAGTTGCGCGTGGTCGCTCTGACGTCCGGCTCGACCGGCGCCGACGCGTTCGCCGGCGTGAACGGCCGCTCGATCGGCACGTCGACGAGCGAGAAGACGATGGGCGCCTGCAGGCGGCCGTCCTCGTAGATCTCGAAGTCCGCCTGCGTCAGGTTCCCGACGAACGCCCCCGTCTTCTGATCGGTAACGATGGCGTGGACCTCGACGAAGTTCGTCTCGGCGCGGAACGTCACGCCGGGCTGCTGGCCTGCCGGCGCCGGCTGTGCGGGCGGCTGCTGTGGCTGCTGGGCCGTGACAGCCGCCGAAAGTACGACGAGCGACAGGAGGAGCAGAAAACGGCGCATGGTATTCCTCATAAAAACAGCAGTTACCCGAAGCGCTGAGGCGTAGTGTAGCCTAGCCCACAGCCATTCTACGAAGAGGAACCCCATGATCGCACACACCAAGACCGTGTTCCTGGGCGGCCTGGCCGCCACCTTTGCCGCCGGACTGCTCGTCGGCACCGAGACCGCCTCCGTGCAGGGGCAGGCTCAGCCAAATGCCGGTTTCGCCGCAGTGCCGGGTGAGCGCGGCGGCCTCGACATCACCGGCCCCTATGAGGTGGTGCCGAACTGGCCCAAGCCGCTCTCGATGCTTCCGGGCCACACGGGCTGGACGTGGGGCTCGGTGCAGGGCGTCTTCGCGGAAAGCCCGAACCGCGTCTTCATCGTGACGCGCGGCGAGCTGCCGGACATGCCGCGGCCCGCGGCACGCCCGATCCCCGAGATTGGACCGAGCCTCTCCTTTCCGGTCGGACAGGCCCCGTTCCGCAACGCGTCGCAGGGTCCGGCCTCGAGCCCGCCCGGTGCCGGCGGTCCGGGCCAGGATCCCGACGATCCCAAGCAGGCGTGGCGCGGACGCATGGGGATCGACGCGCGCTGGGAGCACACGATCGTCGCCTTCAACGCTGCGGGCGACATCGTCGATCAGTGGACGCAGTGGGACAAGATGATGCGTCGTCCGCATGCGGTGTACATCAGCCCGTACGATCCGCAGAAGCACGTCTGGGTGGTCGATGACCACAGCCATGCGATCTTCAAGTTCACCCACGACGGCAAGCAGATCGTGCAGACGATCGGGACGCCGAATCAGAAGGGCGCCGATGCCACGCACTTCAACCGGCCGACGTTCATGTCGTGGCTGCCCGACGGCAGCTTCTTCGTGTCCGACGGCTACAACGGCAACCGCGTGGTGAAGTTCGACAAGGATGGCAAGTTCCTCTGGAGCTCAGGCGAGCCGGGGCAGCCCGGCGGCCGCGAGACGCGGCTCGGCTACTTCAACACCGTGCACGGGATCGCCGCAGATCCGGTGACGCGGCGGGTCTATGTGAGCGATCGGTCCAACCGGCGCATGCAGGTGCTCGACGGCGACACGGGCAAGCCGATCGACCAGTGGCCGGTCGGCACGCAGACGAACCTGCAGTTCCTCATCATCCCGCCGGATCGATCGGGCATCTGGGGCTTCACCGATACCACGGCGCGCATCGCGAAGTGGAACCTCAACGGACGTCTGCTCTACTCGTGGGGCGTGCTCGGCGACTTCCCCGGCGCGTTCTTCAACATGCACGGGGCGAGCACGGATCAGGAAGGCAACCTGTATGTGGCGGAGGTGGGCGGCGGGCGCGTGCAGAAGTTCCGGCCGCGCAAGGGGGCGAACCCGGCGTTTCTCGTCGGGCCGCCCGTCTACGCAGCCTGGAAATGAAACCGCGAAGGGCACGACGATCACGAATCAACTGTTGTCGACCTTCGTGATCGTCGTGTCTTCGTGGTTTGTCCGTTAATTCGTCCCGCTCTTCGCCATCGCCGCCAGCTTGAGGAACGCCTCGTTGGGCGAGGGCGAGTTGCCGTGCAGCGTCGCGTGCGTGGCGACGTCGAGCCGCAGGCGCTGGATGTTCTGCGCGAGCGCCGCCACGCCCTGCATCGCCTGTGACGGCACCTGCGCGCCCGGCGCGGGCGGCGTATACATGTCCGCGTTGACCAGAATCTTCTGCTTCGGCAGGTACGCGAGGAGCATCGGTCCGATGTGCGTGGACCCGAGCATCGGATAGAGCTCCAGGATCTGATTGCCGTCGCTCAGCACGTACTTCTGGTTGACGCGCTCGATCGGCACCGGCCGCCGGCTCGCGGTGAAGTTGGGGTAGAACTGCGACAGCCGATCGGGCATCACCGTCCGCGGGAGCGGCGCGAACATCACCTTCTCATAGAAGTCGGCGTTGTCGCGGTGCGTCACCAGCGTCGATCCCATGGCCACGTAGGTCCGCAGTCCGCTGGAGTGATCGAAGTGGTGGTGCGTGTTGATGATGTAGCGGACCGGCTTGTTCGGGATCACCTTCGCGGTGGCCTCGAGCACCGCGATCGACCGCTCCTCGCCGAGCGGCGCCTCGATCATGGCAATGTGATCGTTGAACTCCACCGCGACGCTGTGGTGCGACCCGCCCGCAATGAGCCACACGCCATCGGCCAGCTTCGTCGCCTCGGCGCGCACCGGCGGGGCGGCCGGCCCTTTGCGGATCTCCTCCGGTACGGGCATCGCCGGCACCGCCACGTTGGTCTGCACGTTGTTCACCCGGATCTCCATCATGTTGTGCGCCGGGTTGAACACCGGATCGCCCTGGTGCACGTGGATCCGCGTCGGGAACTTCACGCCGCCGAAATCCTCGTAGTCGAGGTGCCGGACCTCGTAGAGCGTGTCGCCGTAGACCGCGGTCGGAATCCAGGTCGTGGTGAGCTCCACGAGGTTCTGGTCGTTGATCGTGCCGACGACCTTGTACTTGCCGAGCGCGGTGAACGTCACGAGCGTGGCGCGGCGGCCGTTGCCGGTGAGGCCGTCGTTGGTCGGCCCGACGATCGGCGTCGACAGCACGCGGACGTCCTTGGCCGCCATCGCCGCCTTGAGGAAGCCGTGCGGCGAAAGGATGATCTCGAGCTGCCGCACGTCGCTGTGCGGCGCCAGCTCCAGATACAGCCGCCCCGGCGGCACGGGCTTCTCGCCCTGCAGGTTCCACGCGACGCCGTCGCTCACGACCTGCACGACGCGCTGGTCGCCGTCGAACGGGGCGCCGCCGCCGCGCATGGGATAGCTGCCGCGCCGGCGCGTGAAGTCCTCGCGCGAGGCATTCGCGCCGTAATCGATGACGCGCGTGTACGAGGTCACCTCGAACCGCGGCCAGTCCTCATTGAGGTTGTAGCTCTGCCCGACGAGCGCGTTCCAGCCAGTCGCGGTGTACTGGATGGTCCTCACCTGGTCGGCGCCCATTGCCTTCGCCGCCGCCTGCAGGACCGCGCGCGCGTCCTGCGCGGAGCCGGCGTCGGACGCGAGCGCCACGACGGCCGCCAACAGCAACGCCTTTCGCGCCATATCTCCCCTCCTTCTCGGTCTCTGGTCTTTGGTCTGTGGTCCCTCGTCGCGAGGGACCACGGACGAAAGACCAGAGACCAGAGACTATAATCCGTATTCGCGCTCATACGTTCGGAGGAAATGTATGCGAAGAAGCCTTTCCATAGTCGTGGCGGCGCTGGCGGGCATGGCGATCGCGACGATGTTCGATGTCGGCCCGTGGGTGTCGGCACAGCAGCGGCAGAACGGCGGGGGGGCCCGGTTCGCCGCGGTGCCGTCCGAGAAGGGCGGCCAGGACATCTTCGGCGCCTACGAGGTGGTGGCCGACTGGCCCAAGGACCTGACGACACTGCCAGGCCACCAGGGATGGACGTTCGGCGCCGGGCAGAGCGTGTTCGCCGAGAGCCCCAACCGCGTGTTCGTGCTGCAGCGCGGCGAGCTCCCGAACATCCCGCGGCCAGCCGCCATCCGGCCCGGCCCGAGTCTGGTATTCCCCATCGGCCGGCTTCCGTGGCGTGACGCCACGATCGCCAGTCCGCCCGGCAACGGCGGCACGGGCCAGCTCGCCGAGACCGCCATGGAGGCATGGGCGAAGGCGGGCAACAAGATGGGCGTCGATGCGCGCTGGGAGCACTGCATCCTCGTCTTCGACGCGCAGGGCAACCTCGTCGAGGCGTGGACGCAGTGGGACACGATGCTGCAGCGCCCGCACTTCGTCGCCATCAGCCCGTACGACCCGCAGAAGCACGTCTGGATCGTCGACGATCACAAGCACGCGATCTTCAAGATGACGCACGACGGGAAGGAGATCGTCCAGACGATCGGCACCTACGGTGAGCCGGGCAACGACGAGCAGCACTTCAACCGTCCCACCTTCATGGACTGGTTCCCCGACGGCAGCTTCGTCGTCGCCGACGGCTACAACGGGACGCGCGTGGTGAAATTCGACCGTGAAGGCAAGTACGTCACCTCATGGGGCCAGCGGGGCGAGAACGGCAAGGACACGCGCCCCAGCTACTTCAATAACGTCCACGGCGTCGCCGTCGACCCGAAGACGCGCCGCGTCTTCGTCAACGACCGCGGCAACAAGCGCGTGCAGGTCTTCGACGAGAACGGCACGTTCCTCGACCAGTGGAGTATGGGACGCGACCCGTCCGACATCCACCTGTTCCACATCTTCAGCGACGGCTATCTCTGGGCGGCGGACCGCGGCACCAACCGCATGCTCAAGTACGACCTGAACGGCAACTTCATGTACAGCTGGGGCACGTGGGGCGACTTCCCCGGGGGCATGTGGGGCGTGCACGGGTTTGCGGTCGATCAGGAGGGCAACGTCTACGTCGCGGAGGTCGACAACGGAGGCGTGCAGAAGTACCGGCCGCGGAGGGGCGCGAACCCGGCGATGATGATCGGCAAGCCGATTCGCGTGGCCTGGAAGTAGAAACGTTCCAGGTGGGGTGTCACACGCCACCTGGAACGGCGGCAGTCCCGGGACGCTGAGGCAGCTCGGCGTCCCGGTGTAGCGCTGCAGCTAGAAGGTCAGTCTGAATCCGAGCTGCAGTGTGCGCGGGGCGAACGCCAGGTTGGAGTTGAACTCCGGCTGGCCGAAGAGCGGGCTCAGCTCGTCGGTCTCGTACGAGCCGTAATTGGCGCGATCGAACAGGTTGAACACCTCGAGAATCCCGTCGATCGAGGCGCGGCCCGGCAGCGGGATCCGCTCCTGCAGCCGCACGTCGACGCGGTGGACCGGATCGCCGACGAAGCCGTTGCGCGGCACGATCGTGCCGTCGCGGCGGAGGCGAAACGCGAACGCCTCGAATCCCTCGCCGAGGCCGCGCAGGTCGTCTTCGTAGAACCTGAACGTGCGCTCGCCCGACCCATAGAAGTACACGCCGCTCAGCTGCAAGCCGCCGCCGATCTGCCAGATGCCGTTGAACACGGCGCGGTGCCGCTGGTCGGTGACCGCCAGCGAGTAGTCGTTGCCGAGATCCTTGGCGACGGGGAAGGTGACCTCCTTGAGGCCGCTGATCGGCTGCGGGTCGCCGTTCCAGAAGCCCGAGAGCGTGTAGGTGGCCGAGGCCTGCCACTGGTTGCTGAACCGCTTTGTGTACGCCATCTGCAGCCCGTGGTAGTTCGACCAGCCGGTCTTCGGGTCCATCCCGATGATGCCCCAGAGCGGATCGAATCGCCGGCTGATATCCGACACCGGGTAGTTGGTGCCGGTGGCCGGGTCATATGTCACGTTGATGTTCGCCAGCAGGATGTTCTCGTCGGCCCCGTGGAAGTAGACATAGTCGGCCGTGAGCGCCATGTTGCCGGCGAACTGGCGCTGGAAACCGATCGACGACTGCCACATCAGCGGGACGCCCGCGTACTCGGGCGGCGGCGGCAACTCGCCGAGGTCGCGGAACAGGCAGCCGGGCACGTTCCGCACGTAGCAGAACCGCTCGAGCGCCTGGTCGTAGTTGGGCCTGGGCCCGTTGAACGGGCTCACCGCGAAGTCGGCGCGGCCGTCCGCCTGCACGCCGATGAACGCGACCTTCTGCGGGAGTTGCGCCCAGTTCAGCGCCGCGGCCGGGATGTCCGCGTAGTACAGCCCGGAGCCGCCGCGGATGACGGTCCGGTCGTTCAGTGAGTAGGCGAAACCGAGGCGCGGCTGCAGGTTGTTGGCGTCCTGCGGGCGGTTCGCCGCCATCCACGGCTCGAACACCCGATGCTGTCCGAACGCATTCCAGATCAGGTCGTACCGCAGCCCGAGATTCAGCGTGAGGCGGTTCGTGATTTGCCAGTCGTCCTGGATCCAGGCGCCGTACTTCGGCAGCAGATCGGGACGATTGAAGTCGCCGACGGCGATCTCATAGCGCTGCACGAGCGGACTGATGAGCGCCAAGTTCCACGTGTCGACGTTGAACGGGTCCGGGAAGGCCTGGGCCATCAGGTCGGCAGACGGCCGCGCCCCGCCGCGCGCGGTGTAGATGCCCATGCAGTTGTTGCAGTTGTTGCTGAAGCTCCGGGAATGCAGGTACTCACCGCCGACCTTCAGGTCGTGCCGGCCGCCCGCGTCGTAGGAGAACGTGAAGTCGTCGCGGACCGTCGTGACCTTCTGGATCCAGTTCCGCGGTTGGAGGGCGCTGCCCGCAATACTGAAGCCGCGAAACCGGATGAGCGGGTTGCCGACGCTGATGCCACGGAACGCCTGCGGATGGCTCGACCAGCGGCTGAGCGGCGCCTGCTCCCACCAGATGTACGAGTAGCCCACCTTGACCTCGTTCAGCGCACGGTTCGAGAGCACCTGCGTGAAGCTGCCGAGCCCCCGCCACATCTTCTCGTCCGTCGTGGCCGCCCCGGCGAGGTGGTTGCTGCCGAGCGTCCCGAACGGCGTGAACCGCTTCGCGCCGTCCGCCTTGAACATCAGACGCGTGTCGGGCGAGAACTGATAGTCGAGGCGGCCGCCGCCCATGTGGATCGTCTCCTTGCCGCTCAAGGAGATGTTGAACTGCGGGAAGGGCGTTCGCGCGAACGCGCTCAGCGGCGTGCGGTTGAACTCGTAATTGCCGAAGTAGTGGACGCGATCGCGGACGATGGGGCCACCTCCGGTCGCGCTGTACTGCTGGTTCTCGAACGGCACCACGCGGTTGAGGACGTGGTCCTCGGCGTTCCAGTCGGAGTCGCGGAAGTAGCCGGCAAACGACCCCGCGAAAGCGTTCGTCCCGGACTTGGTGACCGCGTTCACCATCGCGGCCGGCGACCGCCCCTGCGTGGCGTCGAACCGGTTCGACACGAACTCGAACTCGGCGATCGTGTCGCGGCTGTACCGCGGCTGGTTGAGCGCGCCGAGCGTGTTCCCCACCTGCTGACCGTCGAGGTTCAGCGCGAAGGCGGGGTTATCCTCCCGTGGCACCGTAACCGGCTCGTCACCGATCTCGGTGGTGCGGTTGCCCGGCGCGAGCAGCGCCAGCGCGATCCACTGGCGGCCCTGCACCGGCAGCTCCGACATCTGCAGCGGATCGATGTTGCCGCCGACAGTCGACTGCGTCGTCTCGATGAGCGGCGCCTCGGCCGTGACCGTCACCGTCTCCTGGATCGTCGACGGCGACATCTGCACGTTCAGCGTCACCGCCTGCCCCACGAGAAGCTGCACGCCCATGTCCCGACGCGGACCGGGATGCGGTAGACGCCACGGCCGTCGGTGATCCCCTCGAACTGATTGCCCGACGCCTCGTGGACGGCGAGGACGGTCACGCCCGGCAGGACGGCGCCGGTCGTGTCGGTGACGGTGCCCGTGATGGTGGCTTCCTGCGCCTGTGCGACCACAGGCAGCAGCGCGAGCGCACCGACGAACAGCGCCCGCGTGACGAAAGCGACTCTCATATCGACCCTCCTCTGGTTCAACCGAACGATGACGGCGAGGGCGACGCGACGACGCTATGAAGCCGGACGAGAACCGACGGGGAATGTCAGAAGTGCACACTAGGCCCCTCCGGCCCGAGGGATCAATACAGGCCGGAGGGGATACGTCGAAAGTGCCTATCGTGCCTGAAGTGCCAAAGGTGCCTGGCGTGCATGAATGGCACTCCAGGCACCCGGCACCACAGGCACCTTGGGCACGGGCTAGAAGGTGAGGCGGAACCCCAGCTGCAGCGCAAACGGCGTGAAGGCGAGATTCGTGGTGGTCGTCGGCTGTCCAAACCGCGGGCTCGCCTCGTCTGTGACATAGTTCTGGAAGTTTTTCCGGTTGAACAGGTTGAACACCTCCAGGATGCCGTCGACCGACGCGCGCCCGACGAGCGGGATCCGCTGCTGGAGGCGCACATCGACCCGGTGGACCGGCTTGCGCTCGAGGTCGTTGCGCGGGACGATGGTCCCATTCGGCCGCGCGCGCGGGCTGCCGGTCAGGCCGTCCACGCCGAGATCGCGGACGTCGACGTCGTAGATGGTCTCGATGCGTTCACCGGACCCGTAGAAATAGAGCCCGCTCACCTGGAAGCCGTAACCGACCTGCCAGATGCCGTTGAAGACCAGCCGGTGGCGCTGATCGGTCTCCGCCAGCGTGTACTCGTTCCCGAGATCCGGCGCCACCGCGAAGGTGACTTGTCTGAGCCCGCTGAGCGGCAGGCCGTCGGCGTTCTTGAGCTGCGACAGCAAATAGCTGGCTGACGCCTGCCAGCGGTTGCTCAACCGCTTGGTGAAGGCGGTCTGCAGCCCATGGTAGTTGGACCGGCCCGTGTGCGGAACCGTCGAGACCGTGCCCCAGTTTGGTTGCGGCCGCCGGCTGCGATCGGAGAACGGATAGTTGAGACCGGTCGCAGGGTCGAAAGTCAGATTGATGTTTTCCTGGATGATCTTCTCGTCGCGATTCCGGTTGGAGACATAGTCGATCTCGACGGCCATGTCGCTGCGGATCTGGCGCGCGATGCCGATGGAGGTCTGCCAACTGTGCGAGAAATCCGAGTACTCCTCAGGCGGCCCGATTTCCGA
>JACPCS010000042.1 GCA_016184455.1 Acidobacteriota bacterium
GTCGGTGGGTCTGGTGCACGATCTCTCGCACCCGATCCAGAACATCGGCAACAGCTGCAAGCTGATTGTGAAGATGTTCGACGACTCGGAGTACCGGGAAACGTTCAAGCGCACGATCGAGCGAGAGCTCGCGCAAGTCAAGCGCGTGCTCGACGACCTGCGCAACGTGGCGCGGCCGATTCCGATGCAGCGCTTCCCACTCGACCTGAACAAGGCGCTCGCCGAGCTGGTCGAGTCGATGCAGCCGACCGCCGAAAGCTCAGGCCTGCGGATCCAGATGGAACTCGTTCTCGGTTCTCTTTACATCGAAGGCGACCTGTTCGCGCTGAATCGCGTGTGCCGGAACCTGCTGATGAACGCGATGCAGGCCACGCCGCCGCACGGCTCCGTGGTGATCCGCACACGCCGCGAAAGCGGCCAGGCCGTCGTGGAAGTGGCGGATACCGGCTGCGGGATCCCCAGGGAACGGCTCGCCACGATTTTCGAGGACTTCGTGACGACCAAGCGGCGCGGCCTCGGGCTGGGCCTCGCGATCTCGAAGAAGATTGTCGAGCAGCTGGATCTGAACCGGGTCCGGGTTATTTCTTCGGCAGCACCGTGTCCTTGAGCTGCTTGGCGATGCGCGCCTTGACGACGGTCTTGGCCGGAATCTTGATGGCCTCGCCGGTCGCCGGGTTCCGCCCCATCCGCGCCTTCCGCTTCTGAACGACGAGCTTCACCATGCCGGGGAGCACGAACTCGCCCGCGCGCTTCAGCTCTTTCTCCGCGAGATTGGTCAGCTCGTCGAAGAACTCGCGCGCCTGCGTGCGCTTCACCTCGAAGCGATCGGCGAAGTGCGAGAAGAGTTCGGATTTGCCCATTCTCCGGGCCTCAGCCATCACGTCCCCCTTGCTGGTGCGCGCCGACTCTCGGCCGCGTCGCAGCGGCGCGCGCGCTCACACTGCGGCGGACACTTGAGGCAAAAACGCCCGTAATGCTATCGCGCGCCATGAGGAGTGTCAACGAAACACGCGCGGCAAACCGGCGATTTCGGCCCAGTGCTACAATTTTTTCGACATGTCAAGAGAGGTCGCGATCGAGACATTTCCGAATCCTCGTCCCGGCCGCGATTTCGAAATTGCGATCTCCTGTCCTGAGTTCACCTCGGTCTGCCCGAAGACGGGGCTCCCCGACTTCGGCGAGATCCGCATCACCTACGTGCCCGGCGATCGCTGTATCGAGTTGAAATCGTTGAAGTACTACATGATCCAGTTCCGCAACCGCGGCATCTTCTACGAGGCGGTCACCAATCAGATCCTCGATGACCTCGTCGCCGCCTGCCAGCCGCGCCGGATGACCGTCGTCGGCGATTTCTCCGTCCGCGGCGGGATCAAGACGGTCGTCACCGCCTCGTACGACGGCTCGAGATAACACCCAACTCCCAAAACGCCAACTCCCAATGGTTTGGGAGTTGAGGAGTTGGGCGTTGGGAGTTGATATGCCTCACCGGATCCCGATCGAGGGAACACTCGACCTCCACGCCTTCGCCCCGCGTGACGTCAAGTCGGTCGTCGAGGAGTACGTGACGGCCGCCCACGAGGCCGGCCTGCGGGAAATCCGCCTGATCCACGGCCGCGGCACGGGTGTCCAACGGGGCATCGTCCAGCAGACGCTCGAGCGCCATCCGCTCGTCGAGCAGTTCTGGGACGCGCCGGATGCCCATCTCGGCGCGACCGTCGCGCGGCTGCGCGCCTAAAGCATTTTTTTTTGACATGCTTTAGCGCGGATTTCACGTGTGGGGCGAGCCTTTCAGGCTCGCCTCGCGAACCCGAAGGGTTCGCGCCACAGCTACGTGAAATCCGCGCTAACACAGGCACGGGAAGTTCGCAGAATCTGCCGCGCCGGCGCGCGCCGGAGGTGGCAGTTTTCGCGTACTTCCTGATGCCGATCAGCCAGATCCGGCCATTTTCCCGCCGGAACGGCGCGTGCACTCCGCGCCGTCATGACGACGCCAGCGGCACTTCGATGCGGGGACGTCGTGCGCATCCGCGGCGAACGATGGCGGATCGTTCGACACGTCACCCATGACGGCGCGGCGGTGGTTGACGCGGCCGGCTGCGGCGCCACCAACCGGGCGTCGCGCGCGACGTTTCTCCTGCCGTGCGAGCCGATCGACCTGCTGCCCGCGTCCTCGACGCCGCGCCTCGTCACGCCGGCCGAGTGGCGCCATGTCGCACGACGAGCCCTGGCGGAGGCCTGGCCGTCATGGACGTCGCTGCGAGCCGCCGCGCGCGCGGCGTTCGACATCATCCCGTTTCAGCTGGAGCCGGCGCTCGCGCTCGTTCGCGGCGACGGCTGCCGCTTTCTCATCGCCGACGCGGTCGGCCTCGGAAAGACCATTCAGGCGGGCCTGATGATCGCAGAGATGCTCGCGCGGCGCCCCGACGCCCGGGCGCTCGTCGTCGCGCCGGCGGGATTGCGGGATCAATGGTGCGACGAGCTCGGCCGCCGCTTCGGCCTCGATCCCGTGGTGCTCGATGCCCCGGGCGTCGCGCAGCTTTCCGCAGGGCTGCCACCCGAAGTCAACCCCTGGACGGTCCGGCAGGTGGCGATCACTTCGATCGACTACGTCAAGCGTCCCGAGACGATGCGCGGCCTCGAGACGCTGACGTGGGACGTCGTAGTGTTCGACGAAGCGCACAACCTGACCGGCCGCTCCGATCGCGCGGCCGCCGCAGCGCTCCTGGCCGACCGCGCCCGCGTGCTCGTGCTGCTCACGGCCACGCCGCACTCGGGCGATGAGACGGCATTCGCGCGCCTGTGCGGTCTCGGCAATCCCGACGGAGAGGAGCCGCTCGTCGTCTTCCGCCGGACGCGCGCCGATGCGGCGACAGGGGGATCGCGCCGCGCGCCGATCCTGCGCATCCGTCCGACGCCGGCGGAAGCGGCCATGCATGCCGCGCTGATGAGGTACGCGCGGCTCGTCTGGACCGAAGGGGCGGGCGGCGCCCGGCTTGTTGCGTCGGTGCTCGCGCGCCGCGCCTGCAGCAGCGCTGCGTCGCTGGCGCGATCGGTCGAACGCCGACTCGCACTGCTGACCGACAGCGGCGCGGCCGATCACCCCCAACCTGCCCTGCCCTACGGGGACGAAGACGATGCCGAGCCCGACACGCTGCTCGGACTGCCCGGTTTGCGGAACGCCGCCGATGAGCGTCGGCGTCTCGAGGTGCTGCTCCGTCTGGCGCGTGACGCGGCGGAGCGCGAGAGCAAGCTGGCCGCGCTCGAGCGCGTACTCGAGAGGGCGAACGAGCCCGCCATAGTCTTCACCGAGTACCGCGACACGCTGCGGCAGATCGCCCGTGCGCTCGGCGTCGAGGGGCTGGTCGAGCTGCACGGCGGCCTCACCCGCCGCGAACGCGCCGACGCGCTGCGCCGGTTCACGACCGGCGGCGCACGGGTGCTGCTCGCCACCGATGCCGGAAGCGAAGGACTCAACCTCCACCACGGATGCCGTCTGCTCATCAATCTCGAGCTTCCCTGGACGCCGCTGCGGCTCGAGCAGCGCGCCGGCCGGGTCGATCGCATCGGGCAGCACCGACGGGTCCACATCGTGCACCTGGTCGCGGCCGACACGTGTGAAGAGGTCACGCTCGGGCGCCTCGTGCGGCGCCTGCACCTCTCGCGAGCGACGCTGAGCCCGTTTGAGACCTTGCCCGACGAACGCGCCGTCGTCGAGGCGGCGCTGTCCATCCGGCCGATCACGGCGGACGCAAGACGAGCCTCCGCCATGCCACACGGCACGATCACGCTCGACCTAGGCGCCGACGCTGCAGCCGAAGCGGCGTGGATTCGCCAGGCGCGCGCGCTTGGCGCCAACGACGGTCACACTGACATGCCGAACCGACCCGTGATCGCTGTCGTACGCAGGCGAGCCCGCCGGACCGTTCCGTCGCGTGGTGTGTGGCTGTTTCGGCTCGGCTTCGTCGATGGTGCCGGCCATCACGTCGGTCACCTGCCATTGGCACTCGCCTGCACCCTCGCCGGGCCGGAGCGCCGTGCTGACTCGAAGCTGCGCACCGCGCTCGACCCACGCCATCCCGCCGTACAGGATCTGCTGCGGCGCGCGGGCGACGAACGGCTCCTCGCACTCCAGCTCTCATGTCGCGGCGCGATCCGGCGGTGGCATCGGCGCGAGCACGCGCTCATCGCCTCGCTGCGCGCCCACCATGCGCGCCTCTCGGCCGTGCTCGTGCAGCGGGGTCTCTTCGACGGGCGCCTCGATCGGCTCGCCGACGCACAAGCGGCGCGCCTGTCCGAGGCGCTGTCGCGGTCACACGAACGAATGGCCGATCTCGACGCGTGCGACCGGCTCCGACTCGAGGGTCACGATCTTCTTTTCGCTGTCGTCCTCGAGTGACCATGATTGCCGGTCTTCGGGGCCGCCTCATCAGCACAGGCTTTGCGCAATCCGGGTTGCGATCCATGCCTGGAGCCGTCGCGGCGCCGCCTGCAGTGGCTCGCGCGCTCGATCGATGGTCCGACCGGCGAGGCGAGGCGCTCGGCCCTGCATCGAGCGTTCGCGCGCTCGCCGAGGTGGCGCTCATACCGCTGCTGCGCATTCTCGGCTTCGAGATCGGCCGTCGCATCGATCGCGAGCAGATGACGCTCGTCGAGGCGGCGCATCCGGCCGGCGGCGTCGTCCCCGCGCTCGTCGTCCCCTGGAACGAGCCGCTCGACCGGGCGTGGCGCGATGCCGTGATCGACGGGATCCGTGCGGACGCCCGATGGTGCTTCTGCTGCAACGGTACGGCGCTCCGCATCATCGACGCGCAGCGCACCTGGAATCGACGCTACGTCCAGTTCGACCTGGATCTGGTCACGAACGACGAGCTGCAGGACGTGCTGTGGAGCGTCGCGCGCGCGGAGGCGATGGCGGCGCGGCCGCCGCTTCTCGATCGGGCCGCGGACCTGTCCGCGCGCTACGGTCTTGTCGTCTGTCGGGCGCTCGGCAGCGGCGTCCTCGACGCGCTCGACGCGTTGTACCGTGCGCTCGCGCAGCGGGCGTGGCGCGCGGCTCGACCCGAGCCTCACACGCTGTTCGAGCAATCGCTGACGGTCGTCTACCGTGTGCTGTTCCTTCTGTTCGCCGAGGCGCGCGGCCTCGTGCCGATCTGGCATCCGATCTATCGCGAGCGATACACCATTGACGCGATCGTCTCTACGGTGCTGGCGGGCCGTCGCTGCCGCGGCGTGTGGGAGGCGATTCTCGCGATCTCGCGTCTCGCCCACGCGGGCTGCCGGGCCGGCGCCCTCGCCGTCACCGCCTTCAACGGACGGCTCTTCTCGCCGCACGCGTCTGCCGCTTTCGACGAGACGCGGATCAGCGACGAGGTGATGAGCCACGCGATTATCCGGCTGTCGACGACCGACGCGCCTGGCGGCGGCCGCAGCCGCATTCGCTACAGCGACCTCGACGTCGAACAACTCGGCGCCGTCTACGAACGGGTCCTGGAGTACGAGCCGGCAGACGCCGGCAGCGGTCCGCGCCTGACGCACACGCGCGACGGCCGTCAATCGAGCGGTACCTTCTACACACCGCGCGCGGTCACGGCTGTCCTCGTCCGCCAGACGCTCGAACCGCTGGTTGGCGGACGGACGGCCGACGAGATCCTGCGGCTGCGGATTCTCGACCTCGCCATGGGGAGCGGTGCGTTTCTGGTCGCCGCCTGCCGCTATCTGGCCGAAGCAGCCGAGGCGAGCCTGATCCGCGAGGGCCGGTGGCACCCGGGCGAGGTGACGGCTTCCGACCGCGCCATGCTGCGCCGCGAGATTGCGCAGCGGTGCCTCTACGGCGTCGACCTGAATCCGATGGCCGTGCAGCTCGCGCGCCTGTCGCTGTGGCTCGCGACGCTGGCAGCCGACCGGCCGCTCACCTTCCTCGATCACCATCTGCTGGCAGGCGACAGCCTCGTGGGCGCACGCGTCGACGATGTGCGGCGTCAGCCGACGCGCCGACAGCGGCCGCAGCGTCGTCCGGTGGCGCTCCCGCTGTTTGCCGATGCCGATCTGGCGCCCGCGGTCGAACACGCCGTCCGCACGCGGCTGCAACTGGCGGCGGAACCGGACGATTCGCCCGCCATCGTCGCCGCGAAGGAGGAGGCGCTCGCCGCGCTGCACGCGCCGGGCTCGGCGATGCGCCGATGGTCGAACGTCCTCGATGTCTGGTGCGCCGGCTGGTTCTGGGACGAGGGGCCGGCGCCCGGCGCCGCGGTGTTCGCCGACCTCTCCGATCGCCTGCTGCACGATCGCGGAACGCTGCCTCCGGATGCGGCCGACCGGCTGCTCGGGCACGCCGCGGCGGTGGCGAGGAGGTACCGGTTCCTCCACTGGCCCCTCGCCTTTCCGGAGGTGTTTGCCGACGAGCGGGGAGCGCCGCTCGCCGCCGGCGGCTTCGATGCCGTGATCGGCAATCCGCCGTGGGACATGGTGCGCGGAGACAGCGGCGAGGGCGAGGTGCGGACCGCGCGCCGGGTGGACGCCCGCCGCCTGACGGGCTTCGCGCGCGAGGCGGGCATCTATCGCGTGGAGATGCGCTCGCACGTCAACCGCTACCAGCTGTTCGTCGAGCGGGCCCTGCAGCTGACGCGCACGGGCGGACGGATGGGGCTCGTCCTGCCCTCGGGCATCGCCACCGACGCGGGTGTCGCGCCGCTGCGCCGGCACCTCTTCGATCGAGCCCAGGTCGATTCGATCCTCGGCCTGGATAACCGGCACGGACTCTTTCCGATCCATCGCAGCCTGCGGTTCGTGCTGCTGACGTGCACTGCGGGCCGGCCGACCGACACGATCGCGTGCCGCTTCGGGATCGATCGCGCCGAGGACCTCGAGGCCGCAGGGCGTCCGTTGATCCTGTCCCGCTGGCTGCTGGCGCGGCTGTCGGGCAGCGATGACCTCGCGATCCCCGAGATGGCGACCGAGTACGACCTGAGGATTCTCGAGCACGTCAGCGCGCGAATCCCGTGGCTCGGTGCGCCGGCCGGGTGGCACGCGCGGTTCGGGCGAGAGCTGAATGCGACCGACGACCGTGCGCTCTTCGACCCGTACAGCGGCCGGACAGGCGTACGGCCGGTACTCGAAGGAAAGCAGATCGAGCCGTTCAGGGTCATGCTCCGTGAGTGCCGGTACGAGCTGGCGCCCGGCAGCAGACCCACTCGCGTCCCGCGACGCGCACGACTGGCGTACCGCGACGTGGCGAGCGCGACCAACCGTCTCACGCTGATTGCCGCGGTCGTTCCGCCGTCAGCCGTGACGACACACACGTTGTTCTGCCTGAAGACGCCGCTCTCATCTGACGCGCAGCATGTGCTCTGCGCGCTGCTCAACAGCCTGGTCGCCAACTACCTGATCCGCACGCGGGTGAACACGCACGTGACCGTCTCGCTCGTGTCCCGGCTGCCTGTGCCGCTCGTCACGCCGCGGGACCCGCCGTTCGCCCGCCTGGCATCGCTGGCCAGACGACTGGCAAAGGCGACCGAGCCCGCCGAGACGATGGCGGAGTATGCGGAGGTGCAGGCGCGGGTGGCGCGGTTGTATGGGCTGACCGATGAGGACTTCGAGCATGTGCTCGGCACATTTCCACTGATTGCCGAGGGGGTGCGACGGAGGATCTTCCTGGAATTCAGCCGCCTTCGCTGATCACGGAACACCGAGGCACCGAGGCACCGAGACGGGGAGTCTCAGAGACCTCAACAGTTGAATGTTAGGGGTACGATACAAGCAGCGGTATGAAGCTCGACCCGATCCACGGTCTCAACCTCGGATACGTCGTCGGGCTCTACGAGCGTTACCAGCAGGACCCGGAGTCGGTCGATCCCGTCACGCGCGCCGTCTTCGAGACGTGGCGTCCCGTCGACGCTGCCGAAGCGCGCGGGCATCCCTCGCCTGCTGACTTCCAGACCATCGTCGGCGTCGCCAATCTCGCGGAGTGCATCCGGCGCTACGGACACCTTGCGGCGCGGATCGATCCGCTCGGCTCGACACCGCCCGGGGATCCGTCGCTCCAGCCGCAGGCGCACGGGATCACCGACGAGGACCTTCGACGTCTGCCCGCGGCGCTCATCGGAGGCGTAGCGGCCGAGACCTCGACGACCGCATTCGAGGCGATCGAGAAGCTGCGCCGCGCCTACTGCTCGACCACCGGATTCGACTTCGCGCACGTCTTCGTGCCCGAAGAGCGCGTCTGGCTGCGGCACGCCGCCGAGTCGGGCCGATTCCTGCCGCCGATGGATCCCGAGAGCGCCGACGCGCTGCTCGACCGCCTCACGCAGATCGAGGTCTTCGAGCAGTTCCTCCACCGCGTGTTCCCGGGAAAGACGCGGTTCTCGATCGAGGGGCTCGACATGCTCGTGCCGATGCTCGACGAGATCCTCAGCAGCGCGGGCGACGGGGGCGTTCGCCACACGGTGCTCGGCATGGCGCATCGCGGGCGCCTCAACGTGCTCGCGCACGTGCTCGACAAGCCCTGCGCGGAGATTCTCGCGGAGTTCAAGGATTCGGTGCGGGCACACGAGGTGCGCCTCGACCTCGGATGGCGCGGCGACGTCAAGTATCACGCCGGCGCGCGCACGTCGACGCCGCGCGGCGAGATGTTCGTGACGCTGGTGTCGAATCCGAGCCACCTCGAAGCCGTGAACCCGATCGTCGAAGGGATGGCGCGCGCGGCGGGCACGCGCACGGACCGCGCGGGAGCCTCCGCCTTCGACGGCAGCCTGGTGCTGCCGATTCTCATTCACGGCGATGCGGCCTTTCCCGGCCAGGGGATCGTGGCCGAAACGCTCAACCTGTCGCGGCTCGCCGGGTACGACACCGGCGGGACGATTCACATCATCGCCAACAACCAGCTCGGGTTCACGGCGACGCCGGCGGAGTCGTACAGCACGAGCTACGCGAGCGGCCTCGCGCGCGGGTTCAAGGTCCCGATCGTCCACGTCAACGCGGACGACCCGGTCGCCTGCCTCGAGGCGGCGCGCCTCGCGTGGGAGTTCCGTGCCCGCTTCAAGCGCGATTTTCTGATCGATCTCGTCGGCTACCGGCGCCACGGCCACAACGAAGGAGACGAGCCGTCGTATACCCAGCCGGTGATGTACCGAAAGATCGTGGACCACCCGACCGTTCGTGCGATCTGGGCGCGCACCCAGACCGAGCAGCAGCAGATCGCACCGGCGCGTCCCGACGAGCTCATTCGGCAGCACCGCACCGCACTCGAAGCCGCGCACCAGTCGCTCGACCCCCACGCGCACGCGTCGGCCGCAGTCCCGGAGGCGCCGCCGCCAGGTGCCGCCGCCCGCACCGACACGGCCGTGCCGCTCGAACGGCTGCGCGCCCTCAATGAGGAGCTGCTGGCCGCGCCTCCGGGGTTCGCCTTTCACAAGAAGCTGGAGCGCGCGCGTGAAAAGCGCCGGTCGGTGCTCGCCGATGCAGACGAACGGACGGTCGACTGGGCGATGGCCGAAGAGCTGGCGCTCGCCAGCATTCTGGCCGACGGGATCGCGATTCGCATGACGGGCGAGGACGTCGAGCGCGGCACCTTCAGCCACCGGCACGCCGTCTTCCACGACGTGAACTCGAATCGCCAGTTCGTGCCGCTGCAGGCGCTCGGCGCAGCACGCGCGTCGTTCGAGATCCACAACAGTCCGCTGTCGGAGAACGCCGCGGTCGGGTTCGAGTTCGGCTACAGCGTGGTGGAGCCCGAGACGCTCGTCGTCTGGGAGGCGCAGTACGGAGACTTCCTCAATGGCGCCCAGGTGATGCTCGACCAGTTCGTGACCTCGGGTCGCGCCAAGTGGGGGCTTCGGCCTTCACTCGTCTTCCTCCTTCCGCACGGCTACGAGGGGCAGGGGCCTGACCATTCCAGCGCTCGGCCCGAGCGGATCCTGCAGGCGGCGGCCGACGTCAACCTGCGGCTCGTCAACTGCAGCACCGCCGCGCAGTACTTCCACGTGCTGCGGCGGCAGGCCGCGCTGCTCGGCACCGATCCGCTTCCCCTGTTCGTGCTCACGCCGAAGAGCCTGCTGCGGCACGCCGCTCGGGCGTCCACGCCGCGCGAGCTCGCGGAAGGGCGGTTCCAGCCCGTCATCGACGACCTGGACGCACGGTCGCGCGCCAATCGAATTCGACGCCTGGTCCTCTGCAGCGGCAAGGTCTTTGTCGACGTGACGGCCAGCGAGCGGCGAGGCACGGCCGCCGACATCGCGGTGTGCCGCGTCGAGCAACTCTATCCGTTTCCGATCGAGCTGCTCCGCGCCGCGGTATCTGCATATCCCATGCTGCGCGACGTCGTCTGGCTCCAGGAAGAGCCCGAGAACATGGGTGCGTGGGAGTTCGTCCGCCCGCTGCTGGAGGAGCTGCTGGACGGGCGGGTGCCGTTGAGGTACGTGGGACGGGCGCGCAGCGCGAGCGCGGCCGAGGGATCGGCCGCCTGGCATCAGGTCACGCAGCAGGCGCTCGTCGACCGCGTGTTCGACGTCGAACGCGACGCGCGGAAGCCGTCGCTCGTCCTCACCAAACAGGCGTAGACGCGTATGTTCAATATTGTCGTCCCGCAGCTCGGTGAATCCGTCGTCGAAGCGCGCGTCGCCCGCTGGCTCAAGAAAGAGGGCGACCCGGTGAATACGGGCGATCCCGTCGTCGAGCTCGAAACTGAGAAGATCGATCTCGAGGTGGGCGCCGATCACGCCGGCGTCATCACCAGCATCAAGCACCACGAAGGCGACGATGTGAAGGTCGGCGAAGTCCTGGCGGTCGTCGACGAGAAGGGAGCACCCGCTGCCAAAGCGGCGGCTGAAACGAAGCCTGCGGAGGCCAGGCCTGCTCCCGAAGCCGTCAAGCCCGCGCCCGACGCCGCGTCGGCGGCGGCCGAGCCGCCGCGCGCCACACCCACGGCTCGCCGCATCGCCCGGGAACATGACGTGGACCTCGCGAAGGTGCAGGGGTCAGGTGCCGCTGACCGCGTGACGAAGCAGGACGTCCAGAGCGCCATCGCACCTCCCGCACCGACTGCCGAGAGACCCATCGCACCGACGCGCGAAGCGAAGATCGCACCGACACCGAAGGAAGTTCGCACCGCGGAGCGACGCGAGGAGCGCGTTCGCATGTCCAAGCGCCGCCAGACGATTGCGCGCCGGCTTGTCGAGGCGCAGCGGACGGCCGCGATGCTGACCACTTTCAACGAGGTCGACATGACGGCCGTCATGACGCTCCGCGAGCGGCGCAAGGAGGAGTTCAAGAAGGAGCATGGCGTCAGCCTCGGGATCGCGTCGTTTTTCGTCAAGGCCGCCATCGCCGCACTGCGCGGGTTTCCGCAGCTCAACGCCGAGATCCAGGGCGACGAGATCGTGCTCAAGCACTATTGCGACATCGGCATTGCGGTCGGCGCCGAGGGCGGGCTCGTGGTGCCGGTACTCCGCGACGCGGACCGGATGTCGTTTGCCGAAATCGAGCTCGGGATCCGCGATTTCGCGGCGCGGGCGGCAAGCGGGGCGCTGACGCTCGAGGACCTGGCGGGCGGCACCTTCACGATCACCAACGGCGGCGTCTTCGGGTCGCTGCTGAGCACGCCGATTCTCAATCCGCCGCAGGTCGGCATCCTCGGGCTGCACAAGATTCAGGACCGAGCGATACCGGTCAACGGCCAGGTGGTCGTCAGGCCGCTGATGTACGTCGCACTCACGTATGATCACCGCATCGTGGACGGCCGGGAGGCGGTCCAGTTCCTGGTCAGAATCAAGGACCTGGTGGAGGACCCGGCCAACCTGCTGCTGGTGAGCTGAATGACGCGACGACTTGGAACGGCCCTGATCGCGGTTGCCATCTCGACTTCCACTTTCCAACTCCAAATTCCCAAGAATTTCGCATCGGGCGTTGGGCATTGGGAGTTGGGAGTTGTGTCGGCGCAGACGCCCGGCGCGGCCCTTCCCGCGCCGCCTGACGTCGCCGCGCCACCGTCGGACGCCGTGAAGAGCGCGACCGGGCTCGCGTCAAAGGTGGTCACGCCTGGCACCGGCGACGAGAAGCCGCTCCCCACCGACGTCGTGACCGTCGACTACACGGGCTGGACGCCGGACGGCAAGATGTTCGACAGCTCGCAGGTACGCGGCACGCCGTCGATGTTTCCGCTCAATCGAGTGATGCTCGGATGGCGCGAGTGCGTGCAGCTGATGGTCGTGGGCGAGATACGCCGCTGCTGGCTGCCGGAGGCGCTCGCGTACAACGGCCAGGCCGGACGGCCGCGCGGCATGGTCGTCTTCGACATTCAGCTGATCGACACGCGCCGCGCGCCGAACGTCGCCCCGCCGGACGTCGCCGGTCCACCCGATGACGCGAAGCGCACGGCGTCCGGGCTCGC
>JACPCS010000117.1 GCA_016184455.1 Acidobacteriota bacterium
AAGAGGCGTATTTCATCCTGAGCGGCGAAGTCGAAGCGACGATGGACGGCGTGCGGTATGTGGCAGGGGCGGGCGACGTCCTGTGGACGGGTGTCGGCTGCGTCCACGCGTTTGCCAACCGAGGGCGGGAGCCGGTACGCTGGCTCGAGACGTTTTCGCCGCAGCCCCCGTCGGAGAACGTCTTTCGCTTCATGGCCGAGTGGGAGCAGCGCGCCAGGGAGCTGGAGGGACCATGACACGCACGACGCTCGCCGTCCTCGTGATTGCGCTGGTCGCGTCCGCGACGCCCGGCCGCGCGCATCATTCGTTTGCGGCCACCTACGACGAAACCAGGACCGTCAAGATCGAAGGCAGGCTCGTGCAGTTCCTGTTCCGCAACCCGCACTCGTTCGTCCACGTGATGGCTCCCGATGAAAACGGCCAGGAGCAGCGGTGGGCGGTGGAATGGGGCGGCGCTGGCCAGCTCGCGGGTCAGGGGGTCACCCGCGAAAGCCTGAAACCCGGCGACATCGTCGTGGTCACCGGCAATCCCGCACGGAACGCGGCCGAGCACCGCATCCGGATGGCCACGCTGCGGCGTCCCTCGGACGGTTTCGGCTGGGGCGTGAAACCAGGCGAGACCGTCGACTAGCGACGATCCGGCAGCGTCAACGCAATCGCCTGCGCCGCCCATGCGGTCCCGGCCGCAGAGATCCACTGGTGCGGCCCGAACGGGAAGCCGCTCTCGAAATAGGGCTGGATCGGAAACGATCGCGTCCGCACCAGCCACGATCCATCCGGATACTGCGTGGTCAGCAGGAACCGGACGCCCTTCCGGTACGCATCGTCGGTCACACGAACGCCCGCTGCGTGCAACGCCACAAGAGAGAGCCCGGTGGCATACGCGTCGGGATCCAGCTGCGGCAGCTGCGACCACCCGCCAGTGGCGGCCTGCCGCCTCAGGATGTCCTGAACAGCCGCCGTGCGCGCGGACTCGGGTGCCTTGGTCCACACCAATCCCATGAGCCGCATCGCACGATCCTCGGCAGTAGGCGCGTCGGCCGTCAGCAGCCATCGCTGCGCCCGTTCGAGGGCGCGGTCGATCTGAGGTCTGCGGCCGGGAAGGGGATAGAGCGTCAGGCCGCGAACCGCGATCGCCGTGTGACTCACCGTACTGAACTCGATGGGCGGGCGGCTGGCGCCGTTGCTGATCCATGTGCCATCCGGCATCTGCGTCGCCAGCAGCCAGTGCGTCATTGAGGCCGTTACCGTGTCGGCCGGATAGGCTTCCGCCGCCAGCGCCATCAGCCCGTACCCGGCCGTGAGCGCGACGCCTCCCGGGATGTTCGCGCGTCCCTGCATCGCCGGGCCTGCGGCCGGCCGCAGCACGGCGAGAATGTCGTCGAGATTCTCTCGGGCCAGGGCTTCGGGCACCGCGATGCCCGCGCGCCGAGCGAGCGCCGCGGCTTCAGCGGGTGCCGTGTTGTGGTGACAGGTGTAGCACCGACGCTGCTCGTACATCGGCGGCGCCGACTTGAGCAGCAGCGCGACGCTGCGGCTCACCGCGAGTCGAGGATCGTCGGTCCCTGACGGAGGCGGAGGCAGCGGCTGTCGCCGCGGCCCGCGGCCGCGCGTGGCGCCGAACTTCTCGAGCACGGCGATCTTCGCCGTGTCTGCCCGGTAGATCGCCCAGTCCAGCGCTCGCTCGCCTTCCGTCGTCTCCGCGTTCGGATCGGCCCCTCGTTCGAGCAGCAGGCGAACCGTCTCGCTGCCCGCCCACTCTGACGAGGCCGCCCGCAGCAGGGGCGTGACGTTGTACGACCCGCCCCGTGCGTTGACGTTCGCGCCCTGGTCGATCCACCGCTGGGTCACCGAGGGCGGATGCCAGTTCACCGCGCCGACCAGCGCATCCTCGAGCACCGGGAGACCGCGCGAGACCAGATAGTCGACAAGCGCGGGACGTGGCCGTCCGTACGCCGCGCGCAACGCGACGGCAGGGATCTGATCCTTCGGATCGAGACCGCGGCCGACCAGATAGCGCACGACCTCGACATCGGCCGACTGCATGGCGATCGCCAGCGCGTTGAAGCCGGCACCGTCCCGGACGCGCAGGTCGGCGCCGCTGGCGAGCAGCAGGGCGAGCAGATCGACCGTCCCCGGATAGCCGGCGGCGATGAGCAGCGGTGTGCGCCCGAGGTTGGACGACCGCGTGTTGAGGTTCGCGCCGTGCTGGATGAGGAGGCGCGCCTTCGCGATGTCGGGGATCGCCCACATCAGCGGTGTGGCGCCGCCGCCATCGGCCCGGTTCGGATCCGCGCCTCGCTTCAGCAGCAGCTCGACGCAGGCCACATCGGCAAAGAGCGTGGCAAGCATCAGGGCTGGAGCGCCCTCGGGGTCGGCGATGTTGGGGTTGATGCCGCTGTCAAGCGCTCGCGAGACTGCGGCCGTGTCGCCGCGCTGGATCGCCTGCATCAGCGACTGCTGTGTGTCAGTCGTCTGACCGGCAACGGAAACGGCCACCAGCACGCCCGCTCCGAGCAGCCACGGGAATTTCATCGCTCCTCCTTCGGGGCAGTCTCACCACACGCTCTACGAGACGACGCTTTTTTCCGGGTCGATGAGAAAGATCCAGATGAGCGCGCCGGCGGCGAGCACGGCCGCGCTCACCAGGAACGGCACGACCCAGTAGCCGCGGCCGAAGAGCGTGCCGTAGACGATCGGCGTGAGCGAGGCGGCAAGCGACCCGGACATGTTCATCACGCCGGTGACGGTGCCGCTGAACCGCCCGCCGACGTCCATCGGCACCGCCCACGCGGGACCGATCACCCACTCGAGGAAGAAGAACGACGCGGCCAGGCACAGGATCGACGCGGTCGCACCGCCGACCAGCGCGGCCGGGATCAGGAACGCGCCCGCGAGAAAGAATCCCGGTGCGGCGACGAGACGCCGGGCGCGCCGTGCATTGCCGGTCCGCTTGAGAATCATGTCGGAGAGCCATCCACCCACGACGTCACCCGCCATGCCGGCGAGGAGCGGAATGGAGCCGATGAGGCCGAGTGCCGTGATCGACAGACCGCGATACTCGCGCAGATAGGTCGGATACCACGTCAGGTAGAAGTTCGTGCCGAAGAAGAAGCAGCCGTAGCCGAGCGCGATGTACCACATGTTCGGCGACGTCAGAATCTGCCGCCACGGCGTGGCCGGCCGCTCGAGGCTGAGCGCCTTGATGCTGCCGTCGGCGTTCACGCCGCGAATCTCGGCGAGCTCGGCGCGATTGACGAGCGGATGGTCCTCGGGCCGCTCGCGATAGGACCACCAGAAGAGCGCCACCCAGAACAGGCCGATCGCGCCGAAGACGTAGAACATCACGCGCCAGCCGTAGGCAAGGAGCAGCGCGCCGGCGGTGAGCGGGATGATGGCGACCGCGAACCGGCTGAAGAAGTGCGTGATCCCCTGGATGCGCCCGCGCTCGGATGGGGCGAACCAGAGCTGCATGCCGCGGCTCGCCACCGGGAAGGCGCCCGCTTCGCCGAGTCCGAGGAACAGGCGAGCGGAGAGGAGCGTCCCGAAGCCGGTGGCCGCCCCGGTGAGAAACGCCGATGCTGACGTCCACGTGATCAGGACGTTCAGCACCTTCTTGGGGCCGAACCGATCGCCGAGCCAGCCGACCGGCACCTGGCCGATCGCGTACGTCCAGGTGAACGCCGCGAGCACGAGTCCCATCTGTCCGAGCGTCAGGCCGAGCGTGTCGCGGATCTCGGGCTGCGCGACCGAGATGATGCCCCGATCGAGATAGCAGATCAGATACATGAGGCTGAACAGGACGAGCATCCACCACCGCGTCCGAGTCGCGGCAATGGAAGCGGTGCCAACGCCCTGCACAGCCTGCACGGTCACAGCGACCTCCGGCGGCTTCGTGCGTCAGGCCGTCGCGAGCGCGGGTGCTCCGGCGCGCGCGAGCGTAACCGGCTGGTTCGTTTCGACCGACTGATCGGCAGCCTTGTACACCTGCATCACCAGACGGGCGTGCTCGGGGGTGACGAGCGGCTGCCGCCCCATCGCGACGCATTCGAGGAAGTGCAGCGTCTCGGCCTCCATGGGCCCGGCGTAGACGTGGTTCACCTTCTCGCCCGGCATCGATGAAATGGGAAAGCGGATGCCGTCCTTCATCGACGTGACGTAGACGTCACGATGCGTGTCGTCGACCATCACGGCGCCCTCGGTCCCGACGAACTCGATCCACGTCGAGGCGAAATTCGGATAGGCGGGCGGCAGCACCCACCCGGCCCCGATCGTGAACGCGGTCCCGTCGTCCATCGTGACGATGATCCAGACGCAGTCGGGCGCGTTGTACTGCGCCTTCATGATCTTGGCGACTTCCTGCGCGTACACGCGGACCGGCCGGCGCGGGGCGAGGCACCAGAGCACGAAGTCGATGTCGTGCGTCGCCTCCATGGCGGCCGGCGAGAGCTTCACCCGTCCGCTGATCTTCTTGCCGAGGTTCCGCGTGATGTGGCGGCTGACCAGCGCGCTGACCGGCTCGCCGATCGTGCCGTCTTCGATGGAGCGCTTCACGTAGGCGAACTTCGGGTTGAACCGCTGCGAGTAGCCGATCGTGAACGCCCGCTTGTTCTCGCGCGACAGCGCGATGAGCTCGTCGGCCTCAGAAAGCTCGATCGCAATCGGCTTCTCGAGCAGCACGTGCTTGCCGGCGAGCAGACTCTCCTTCGCGATCGGATAGTGCGTGCCCTCGGGCGTGGTCGAGATCATCACGGCGTCGATCGACGGGTCCTCGACCAGCCGCCGGTAGTCGGTGGTCGCCGTGACGGGGTTCGTCATCGCCGCCACTTCGCGAAGGCGTTCTTCCCTGATCTCCGCGATGTGGAGGTCCTTCACCCACGGGCTCGACGCGCACGCCACGGCGCGAATCCCGCCGCACCAGCCCGTGCCGAGCACGGCGACGTTGATCTGTCTCGTTTGCTGCATGGAGTCCTCGCTTGCCGGGTCTGCGGCCGCTCGATGATGCCGCCCGCGAGACCCGGCCTACTTGCTCGTCTGGCGGCCCGATCATACTGCCGCGAGACCCGGCCTACGTGCCCGCCGGCGGAAGCGGATCCGGCACGCGGTTGGCGACGGCCGGAACCGTTCTCAGGTACGCGAAGATCGCGCGGAGATCGGCGTCGGTGAGCTTCGCGTACATCCGCCACGGCATCGGAGGCAGCAGGTCGCGGCCGACCCCTGACTTCTTGCCGTTGCGGATCGACGCGATGAAGGTCTGCTCCGTCCAGGCGCCGATCCCCGTGACGCGATCGGGCGTGAGATTCGAGGTGAACGAGACGCCCCAGGGCCCCGCCCATGCCGTGTTGGTCTCGTTGATCGCGACGATCCATCCGCCCTGGAGCGGAAGCCGCGGCGGCGCAGCGACCCGAACGTTCTGTGGGTGGCCCGACAGCATGCGCGTCGTGTCGGGCTCCCCTTTGGGTGTGAACGGCGTGTGGCAGCCGTTGCAGTCCTGGACGGTGACGAGATACCGGCCGCGTTCCACCGTGCTCTCCACCCCACCGCGCACACTCCGCGCGGTGGGGGCCCCGGGCTGGGCCGCCATCCCGGCGGCCGATCCCAGAAGGGCTCCGGCGAGCACTGCTGCCATGACGACCAGAGACCGCATGCCTCCCCCCGCGCTATTTGAGTCCGGCGCCGGTGCCCGGGCGGAACGCGCCCGCCGCGCCGTACTGGTTGTCCTCGTTGCAGATGAACTCGAGCAGATCGCCGACGCCGGTCTGCCGGTCCGGCCGGAGCAGCCGGGCCGTGAACTGCAGATTCACCGGCCGCGCGAGCGCGCCCGGATCGTCGAGCGTGGCGTGGTTGACGAGCGTCCCATAGTTCACGCGCGTGTAGCGCTCGATGATGTGCAGCTGCTCGGTATGCGGCGTGCCGCGGCGGTCGAACCAGAACTTGTCGTTGAACCCGACGGTGTCGATGACGAGCGTGTCGCCGTCCCACCGGCCGATGGCATGCCCCCTCCACGTCGGCACCGGATCCGCAGGATGCGGCCGGCCGTCCATGTACACGACCCGATGAGCGCCCGCATCGCCGAGCTCGTGGAGGATGTAGATGTGCGAGAGCCCCTTCGGCGTGTACGACATCGCGAACTTCCACGGGTAGGGGTTCGTCCGCAGCACGCCGATCGGCAGACAGGCGGTGTACGGATCGTCCTGCGATTGCCGCCGGTCGCGCAGCTGCCGCGCCCACGGGAGCAGCGGCAGCTCGCCCGGCTTCAGGCCGCCGTCGCGCTCGATGTCGGCGACGGTCCCGCCGCCGACCCACGGACCGGTCAGATCGACCGTTCCGTCGGGCAGGCGTGGGATCGGATGCGCGTCGACTTCGCTGTCGGCGATGACGGGGCTGCCCGGGTTGATGAAGGCCACGCCCCCTTCGATCGTGAGGCTGCGCGGATTGCCCTGCGCCCGCACATGCCCGCCGCCGGCGAGCGCCAGCGCGCAGCACACGGCGAGTGCGGCGGGCCTCCTCACGCCGGCTGTTCGCCGCCTTCCCTGACCACGTGCACCTTGAGCGGCACGGTGACCTCGCGGTGCAGCTTCAGCGGCACGTCGTGCTCGCCGAGCGTCTTGAGCGGCTCGGGCAGGATGATCTTCCGCCGGTCGATCTCGAACCCCTTCTCCTTGAGGAAGTCGGTGATGTCGGCCGCGGTGACCGAGCCGTAGAGCTGCTCGGTTTCCCCGACGCGCCTCGCGATCGTGATGTCGACGGTCGCCAGCCGCGCCGCGATCGCCTCGGCCTGCGCCTTGTCCTGCGCCTCGCGCGACTCGAGGATCTTGCGCTCGCGCTCGACGTGCCGCTTGTTGCTCTCGGTCGCCGGCAGCGCCAGCTTCCGGGGCAGCAGGTAGTTGCGGGCGTAGCCGTCGGCGACCTTCACGATCTCGCCGCGGCGGCCCAGGTTGTCGACGTGCTCTCTGAGGATCACTTCCATGACGTCACTCGCTCGTATACGGGATCAACGCGATCTGGCGCGCGCGCATGATCGCGATCCGCAGCTTCCGCTGGTGCAGCGCGCAGGTGCCGGAGATGCGGCGCGGCAGGATCTTGGCCCGCTCCGGCACGAACGGCATCAGGAGCTTGGTGTCCTTGTAGTTGATGTCGTCGATCTTTTCCGAGCAGAACTTGCAGATCTTCCGGCGGCGGAACATCGGCCGGCGCTGCTGGCCGTCGCCCTTCCCCTGTCCCGCGGCGCCGCGTCCACGCGCGCCGCCGCCCGTACGCTTCCTCCCGTTCATCGCAGATCCTCCGCCATGTCGAACCGATCGTCGCGGTCGTCCTCGAACTCGGCCCGCTGGCCTTCACCCGGCTGCCGGTCCGGCGGCAGCCCGCGCGCCACCCGGCGCCGCCGCGACGACTCGGTGCGCTTCGTGCGCTTCCCCTCGGCCACGTGCTCGGCCTCGTCGACCCGGACGATCAGCTGCCGGATGACCGTGTCGTACACCTTCAGCCGCCGATCGATTTCCTTCATCAGCTCTCCCGAGCCGTTGATGACGTCGAGCACGTAGAGGCCTTCCTTGTGGCGACCGATTACGTAGGCGAGCTTGCGGCGGCCCCAGTTCTCGGTCTTCTCGAGCTGGCCGCCCATCCGCTGCACGACGGCTTCGACCTGCCCGTGCAGCTCCGCGACCTGCTCTTCGGTCGCGTCGGGCGAGACAATGTAGACGAGTTCGTACTTCCGGTTCATGGGTCTCCTTCTGGACTAACGGCCCTTCGACTCGGCGCTGCGCGCTCTCGCTCAGGGCAAGGAGTCAGTCGGTTGCTTCCGGACCCGTGGCGTCCGGGTTGTACGTGTTCATCACCTTCTCGATGCCCTCCACGATGAACATCTCAGCGGCGTCGGCCGCCCGGGTGATGACCTCGTCGAGCACGGCCCGTTCGGCCGGCTCGAACGTCGCGAGCACATAATCGGCGAGATCGCGGCGGCGGTCGCCGCGCCCGACGCCGATGCGCAGCCGCGCAAGACTGGTCGTTCCCAGCTGCTGCACAACCGATTTCAATCCGTTGTGCGTCCCGCCCGACCCGCGGGCCCTCGCCCGCACCCGGCCAAGCGGCAAATCCACGTCGTCGACGATCACGAGCAGATCGTCGGTCGCGATGTTGCGGTAGTTGACGAACTCCGCGACGGCACACCCGCTCAGATTCATGAACGTCTTCGGCTTCGCCAGGAGGAACTCCGACGAGCCGAACTTCTTGGCGAAGACGACCTGGCCCTCGTTGCGCCAGTGGAGGTCGTGCCGCCGCGCCACCTCGTCGACCACCATGAATCCGACATTGTGGCGCGTGTCCTCGTACTCGCGCCCGGGATTCCCGAGGCCGACGATCACCTTCACTTCTTCGGCGCTTCCTCGCCTTCCTTCTCCACCTTGCCCTTCTTGATCACCTCGGGCTCGGCCGGCGCCGCGGGGGCCGGTGCAGCGGCCGCGGCCGCCTCGCCCTCCGCCGCCGCCGGCGCCTCCTCGGCCTTCGGCAGCACGACGTGGACGAGCATCGTGTCGGGCTCGTTCAGCAGCTTCCACGTCGGGTTCGCCGGCACGTCGCGGACCCGGATCGCCTGGTGCAGCATCAGCTCCGTCACGTCGACGTCGATGTGCTCCGGGATCTCGGCCGGCAGGCACTGCACCTGCAGCTCGCGCGTCACGAAGTCGAGCAGGCCGCCCTGCTGTTTGACGCCCTTCGCCTCGCCCTTGATCGCGACCGGCACCGTGACGGTGATCGCGCGGTCCATGGCGAGCTGGTAGAAGTCGGCGTGCAGGAGCTGGTGCGTGACCGGATCGAGCTGGTACTCCTTGACCATGACCCGCGACTCGGTGCCGTCGAGCTTCAAGGTGATCAGCGTGTTGGCGCCCGCCTCCGAATGGAGGATCCGCAGCACCTCCGTCGGGTCGACCGCCACAGGCACACCCATCGGCTGCTTGTCGTCCTTCACCGCGCCGTAGACCACGGCCGGGATGCGGCCCGCCGCGCGCAGCCGGCGCGCTTCATTTTTTCCCCGGCCTTCTCTCTTGACGACGTCCAGCGTAGCTTCCATATCTCGCTTCTTCCTACCGTTCACGACGTCTAGACGAACAACGACGAGACCGACGTCTCTTCGTGAATGCTCCGGATCGCCTGGCCGAGCAGGCGCGCCACCGACAGCACCACGATCTTCTTGCACCGCTGCGCCTCGCCGCGCAGCGGGATCGTGTTGGTCACGATCAGCTGATCGATCGGCGCGCTCTGCACCCGCTCGATCGCGGGGCCCGACAGCACCCCGTGCACCGCGCACGCGAGCACGCGGTCCGCGCCCGCCTCCGTGAGCGCCGTCGCGCCCTTCTGAATCGTCCCGGCCGTGTCGATGATGTCGTCCTGCAGGATGCAGGTACGCCCCTCGACGTCGCCGACCACGTTCATCACCTCGGCCGAGCCGTCCTCCGTCCGCCGCTTGTCGATGACCGCCAGCTCGGCGTCGAGCCGCTTGGCGTAGGCGCGCGCGCGCTCGGCGCCGCCCGCGTCGGGCGAGACGATCGTCAGCAGCGGGCTGCTCAGCCGGCTCAGGTAATCGATGATCACCGGCGCCGCGAACAGATGGTCGACCGGGATGTCAAAGAACCCCTGAATCTGCGCCTTGTGCAGATCCATCGTCAGCACGCGGTTCGTGCCGGCCGCGCTCAGCAGGTTGGCCACCAGCTTCGCCGAGATCGGCACCCGCGGCTTGTCTTTCCGGTCCTGCCGCGCGTATCCGTAATACGGGATCACCGCGGTGATCCGCGCCGCCGACGACCGCCGGAACGCGTCGATCATGACCAGCAGCTCCATGAGGTGCTGGTCGACCGGCGTGCACGTCGGCTGCACGATGAACACGTCGGCGCCGCGGATGTTCTCGTCGATCTGGAACGAGACCTCGCTGTCGGGGAACCGCCGCAGCCGGGCCTGTCCGACCGGAATCCCGAGAAACTCCGCAATCTCTTTCGTCAGCGTCGGGTGGGCGCTTCCGGAGAAGACCTTCAGGTCGCCAAACCCGGTCGACATCAACCCATCACCACTGAGCGCTCGTCGCATCGCCTGCCTGGTCTACCGGACCGTCTCAACAGATGAGAGTGCACCCTGCATCAGGCTTCCGACAACGATCTCCGGGCCGTTCCAACGGAACGGCCCGCTCAACATTTCGAACAGCCGCTCCAGGAGGGGCTGGTTGGGGCGGAAGGATTCGAACCTTCGAATACGGGATCCAAAGTCCCGCGCCTTACCGCTTGGCCACGCCCCACCACCTGCACCCCGCCGCGCACAAACCGCGCGGTGGGGACCCCGCTCGGCCACCGCGTCAGAGGTTCAGTGTACTGGAGCCGTCGGATCAGGGTGGCGCAAACGTTTAGTGTAGTCGAGCCAGCGGGTTGCGGGCAACCCTTCGAGGGCGGCAGAGACGCGCGTACTCGGTCCGGCCGAGCGATTCCGTCAGCAGCACCTGCCAGCCCGACCCCGACAGTGCCGTCACGGCCGCCGCCGCCTCCCGGCGCTTCTGGAACAGACCGAACACGGCCGAGCCGCTCCCCGACATCGCTGCGGCCACGGCCCCGGCGCGCCGGAGCGCCGCCTTCATCTGATCGATCTCCGGATGATGCCGCGCAATCGGGATCTCGAGGTCGTTGATCATCTGCGCCGACCGCGACGGCCACGGGCCCGGCACGTACTGCGGCTCGCGGACGACGGGCCCGCGCGCGAGCTCGCGCTCGGCGTCCCACCAGCCGTACGCTTCGCTGGTCGAGACGCCGAATCCCGGGACCAGGAGCACGATCCAGTGCCGCGGCATGTCGGCGAGCGGATAGATCTCGTCGCCGCGGCCGAGGCCGAGCGCGGTGCCGCCCGCCAGAGAAAACGGCACGTCGGCCCCGAGCGTCGCCGCGACGTCGGTCATCTGCGCCGGCCGAAGCGGGACGCGCCACGCGGCGGCCAGACCGACGAGCGCCGCGGCCGCGTCGGCACTCCCGCCACCAAGTCCCGCCTGCAGTGGAGTGCGCTTCTCGAGCCGCACCACCATGTCGCCGAGCGATCCCCGACGCCGCAGCGCGCGCCAGAGCGCCGCCGCCGCGCGCCAGATCAGGTTCGACTCGTCGAGCGGTACGCCGGCCGTCGCGCACTCGATCGCGAACGGGCCCTCGCGCGGCAGGCATGTGATCGTGTCGTGCAGCGAGATCGTCTGAAACACCGTCCGCAGCTCGTGAAAGCCGTCGGGACGGGTGCCGAGCACGCGCAGATCGAGATTGATCTTGGCGTGGGCGCGGACGGAGACGGCGATCGGGGGTCGGTGCAATGTCCTTGACGCTCGTCGGTGCAATCCCTCTCACGCGTGTCGGTGCGATGTCCCTGACGCTCGTCGGGGCGATCCCCTATGCCCCTCGGTGCGATCCCGATCGCTCATCGGTGCGAGTTCCGCTGACGCCGGCGGTGTGAGGCGCCTTGCGCCGGCGACGCAGGCCGATCACGGTTCAGGAGTGAGGGCGGCGGCCGCTTCCGCGGATGTGCATACGCGCACGATTCCGAAATCAATGTGAACAGCACGGTCTATGACCCGCGCCTCGACGCCGTGTGGAGTGTATCGCGGCGCCCGAGTGCACTCAACCGCACGCACCGACTGTCGTCAGCGCGATCGCACCGACACGCGCGAGGGGGATTGCACCGACGAGCGTCAAGGACATCGCACCGACAGACGCCAGTCGGATCGCACCGACCAGCGTTAGGGAGGTCGCACCTATTGCGCTCGCAGCGGTCCCGCCTCGCGCAGCTCGTCGAGCGTCAGATCCCGCGCGCCGGGGGGCACGGTTACCGAGAACGCCGCGGCATCGAGCGGGACGTTCGTTTCACGCTGCGAGACGGTCGCGGTCAGATCGACCTCGACGGCGCCGGCGAGCGACCGGAGCCGGACCGTCTGCGGGACACCACCCTGCCATGAGGGGTATTCAATCTGCCAGCCGGGGCGCCGCGCGGCGCGCGGCTGCCAGGCACCGTCCGCACGCTCGAGGAAGAGCGTCGCGCCGCCGGCGAGATCGATCGACGCCCACCCGTTCTGATGCAGGCGCCCGCCCGTTGCACCCGGTTCGGCAACGACGCAGCCGGTGAGGATCGCCTGCAGGTCGGCGGGCGAGAGGGCCACTCCGGTCAGTGCGCCGAGGATTTCGGCCGCAGCCGCCATGCGCAGCACGCGGTTGTCACGCGGCAGCACGAGCGTGGCCGAACCGGCACGCGCGGCCAGAATGAACGCGGGCGGGCCGAGCGGCGCCACACCTTCGAGGCGCATCGACGCGGGACGCTCGAACCCCGCGATCACCCGTCCTCGCAGGCTGCGGCCGCCCGCGCGTCCGGAGAGCGCGAGCTCGGCGGTCATCGTCCGCACGCCCGCACACGTCGCCGTCGCGCGCTGATAGATGTCGGCGGAGTCGGGAAGGGGGCCGCCGGGGTCGGTGGGAAGCGTGAGTCGTCTGGCAGCGCAGGCGGACGTGAAGACGGCGACTCCTACCACCCACGTCCCAACTGCCAAGAGCCTTCGACGGGAGCGTTGGGAGTTGGGAGTTGGGCGTTGGGAGTCGTTCATCTAGCGCGGCAGTCGACTCCGTGCGCCCTCGATCTTCTTCTGCACCTCGGCGCGATCGACGTCGCCCGCCTCGCTCTCGAGCACACGCGTCCAGGCCTCGACCGCCTCGGCCCACCGGCCGCGGCGCGCGAGCAGATCGCCGAGATGATTCTGCACCTCGCCATTGCGCGGCAGCTGCGTGGCCGCGGGCGCCAGGTATTTCTCCGCCGCGTCCAGGTCGCCGCGGCGGAAATGCGCCCACCCGAGGCTGTCCAGGTAATAGGGGTTGCCGGGATCCAGGTCGAGCGCGCGTTCGACCAGGCGGACCGCCTCGTCGAGCTGGCGTCCGCGCTCGGCGAGCAGGTAACCGAGGTAGTTCAGCACCTGCGCGTTGCCGGGCTCGATCTCGAGAATCTGCCGGAGCGTGCGCTCGGCATCGGCGTCACGCCCGGCGTCGTTGTACAGATCCGCAAGCGCGAACTGGGTGGCCGCGTCCTTCGGGAACGCCCTCGCGCTCGGCTCGAGCACCGCCAGCGCCCGAGCCACGTCGCCATTCTCCACGAGCGCGCGCGCACCGAGCCGCGGGAACCGCGGGTCGTCCGCATGCTGCGCCTGCGCCTCGGCGGCGAGCGTGGCGGCGCGCGCGTACTCGCGCGCGGCGATGAGCGCGGTGATACGCCGCACCTTCAGGCCGCGGTTCGTCGGCTCGACGGCGAGCGCGCGCGTGTAGTTGTCCACCGCCTCCTTGAAGAGGCCCGCCTGCTCCTGATACTGCGCCAGCGTCGACGCGACGCGCGGCTCGTCTTCGACGATTACGTCGAGCGTCTCGATGGCGCTCTTCAGATCCTCGGCGGCGGCGTACGCCTGCGCGAGAAACAGACGCGCCTGCGCCGAACCGGGATTCTGCGTGACGACGCGCACGAACGTGTCGACGGCGGGCCTGGCGCTGCCGGTGCGAAGGTACAGACGGCCGAGCGAGAAGAGCACGTCGATGCCGGCGGTCGGCTCCTTGGCGACGCGCTCGAGGTGCTGAATCGCATCGCGCGCCACCGCCAGAAACTTCTCCGGCGCCGCATTGGCGTTGATCGTGTCCGCCTGCGCGGCGTACAGGAGGCCCAGCACCCGATGCGCCTCGAGGTTGCCGTCGTTCAGCTCGAGCGCTTCGCGCGCGGCGGTCTCCGCCTCGCCGCGCCGGTCGCGGCGCAGCTGGAACGCGGCGATCTCGGCCCGCACCTCCGCCGAGGCCGGGTCGGCGGCCGCGGCACGTTCGAGCGCCGCGAGCGCCCCCGCCTGGTCGCCGAGCGCCTCCAGACGACGCGCCATCAGGAACTCGAAGTAGGCGTTCGGCGTCTGCGCGGTGCCACGCGCCGCGGTCAGCAGCAGCAGGACGCCGGTCGTCGCCAACCGGATGCGCGCGCGTCGGGTGCGGCGGGTCATGGCAGTAAGGGATCTTAGCTCAAGATGTTATAGTGCGGGCATGCCCGTCGATGCGGAGCTGCTCGACATTCTGGCGTGCCCGAACTGCAAGACGCCGGTGAAGCTGGTGAAGAACGGGACCGCGCTCAAGTGCGATCAGTGCCACCGCGTCTACCCGATCAAGGACGACATCCCGGTGATGCTGATCGACGAGGCGACCATCGAGCCGTAGTGAAGATCCTGCTCGTCCGCCTGCGGCTGATCGGCGACGTGGTGTTCACCACGCCGCTCGTGCGCGCGCTGCGGCGGCAGCACCCCGGCGCCCACCTCACCTATGTGGTCGAACCGCTGGCGGCGGCGGTCATCCGCGGCAACCCGCACCTCGACGAGATCCTCGAAGTTCCCAGGCGCCGCGGGCTCGACCGGCTCCGCGACGACGTGGCGTGGGGCCGGCTGCTGCGCCGGCGCCGATTCGACGTGGCGATCGACCT
Source organism: Acidobacteriota bacterium (assembly GCA_016184455.1). GTDB lineage: Bacteria > Acidobacteriota > Vicinamibacteria > Vicinamibacterales > UBA2999 > MELF01. The sequence goes on from JACPCS010000117.1 coordinate 14,491, forward strand.
GCATGGCGGGCCGCGGAGCGCCTGGCTCACGTGGGCGAGCGGCGCGCCGTTGCGCATCGGCTACCGCACGCGCGGGCGGAGCTGGATGTACACGCACCCCGTGCCTCGTCCGGCCGATCTCGGGCCGCTGCACTCGGTCCTGAAACAATGGCCGCTGCTGGCGCCGCTCGGCGTCGGCGCGTGCGATCCGGCGCGAGATGCGGTGGAGATGCCGGCTGATGCCGCGGCCGAGGCGCGCGTCGCTCGCTGGCTCGCCGAGGCCGGGATCCGGGACGAGCATCCGATGGTGGTCGTGCACGTCAGCGCCGGCAACCCGTTCCGCCGGTGGCCTGCCGCGCATTTCACCGCGCTCGTCGCCGAGCTGGCGCGCCGCGATCCGGCGCGGCGCTTCGTCGTGACCTCCGGACCATCCGACGCGGAGGCCGCCCGCGCCATCGTCGACGCGGTGCGCGCGGCCGACGCGCAGGCGGGCGCCGCCGTCCGGCACGTCGAATTCGAACCCGCCGAGCTGCGCGCGCTGACCGCCCGCGCGGCGGTGTACATTGGAGGCGACAGCGGTCCCCTGCACATTGCGGCGACGACGACCACGCCCGTCGTCGGGCTCTTCGGCCCGACGCTGGCCGAGCGCTCGATGCCCTGGCGCGATCGGCGCCTGCCGGCCGAGGCGGTCGACGCGGGCCCGCTCCCGTGCCGCCCATGCCGGCAGCGCACGTGCGCGCCCGGCGATTTTCGTTGCCTGACCCGCATCGATCCGGCGCGGGTCGTGGCGGCCGCCGAGCGGCTGCTCGAAAGGGCTCGGGCCTCAGGCCTCAGGCCCCAGATTGAGACCTCATCTGAGGCCTGGGCCCTGGGGCCTGGGGCCTGACAGTGCGCATGGTGCACGTATGAACACGATGTCGATCGCCGCGGAGCGGACGCAGGTGGCGCTGAAGCTCGATCGCGTCGCCGCCGCCCTGCTGCTCGGATTCGTCGCGGCGCTGCAGGTCTCGATCGCGCTGGCCGACATCCTGTTGACCGCGATGCTCCTGTCGTGGGTGGCGCTGCGCGTGCGCGAACGCGCGCGGCCGTCGGCCCCCGCCTTCTTCATCCCCCTGGCGGTGTATGCGGGGCTGACGCTCGTCTCGTCGTTGCTGTCGGTCGACCCGACGACCAGCCTGATCGACAGCAAGCAGCTCGTGCTGCTGGCGATCGTGCCCGCGGTCTACGACCTGGCGCGCGGCCCCCGCGCGGCCACGGTCGTCGACGTGATCATCTCGGTCGGCGCCGCGAGCGCCGTGTTCGGCATCATCCAGTACGGCGTGCTGCACTATGACAATCTCGGTCAGCGGCCGCAGGGGGCGCTCACGCACTACATGACCTACTCGGGCGTCCTGATGCTGGTCATCGCGGCGGCCGCAGCCCGCCTGGTGTTCGGGTCGCGCGACCGGGTCTGGCCGGCGTTGATCATGCCGGCGCTCGTCGTGGCGCTGGCGCTGACCTTCACGCGCAACGCGTGGATCGGCGCCTGCGTCGCGGTCGGTGTGCTGCTCGTCCTGAAGGACTTCCGCCTGAGCGCGCTGCTCCCGGTGGTCGTCGCGCTGCTCGTCGTGCTCGCGCCCGAAGGCCTCCTCAGCCGGCTGACGTCGACGTTCAACGCGCAGGATCCCGCCAATCAGGACCGTTTCGCGATGATCGAGGTCGGCGCGCTCATGGTGCGCGACCACCCGCTCACCGGCGTGGGCCCCAACATGGTGCCGGAGGTGTACGCGCAGTACCGGCCCGACTATGCCGTCAACGAGACGAACCCCCATCTGCACAATGTTCCGCTGCAGATTGCGGCCGAACGCGGCCTGCCGGCCCTCGCCGTGTGGATCTGGTTCATGGGCGCCGCGACCCTGGCGCTCTTCCGACTGTTCAAGCGATCCTCCGCGAGAGCGTCATCGGAGACTCACGAGCGGGTGCTCGCCTCGGCCGCGCTGGCGTCGGTGGCGGCCATGCTCGCCGCCGGGCTCTTCGAGTACAACTTCGGCGACTCGGAGTTCCTGATGCTCTTTCTCGTGCTGATCACGCTTCCGTTCGCCGCCGCGCGGGCCGAGCATGCTGCCTCCTCTCGCGGCTGAGCGGGCGGGCGCCATTCTCAGCGCCGCCGCACGCACGCACGTCCTCGTCGTCGGCGATGCGATGCTCGACAAGTTCATCGCGGGCCGCGTGACGCGGATCTCGCCGGAGGCGCCCGTCCCGGTCGTGATGTTCGAGCACGAGACGCACCGCATCGGCGGCGCCGCCAACGTGGCGCACAACGTCGCCGTCCTCGGTGGACGCGCGACGCTCATCGCGGTGACGGGGCATGACGAGGCGGCGTCCACCCTCGCGGAGGCGTGCCGCCACGCCGGCATCTCGCCTGCGTTCGTCACCGACCCCGGCCGTCCCACCACCACGAAGGTTCGGATCGTCACCGAGCGGAACCAGCAGGTGGCGCGCGTCGACTACGAGCTCGACGCCGAGATCGCCGCCGACGTCGAGCAGAAGGTGGTCACGGCCGTGCAGCAGCAGGCGTCCGACGCGGACGCGATCATCGTCTCCGACTATCTCAAGGGGAGCGTCACGTCCCACGTCCTGCGCGCGGCCGTCGAGGCCGGGCGCGAGCGGACGCTGCCGGTGCTGGTCGACCCGAAAATCCCGCACATCGATTACTACGCCGGCGCGACCGTGGTGACGCCCAACCACCACGAGGCGGAAATCGCGGCCAACATGCGCGTGCGCACCGATGACGATGCACGGCTCGCGGCGCGCGTATTCCGGGAGCGCGCCTCGTGCGGGGCGGTCCTCATCACGCGCGGCGATCAGGGAATGTGGCTGCTGGGAGAGGGGATCGAGGACTCGCTGCCCGCGTCCGCCCGCGAGGTGGCCGACGTGACCGGGGCCGGCGACACGGTCATCGCCACGCTCGCGCTGGCGCTCGCCGCGGGCGCGACGCTCGTCGAGGCGGCCCGGCTCGCCAACGAAGCCGCCGGCCTCGCGGTCGCGAAGTTCGGGCCCGCGGTCGTCACACCTGCCGAGCTGCTTCGCGCCGTCGAGGCCACGGAATCTACTTCCTGAGACTGGCCCCCGTCAGTCGCGCGACGGCGCCGAGCGTCGTCTGCACCGCGTTCAGGCCCAGGCTGAAGTCCTTATCCGAATAGGTGCTGAACAGATCGGTCGGCTGGTGCCAGTGCGGATTCCAGCCGGCCCCAATGTGCATGCCGCGCTCGTGCTCCCGCAGGCTGATGGCGGGCGTCAGATGCATGAACGGCGTCGAGTCGGTGCTGGTCATGTGATGGCCGACGGCAGCGGGATAGTCGGTGGCGTACCTCTCGTTGGCTTCGCGAAAGAGGAATGCGAGCTTCATCGCCTGGTCCGCGAAGCTCGAGTTCGCCTGGAACTCGATGTTGATGTCGGCCTCCTGGCGCTGCTCCGGGCCGAGGCTGCCGTCCTCGCGCGGCATGCCGTGGTCGAAGAGCAGCATGTCGTGCTGGATCATCCCGAGCCACCGCGGTTCGGGATAGCGCCGCGACCCGGCCGGGTTCTCCTGTCCCTGCAGCGGCGCACGGTCGCGCACGTACGCGTAGGCCCCGACGAGTCCGCCTTCCTCGCTGTTCCAGAGGATGAGTCGGATCGATCGCTCCGTCTGCACGTCGGGGCCGCTGAGCACCCGGGCCACCTCCATCACGAGCGCCGTCCCCGACGCGTTGTCGTCGGCACCCTCCCCGAAGCCTCTGCCGTCCATGTGCGCGCCGACGATGTACATCTCGTCGGGCCGCGTGACGCCGAGCGTGGTGCAGTAGACCTGCTCTCGCGGGCCCGGCACCGACGGTTGGGCATTGAGCGCGCGGAGGGCCGCGTCGGACTGCCGGTTGGGATCGTTGTTGGGATCCGTGGGACGTGTGATGCCGCGCAGCCGCGACCCGTCCTGTCCCATGCGGATCTCCCCGCTCTCGATCACCGGCGTGGGCGGGCCACCGGCGCGCCCGGCACCCTGCTGCGGCGGCGGCTGGGGCGGATCCTTGACGTAGCGGTGACGCTCTGTCGTGCAGCCGTAGCTGCGAAGCTGCGCCTCGATCCAGTCGACGGCCGCGCGGTTGCGGTCGGTCCCTTCAAGCCGATCGCCAAATTGCGTCAGCCCTCTGATGGTTGCCTTGTAGCGCTCGAGGTCGAGCCGCGCCACGAGCGTCTTCACCGGATCGTCGGCCGGCGCCGTCGCCTGCTGCGCAGCTGCCGCGGCGCCGCTGACTGCCAGCGCGAGGAGCGATACGAACCAACGCACTGCGCACCCTCCTGAGGCCTGAGGCGTGGGGCCTGGGGCCTCTTCAGTGGCGGAAATGCCGCCGCCCGGTGAACACCATCGCCAGGTTGTGCTCGTTGGCCGCAGCGATGACTTCCTGATCGCGCACCGAGCCGCCCGGCTGCACGACGGCCGTGGCACCAGCAGCGGCCACGGCATCGAGCCCGTCACGGAACGGAAAAAACGCATCGGACGCGGCAACCGAGCCTTTCAGCGCATCGGCGCCCGCACTCTCCGCCTTCATGCACGCGACGCGGACGGCATCGACGCGGCTCATCTGTCCTGCGCCGATCGCGAGCGTCCGATCCGCGCCCGTGAAGATGACCGTGTTCGACTTCACGTGCGCGCAGATCCGCCACGCGAAGCGGAGCGCCTGCCATTCCTCAGCGGTGGGCTGCCGCGTCGTGACGACGCTGAGCCCCTCCGCGCCCGGCCACGACGCATGTGCCTCGCGCACGACGTCGCGCGCCTGCACGAGGACGCCTCCGAGGATCGATCGCAATTCGACGAGCGGCGCCGCCTGCGTTGCCCCTGCGCCCGCGGCGTCCTCGGGCGCGCCGTCAGGCACGACGACGCGCATGTTCGTCTTCGTGCCGAGCACGGCGCGTGCCCCCTCGTCCACGGCGGGCGCGGTCACGGCCTCGATGAACGTAGAGACGATCGCCTTCGCGGTCTCGACGTCGATTGGCCGATTCAGGCCAACAATCCCACCGAAGGCCGCCACCGGGTCGGCCTCGCGCGCGCGCACGTAGGCGTCGGCGGCAGACCGGCCGGTCGCGGCGCCGCATGGGTTCGTATGCTTGATGACGACCGCCGCCGGCTCGCTGAACTCCAGCGCGATCCGCGCAGCTGCATCGAGATCGAGCAGGTTCGTGTACGAGAGCTCCTTCCCCTGCAGCAGTCGGAATCCCGGATGCTGCCCGAACCCGCGATAGAGCGCCGCCTGCTGATGCGGGTTCTCGCCGTAGCGCAGATCGCGCACCTTCTGCAGCTCGATCGGCAGGACCGGCGGCAGCGGCCCGGCCGCGGCGCGCGCGAAGCCGCCTGGGCCCGCCGAGACGGTCGCGAGCGTCGCCGCAATCGCCGCGTCGTAGCGCCCCGTGTGCGCGAACGCCTTCCGGGCCAGCTCGAAGCGAAACCCGCGCTCGGGGCCATCCGGGCGATCGAGCTCGGCGAGCACGGCCGCATAGTCGGCGGGCGACACGACGACGAGCACGTCCTCGAAGTTCTTCGCGGCGGCGCGCACGAGACTGGGACCGCCGATATCGATTTCCTCGATGAGCGCCTCGAACGGCGTCGCGGGGTTGGCCGCCGCCTGCACGAATGGATAGAGGTTCACGACCACGAGGTCGATGAGCGTGATGCCGTGCGCGGCGGCCGACGCCAGATCGTCGGGCCGGCCGCGGCGCGCCAGAATGCCGCCATGGACGAGCGGATGCAGCGTCTTGACGCGTCCGTCCATCATTTCGGGAAAGCCGGTCACCGCCGAGATGCCGATGACGCGGAGTCCCGCCTGTTCGAGCGCCCGGGCGGTTCCGCCGGTCGACACGAGGTCGAACCCCCGGGCCGCCAGGCCGCGGGCGAACTCCACGAGGCCGGACTTGTCGGAAACACTCAATAACGCTCTGGGCATGCGCTTGACACCTATTTGGCGAGGCGCTTAGGATAGCGCCTGTTCGACGGGTCACCGTTGTAGTCGAGGCCGCGTCAGCAACTTCGCGGCCTTTTTTTGTGTCTCGGAACCAGGTTCCGGAGCAAGCAGGGAAGAAGAACGATGCGTATTACGGGCAAGGTCAAGTGGTTCAACAACGCCAAGGGGTACGGGTTCATTGAGCGCGAGGGCGGCAGCGACGTCTTCGTGCACTATTCCGCCATCACCGGCAACGGGTTCCGGTCGCTCGAGGAAGGGCAAGCAGTCGAGTTCGAGATCGTCGACGGCCCCAAGGGCCCGCAGGCGGGGAACGTCACAAAAGCGTAGGCGCACGCCACGCTCCGGGCACCCCACCGCGCGTCCGCGGTGGGGCCCTTTACCCGCGGTTTTCTCTCGGGTCACTCGTCGGATGGCGCGACGCCGCGCAGCGCGCGCGCGGTAAAGGCGACTTTGCCGCCCTTCATCGCGACACGAAACGCGACCTCCGCGCTCCCCTTCTGTTTCAGCGCGCTCATCTGCTGGCGCACCAGCTCCACGAATCTGTGAAACGGCACCGCGTCCTGCCCCGTCTCGCGGCGCGCCTCGGCCAGGCTCTCGTACAGCGTCTGCAGCTTGTCCATTTCCTGCAGCGGATCATGCAGCGAGGTGACGCACAGGATCCGGTCCTGCGGACGCGGCGCCGCCGGTTCGGCGGCCGGGCGCGGCTGGCTGAACGGCCCCGGGCGGCCCTCCTCCCGCGCGCGAAGCCCGCGGTCCCAGAGATCGATGAACGTCGCGAATCGCGACTGCAGCGTGGAGAAGCGGAAGCGATCGCCGTAGCTCTGAAGGTGGCCGCGATCGAGGCGCTTGACGAGTGCGTTGACGCGGCCGCGCGTCTCCCAGGGCGGCCGCGGGAGGCGGCCGGCGAAGAACATGTTGTACTCCGCCTCGAGCCGCTTCAGCTCCGCCTCGAGCACTTCGAGCTCGCGGGCAACGTCGGTGGAGGACTCGTCCACGCAGGATCATTCTGTCATACGTACACGCTCTTCACTCACCACGTACCACCGAGGCACCGAGGCACCGAGGTCGTTCTTTGCAGCCACGAAGCACACAGAGCGCACGAAGCCGGTGTTCGACGGGCCGCCTTTCGGCGGCCGCGGATGGCTGACATACTTGTCCTCGGTGTCTCGGTGACTCGGTGGTCCGTGGGGGTGTGCGGCGCCGCGACGCTAGAAGATCGTGGCGATCGACGCGGCCGCGAGATTGAGGACGGGCGTCGGCAGCACGCCCAACGCGAAGATGACGACGATCGAGACGGCGAGCGCCGCCATGCCGACGCGCGAGGCGGGCGCGGGCACGGCGAGCGCCGCGGGACGCTCCGCCATGTACATCATGACGACCACGCGCAGGTAGAAGAAGACGGAGATGACGCTGGTGAGGACGCCGATGATCGCCAGCCCGTAATAGCCGGCGCTGACGGCCGCGCTGAAGATGTACCACTTGCCGATGAAGCCCGCCGTCGGCGGCAGCCCGCCCAGCGACAGCAGGCAGACGGTCATCAGCGCCGCGAGCGCCGGCCGCGTCTGCCACAGCCCGGCGTAGTCGCGCAGCTCGTCGTTGGCGGCATCGCGCGAGCCGAGCAGCGCGATCACCCCGAACGCCGCCAGGTTCGTCACCGCGTACGCCGCCAGGTAGAAGAGAATCGCGGCCTTGCCGATGTCGTTCGCCGCGACGAGGCCCACCAGGAGGTAGCCGCCGTGCGCGATGCTCGAGTACGCGAGCATGCGCTTCAGGTTGCTCTGCGCCACCCCCACGACGGTCCCCAGGATCATCGTCGCGGCGGCGAGCAGCCAGACCATCGGCGCCCATTCGCCGCTGAAGGGCTCGAACGCGGAGAGGAAGACGCGCGCGAACGCCGCAAACGCCGCCGCCTTCACCCCGGTCGACATGAAGCCGGTCACGATCGCCGGCGCGCCCTCGTACGCATCGGGCGTCCACATGTGGAACGGCACCGCCGAAATCTTGAACGCGAACCCGACGAGCAGAAACGCGAGCCCCACCAGGATGAGCGGGTTGTCGCTGAGCGCCTGCGCCGCCAGGAACGCGCCGACGCGGTCGAGGCGCGTGCTGCCGCTCAGCCCGTAGGTGAACGCGATGCCGTACAGAAAGAACGCGCTGGAGAAGGCGCCGAGCAGGAAGTACTTGAACGCCGCCTCGGTCGCGCGCGGGTCGTCGCGCCGGATGCCGGTCAGCACGTACACTCCGATCGAGAGGATTTCGAGCGCGATGAAGACCACCAGCAGATCGTTGGCGGTGGCCATCATGATCATGCCGACAATCGAGAAGAGGATGAGCGCGTAGTAGTCGCCCTTGGGCAACCCGTCGCGGCTGACGACCGGCGACGAGAACATGATCGTCAGCACGCCGACGGCGACGAGCACGAGCGTCACGAAGAGCCCGAAGTTGTCCGCCACGATGACGCCGAAGCTCGCGGCGTTGCGGTCCCAGAGCAGCACGGCTGCGGCCGCCGCGCCCAGCAGCCCGACGATGCCCAGACCGCCGATCGGCAGGTTCTCGCCCCTGGCGCGGAACGCCTCGGCGCCCATGGAGGCGAGCGCCGCAAGCGTCACGCAGACCATCGGGACGATGGCGTTGAAGCTCGAATCCATCACCGTACGGATTCCTCCAACTCCCAACACCCAACTCCGCAACTCCTGACTTGGGAGTTGGCGTATTGGGAATTGGGAGTTGGCGACTGGGGTTGTTCCACTCGTTCAACCCTGAGGTTCTGCCGCGCCTGGACGCGCGCAATCAGCGCCTCCACAGACGACTCCATCGGCCGCAGGAACAGCGTCGGGAAGACGCCCATCACCACCGCCATCGCGCACAGCGGGACGGCGGCCGCCCATTCACGCGGCCGTAGGTCGGGCAGCCTGGTGTTCTCCTCGTGTGTCACCTCACCGTAGTAGACCCGCTGGAACATCCACAGCATGTACACGGCCGAGAGAATGACGCCGAGCCCGGCAAAGACGACGAAGCGCGGGTTCCAGCGGAACGCGCCGAGCATGATGAGGAACTCGCCGATGAAGCCGTTCAGCCCCGGCAGGCCGATCGACGCGAGCGTGATGATCATGAAGACCGCGGTCAGCCGCGGCATGATCGCCTTCAGCCCGCCGAATTCGCTGATGAGGCGCGTGTGGCGCCGGTCCGAGAGCATGCCGACGAGCAGAAAGAGTCCGCCCGTGCTCACGCCGTGCGCCAGCATCTGGTAAATGGCGCCCTCGACGCCCTGGACGTTCATCGCGCAGATGCCGAGCACCACGAAGCCGAGGTGGCTCACCGACGAATACGCCACCAGCTTCTTCATGTCGGGCTGCACCATTGCGACGAGTGCGCCGTAGATGATGCCGATCACGGCGAGCAGGGCGAGGGTCGGCGCGAAGTACGCCGCCGCCTCGGGAAAGAGCGGGAACGAGAAGCGCAGCAGCCCGTAGGCGCCCATCTTGAGGAGCACGCCGGCCAGGATGACCGACCCGGCCGTCGGCGCCTGCACGTGCGCGTCGGGCAGCCACGTGTGGAACGGGAAGAGCGGCACCTTGATCGCGAACGCGACGGTGAAGGCCAGGAAGAACCACCTCTGCGTCTCGGGCGCGATTTCCAGCGTGTAAAGGCGCAGCAGGTCGAACGAATAGCTGCCGGTCGCGTCGTAGTGGAGCCACGCCAGGCCGAGGATCGCGACGAGCATCAGGACGCTGCCCGCCATCGTGTAGAGCATGAACTTGATGGCGGCATAGATCCGCTGGTCGTAGCCCCAGATGCCGATGAGGAAGTACATCGGGACGAGCATCGCGTCCCAGAAGACGTAGAAGAGAAAGAGGTCGAGCGAGATGAAGACGCCGATCATCGCCGCCTCGAGCGCCAGCATGAAGATCGAGAACTCCTTCACCTTGCGCTCGATCGACCCCCATGACGAGAGCAGCGCGATCGGCGTGAGAAACGCGGTGAGCACGAGGAGCAGCAGGCTGACACCATCAACGCCGAGGTAGTAATCGATCCCGAACGCAGGGATCCACGGTACCCGCTCGACGAACTGGAACTCCGAGGACGCACCGTTGAACCCCGCCCAGATCGCCAGCGTGACCGCCAGCGTCGCGGCCGACACGACGAGCGTCGCCCAGCGGATCACACCGTCGCGCCGCCCGTCGGCGTTGCCGACAAGGAGCAGCGCGAGCGCGCCGGCGAGCGGAAGCACCCAGGAGAGCGTCAGCATCATCGCCAGAGGTAATAGCCGAGGATCACGATCACCCCGATGAACATCGAGCCGGCATACGCGCGGACCGACCCGGTCTGCAACCGCCGCAGCAGCCCCGACCCTTCGGCGACGATCGTGCCGGTGCCGTTCACGGCACCGTCGACGACGGCCACGTCGAAGCCGCGCCAGAGGGCGCGATCCGACCCGCGCTGAATCGGGTGCACGACCGTCGCGTCGTAGAGTTCGTCCACGTAGTACTTGTTCAGCAGCAGCGTGTAGATGGAGGCATACCGGCGCGCCAGCGCGTCGGCCAGCTCACGGCGCTTCAGCCAGATGACCGACGCCAGCAGGATGCCGCCGATCGCCATCGCGCTCGAGACGCCCATCAGCGTCAGCTCGAGGCTGGCGGCGTCAGGCGCCTCCGTCGCCTCCTCCGCGGAGGGCTGAAGCCCTCCGCCTGCCACTCCGCCGACCTCCGGGGTGCCGGCCGGCGGCTGGAACGACGGCGCAAGCCAGGCGCCCAGCGGATTGCCGCCGCCGACCGCGTGCGGCACGCCGACATACCCGGCGAGCACCGACCCGACGGCGAGGATGACGAGCACCAGCGCCATCGCGGCTGGCGCGTCGTGCAGATGACCATGGCCGGGATCCGGGAGTCGGGATCCGGGATCCACAGCGTGGTGGGCGTGAGCGTCGGATCCCGGATCCCCGATCCCGGATCCCCGGGCTTCGCCGTGGAACGTCAGAAACACGAGCCGGAACATGTAGGTGGCCGTCAGGAGCGAGGTGATCGCCGCCATCAGCCAGAGCAGCGTGTGCCCTTCGCGGAACGTCTCGTACAGGATCTCGTCCTTGCTGAAGAAGCCGGAAAGAAACGGCACGCCGGCAATGGCGAGCGAGCCGATCAGAAACGTCCAGTACGTGATCGGGAGATACCGCTTCAGGCCGCCCATGTTCCGGATGTCCTGCTCGCCGTGCAGTGCGTGGATCACCGCGCCCGACCCGAGGAACAGGAGCGCCTTGAAGAACGCGTGCGTGTACAGATGGAAGATGCCGGCGCCGAACGCGCCAACGCCCATCGCCAGGAACATCAGCCCGAGCTGCGAGACGGTGGAGTACGCGAGTACGCGCTTGATGTCGTTCTGCACGAGCCCGATCGTCGCCGCCATCAGCGCCGTCAGCGCCCCAACCACCGCGACGATCAGCATCGTCTCGGGGGCGTGGCTGAACAGGACCGCGTTGCGCCCGATCATGTACACGCCCGCCGTCACCATCGTCGCCGCATGGATCAGCGCCGACACCGGCGTCGGGCCCTCCATCGCATCCGGGAGCCAGACGTAGAGCGGGATCTGCGCCGACTTGCCCGTGGCGCCGATGAAGAGCAGCAGCGTCGCGATCGAGAGCGCACCGAAGACGCCCTCTTCCGGCGGCAGCCCTCCCACCATGGCGGCGATCCGCTGGAAGTCGAGTGTGCCGAAATACACGAACAGCAGGAGGACGCCGAGGATGAACCCGTAGTCGCCCACCCGGTTCACGACGAACGCCTTCTTGCCGGCATCGGCCGCCGACTTCTTGCGGAACCAGAAGCCGATCAGCAGGTACGAGCAGAGCCCCACGCCCTCCCAGCCGACGAACAGCACCAGGAAGTTCGCGCCCAGCACCAGCACGAGCATGAACGCGGCAAACAGGTTCAGGTAGGAGAAGTAGCGCGCGTACTCGCCGTCGGGCTCCTCGTGCATGTACGCGGTCGAGTAGATGTGAATGAGCGCGCCGACGCCCGAGACGATCAGAATCATCACCGCGGCAAGCGGGTCGGCGCGGAGCGTCAGGTCGAGCACGAAGTCGCCGGAGGCAATCCAGGTATAGACCGTCTGCTCGATCGCGCGCCCGCCGGCCGGCATCCCCGCAAGGTTCAGCACGGTCATCACCGACACGACGAACGAGGCGACCATCACCGCCGAGGCGATGCTGCCGGAGAGCGTCTTCGACAGCCGCTGCCCGAGCGACGCGTTGATGAGGAACCCGAGGAGCGGAAAGAGCGGAATCAGCGCCAGCACGGGGTCACCATTTGAGCGACGTGAACGCGTCGGGGTTGAGCGACTCGCGGTGCCGGAAGAGCGCAATCACGATCGCCAGGCCGACCGCGGCTTCGGCCGCGGCGACGGTCATCACGAAGAACACGATGATCTGGCCGTCGACGGTGCCGAGCTGACGGCCGAACGCGACGAAGCTGAGGTTCACGGCGTTGAGCATGATCTCGACCGACAGCAGGATCGTGATCAGGTTGCGCCGCAGGAAGACGCCGGCCGTGCCGATCGCAAAGAGCACCGCCGACACGAACAGATAATGGCCGAGCGGAATCACTTCTGGAACGCTCCGTCCAGCGTTAGGCGGGCCGCTCCGATGGAGCGGCCCGAAGAGCCACGTTCGATGGCCGGTTGTGATATCAGCTCCCGCAGTTCGCCCATAGCACTAGGACTCACCCTCCCGGCGGGCGAGGACCACCGCGCCGAGCATCGCCACGAGAATCAGGACCGACGTCGCCTCGAACGCGAAGACGTACTCGCTGAAGAGCACGCGTCCGAGCGCGCGAACCGAGCCGGTGTCCGCGACCGCTCCCGCACCGACCGGCGCCTCCACGCCGCGTGCGCTCAGGAGCGCCCAGGCGAGCTGCACGACCAGCAGTGCCGCGAGCAGGCCGCCGAAGCGCGAGATCGTCGGCCGCCGCAGCGGGTGCGTGCGATCCCATTCCGCCGCGTCCTCCTGCGGCGCGTTCAGCAGCATGACCACGAAGAGGAAGAGCACCATGATGGCGCCGGCATAGATGATGATCTGCGCCACCGCGACGAAGGGCGCCTGGAGCTGGATGTACAGACCGGCGAGCGCGCCGAACGACGCGATGAGCAGCAGCACGCTGTACATGGGGTTCCGCTGCCCGATGACGAGCGCAGACGCGCCGATCGCAATCGCCGAGAGCAGATAGAAGACGAGCGTCTCAGGCATTGAGGGAGAGAACGAGCGCCGCCGTCGCGATCAGATTGATGACCGACGCGGGGAACAGCCACTTCCACCCGAACTGCATCAGCTGGTCGTACCGGTAGCGCGGCACGGTCCAGCGGACCCAGATGTAGACGAAGAGGATCGCCCCGACCTTCACGAGGAACCAGATCCAGCCGTACTCCACCGGCAGAAACGGTCCGTGCCACCCGCCCAGATACAAGTCGGTCGCCACGGCCGCCGCCGTCGTCATGTTGATGTACTCGGCCTGCGGGAAGAGCGCGAAGCGCACCGAGCTGTACTCGGTGTTGTAGCCGGCGACGAGCTCCTGCTCCGCCTCCGGAAAATCGAAGGGCGCGCGATTGGTCTCGGCAATCGCCGCGGTCATGTAGATGAGAAAGCCGACCGGCTGCAGAAAGACGTACCAGCGAGGGATGACGCCGAACCAGTAGCCCGCCTGCGCGTCGACGGTCACGCGGAGCGACAGCGACTCCGCGAGCAGGATCACCGCCGAGAGCGCCGTCGCGTACGACAGCTCGTAGCTGATCATCTGCGCCGAGGAGCGCAGCCCGCCGAGCAGCGAGTACTTGCTGTTGGACGACCAGCCGGCGAGCACGATCCCGTACACGCCCATCGACGTGAGCGCAAACACCACGAGGACGCCGACGTTGATGTCGGCGACGCCCAGCTTCACCGGCTCGTCGAGCAGACCGAAGAGCGTCGTCTCGGCGCCGAACGGCACGGTGGCGAATGCGGCGAAGGCGGCGGTGACGGCGAGAATCGGCGCCAGTGTGAAGAGCCACCGGTCGGCGCCCTTCGGCGTCAGCTCCTCCTTCATCAGGAGCTTCAGGATGTCGGCCAGCGGCTGCAGCAGGCCGTGGGGGCCGACGCGGTACGGCCCGTAGCGCTGCTGCATGAAGCCCATCACCTTCCGCTCGGCGTAGACGAGCAGTGCCGACGCGTTGATCAGCATGAGGAAGGTGAAGGCGATGACGCCGAGCTGGACGAGTAAGCGAAGATCCATATCTTCAACCACGAAGTCCACGACGATCACGAAACCCAAACGAGTGTTCTGTTCTTCGTGCCATTCGTGTTCTTCGTGGTGTCATCAATGCGCTCCGGCGAACACGGGCTGCCGTGCGCGCCACTCCGCCGGCAGCGTGCACCGCCCTTCCCGCACGTGCGCCTCGTACTCCGCCCGGAACACCTTCATCGTCGAGAGCACGGGTGTCGCCGCGGCGTCGCCGAAGGCGCAGAGCGTCTTGCCGACGATGTTGCTGGAGACGCCGAAGAGCAGATCGAGATCCTTGGGGCGGCCCTCGCCCGACTCGATGCGGCGCAGCAACTTGAACAGCCAGTCGGTCCCCTCGCGGCACGGCGTGCATTTGCCGCACGACTCGTGGCGGTAGAAGTGCAGCAGGTTCATCGCGAGCCACACCATGCAGACGGTGTCGTTCATCACGATGATGCCGGCCGAGCCGAGCAGCGACCCGGCCTTCTGAATCGAATCGAAGCTGGAGGGAACGTCGAGCTGGTCGGGCAGGAGCAGCGGCACCGACGATCCGCCGGGAATCACCGCCTTGAGCGGTCGATCGTCCATCATGCCGCCGGCATGGTCGAAGATCAGCTGCCGCAGCGTCGTGTGCATCGACGCCTCGTACACGCCGGGCGTCTTCACGTGGCCGCTGATGCAAAACAGCTTCGGCCCGCCGTTCTTCTCGGGACCGAGGCTGGCAAACCACTCCGGCCCGTTGAGCACGATGAGCGGCACGTTGCAGAGCGTCTCGACGTTGTTGACCGCCGTCGGGCAGTGGTAGAGGCCCGCCACGGCCGGAAACGGCGGCTTGATCCGCGGCTGCGCGCGCTTGCCTTCGAGCGACTCGATGAGCGCCGTCTCCTCCCCCGCCTCGTACGCGCCGGCGCCGCGGTGTACGTACACGTCACAGTCGGAGCCGCTGCCCAGGATGTTCTTCCCCAGGTACCCGGCCGTGTAGGCCTTCTCGATCTCGGCCTCGAGCACCTGCTGCACGTGATAGAACTCGCCGCGGATGTAGATGTAGGCGACCTTGGCGCCGATGGCGTAGCAGGCGATGGCGCACCCTTCGATGAGCAGGTGCGGGTTGCGCTCCATCAGCACGTGATCCTTGAACGTGCCCGGCTCGCTCTCGTCGGCGTTGCAGCAGAGGTACTTCGGCTTCGGCGTGTCCTTCAGCACGAACTGCCACTTGAGGCCGGTCGGGAAGCCGGCGCCGCCGCGGCCGCGCAGCCCCGAGGCCTTCACCTGCTCGATGATGTCGTGTGGCTGGAGCGTCAGCGCCTTGCGGAGGCCTTCGTACCCGCGCTGGTGCTTCAGATAGAAGTCGAGCGTATAGGACTGCGGCTCGTTGACGTGCCTGGTGAGGACCGGTTCGTACGGCATTAGCGTTCCTTACAGAGATGACAACCGCTGAGCGACGCTTCACCGCGCGCCCTGAGGTCGTCGAGGAACTGCCGGACGCGATCCGGCGACAGCCGCTCCTGCCAGCCGTCGTTGACCATCACCACCGGCGCGCGATCGCACGCGCCGAGGCACTCGACCTCGACCAGCGTGAACGTGCCGTCCGGATCCGTTTCGCCCCGCTGGATCCCGAGCGCCGCCTCGAGCTCCTCCGTCACCCGCTCGGCGCCGACGAGCGCGCACGAGAGCGTCCGGCACACGTACAGCACGTACTTCCCGACCGGCTTGGTGAAGAACATCGTGTAGTACGACACGACATCCTCGACCTCGGCCGCCGTGCAGCCGATCTGCGTGGCGACGTGGTCCATGGCCGCGCGCGTCAGAGAGCCCTGTTGCCCCTGCGCGAGGTACAGCGCGTAGAGAATCGCCGACTTGCGCTGATCGGGCGGATAGCGCTTCACGCAGGCGTCGAACTTCGCCTGGTTCTCGGGCGTATAGGCGAACGGCTCGCCTTCTTCCGGCAGCGCGCGCGCCGACTGGTGGAACTTCGCCGGCGCGTAGTCCATGCGTGGATGAAAGCTCACCGGTCGCAGTCTCCCATGACGACGTCGGTCGATCCGATCACCGCGACGACATCGGCGATCAGGCCGGCGTCGACGAGCGTCGGCAGCGCCTGAATGGCCAGGAGCGACGGCGCGCGCATCTTGATCCGCCACGGGCGGTTCGTGCCGTCCGAGACGACGTAGACGCCGTGCTCGCCGCGCGGCCCCTCCACCGGCACGTACGCGTCGCCGGCGGGAACCGTGAACCCCTGGGAGTAGATCAGAAAGTGCTGAATCAGCGCTTCCATCTCCGTGTAGACCTTGTCCTTCGGCGGCGGCACCACGCGCGGGTCGTCGCACGCCCAGGCGCCGGTCGACGGAATCCGCGTGATCGCCTGCCGGCAGATCGTCACGCTCTCGCGGAGCTCGCGCATCCGCACCCGGTACCGCGCATAGACGTCGCCTTCGCGCTCGGTCGGCACCTCGAAGTCGTAGGTCTCGTAGCCCGAATACGGGAAGTACTTGCGCACGTCGTAGTCGACGCCCGACGCGCGCGCAATCGGCCCCACGAGCCCCCACGCCAGCGCCGCGTCTGCGGAGACGACGCCGACGCCCTGCGTGCGGCGCATGAAGATGTCGTTCTTGCTGAGCAGTCCCTCGAACTCGTCGATCTTCGCCGGAAAGCGATCGAGGAACGCGTTCACCGCCTCGTGGAATCCGCGCGGCAGATCCTCCCGCAGGCCGCCAATGCGGAAATAGCTCGGGAAGAACCGGAATCCCGCGACGAGCTCGTTGATGTTCATGATGAGCTCGCGCTCGCGGATCGCGTAGAAGAGCATCGAGACGGCGCCGATTTCGAGCGCGTGGGTCCCGAGCCAGATCAGATGGCTCGCAATCCGCTGCAGCTCCGCGATGAGCACGCGGATGTCCCTGACGCGCTGTGGCATCTCGAGGCCGAGGAGCTTTTCGACGCTCAGCGCGTAGGCGAGGCTGTTCGACTGGGCGCCCAGGTAGTCCATCCGCTCGACGAGCGGCACCACCTGCTGCCACTTCTTCTGCTCGGCCGTCTTCTCGATGCCCGTGTGGAGGTAGCCGATCGTCGGCCGCAGCGACCGGATGACTTCGCCATCGAGCTCCAGCACCAGCCGCAGGACGCCGTGCGTGCTGGGATGCTGCGGCCCCATGTTCACGGTCATCGTCTCGGTGCGGAGCTCAGCCATCGTGATCCACGTTCAGTGAGCCATTCTCCTCGTCCGGTCCCTCTGGAGGTTCGCCTTGAATTCCTCTTCGCTGATCTCGAGCGGCTCGTAGGTCTGTGCCGGCTTCCGGATCTGCACGGGATAGTCCTTGCGCTGCGGATGCCCCTCCCAGTCCTCAGGCATCAGCAGCCGCCGCAAATCGGGGTGCCCCTCGAAGACGATGCCGAACATGTCCCAGACCTCGCGTTCGAGCCAGCCGGCCGAGGGCCAGACGTCCTGGACCGTCGGCACCGACCCGGTTTCGTTCGCGCGGACCTTGAGACGGAGCCGCAGCCGGTTGGGAATCGACAGCAGGTGGTAGACGACCTCGAAGCGCGGGTCGCGCGGAAAGTAGTCGGCGGCCGTCACCTCGACGAGCGCGGTGAACCGGAGCGACGGCGTGTCGCGCAGCGCCAGACAGGTCTCGACGAGGCGATTGGCGGGGACGTAAAGGGTGGCAAAGTCGACGCTCGCGCCCGCTTCGTAGACGGTGCCGGGGACGATCGGCGCCAGCGCGGTGATGATCCCGTGAGCATCCACAGCGCGAAGCGTCAGGCCCTCGACCGTGCAATCTTCTGCTGAAGCTGCACGATCCCGTAGATGAGCGATTCGGGCCGCGGCGGACATCCGGGGACGTACACGTCGACGGGCACGACCTGATCGACGCCCTGCACGATGGCGTAGTTGTCGAAGACCCCGCCGATCGACGCGCAGGCGCCCATCGAGATCACCCACTTCGGCTCGGGCATCTGGTCGTAGACGCGGCGCATCGCCGGCGCCATCTTCCGCGACAGGCGGCCCGCCACGATCATCAGGTCCGACTGCCGAGGGGATCCGCGGAAGACCTCCGCGCCGAAGCGCGCCAGGTCGTAGCGGCTGGCCACGGTCGCCATCATCTCGATCGCGCAGCATGCCAGGCCGAACTGCACCGGCCAGATCGCCGACCGCCGCGCCCACTGCACGATCTTCTCCACGGTGGTGGTGATGAGCGGGAGCTCGGGGTCGAGGCCGTGCCCGCCTGCGCCTTCGGCTCCGGCGAGGTCTCGCCGAAGCGAAGCAAAGGCGGAAAGGTGTGCGTCGGTCTGCGGCATCGCCGTCACGCCGCCTTCCGACCCTCTTGCCGCCGCAGCCCGGAGCCCCCGCCGCGCGGTTTTCGCGCGGTGGGGTGGAGGCGCGCCGGCGGGCCCCAGTCGAGGACGCCCTTCCGCCAGACGTAGACGTAGCCGACGGCCAGGATCAGAAAGAACGTCAAGAGCTGCACGAACCCCGCCCAGCCGAGATCGCGCAGCGCGACGGCCCAGGGATAGAGAAAGGCAATCTCGATGTCGAAGAGCAGAAAGATCATGGCCACCAGATAGAACTTCACCGACTGGCGCTCACGCGCGGTGCCCACGGCGGGCATGCCGCACTCGTACGGCGCGAGCTTTTCGGGGGTGGGATTCCGGGGTCCGAGCAGGATCGACAAGCCGATCATCACGCCGGCGAATCCGACGCCAAGGGCGATCATGATCACGACGCCGAGCCAGCCGTCCATCTACTGGTCCGTCCGGACTGGTCGGGTACCAGCCATAACCGGCCTCCGAGCGCGATTCCGCGGGCCGCGACAACGGCGCGGCCCGCCCTGCAGCGGGAGCCACATCACCATGAGATCCTCGAAGGCCTCGGACCTCAGGCCCCGGGCCGCGCCTCTCGACTGATGCTCGGGGCGCCCTGAGCAGAGTCGACGGGCAGAGGCATCAGAGGTCGAGGCCCGGAGACAAGCGCACAGCCGCGCTTGTGAAGATTTTCTCAACCTACCCATGCTATAGAACCAATGGGGAAACGTCAATGCAACGACGCGCGAGCACACGCCCAACTCCCAGCGTGCCAACTCCCAAGCTTGGGAGTTGGGAGTGGCCGACTGGGGAGTTGACATGAGGCTCGCATGGTTCCGTCCCTCGACTTTCGCTCGGGACGCCCTGAGCAACGTCGAAGGGCGTCCGGCGCCGTGTGCGCCGGCGTCGCTCTCGGATGCCACGGCCCTGCTCATCGCCGAGCTCGCAACGGCGCACGATCTCGACCTCTACACGAGGGACAACGCGCACGATTTCGTGTGGACTCACTTCCGCCACCCGTACGAGCTCTGCGTCTTCGAGCTGGACAACACGGCGGCGCATGCATTCATCTGGCCGTACCTGCTCCACTACGACGGCGTGCTGCTCCTGGCGTCGTCGACGCTGCACGACAGCCGCGCGCGCACACTCGTCGGCGCGGGACGGACCGACGACTATGCGTCGGAGTTTCTCTTCAATGAACGACGCGCTCCGAGGCCGCAGCGCAGACCTTCGGTGCCCGAGGGCGATTGGCCGATGCTGCGCGCTCCGCTGACGGCCGCGCGGCTCACCGTGGTGCCGCATCGTGGTCTGGCCGAGGCGCTCCGCGATGAGTATCCCGACGCGCGGATCGCCTTCGCGCCGCTTGCGGTCCGACCACCGGAACCGTTCCCGCGAAGCACAGGTCCCGACGTTCCGGTGACGTTCGGGGTGCTTGGACGTGGCCGCGTTGACGCGGCCCGCCGGGCGCTGGCGCGCGCGCAGGCGCTCGGCGCGGCGGCAAGCCTTGTCGTGGCGGACACGGCCGAGGAAGTGCTCCGCGCCGCAGATGTCCTCATTGCCGTCACATGGCCACCGCGCAGCGAGACCGAGCAGCTGCCACGTACCGCCCTTGCCGCGGGCGTGCCGGTCGTCGCACTCGAGACGATCCTGACCACCGACTGGCCCGCACTCGACCCGCAGACCTGGCACCCACGAGCCATGTCGACCGATCCGCCGATCGCCGTGACGGTCGATCTGCGCGACGAAGAGCATTCGCTTGCGCTGGCGATCCGGCGGCTCTCGGCCGACGCCGCGCTCCGGTCGCAGCTCGGCGAGGCTGCCCGCGCGTGGTCCGACGCGCACGAAAGCGTGGCCGTCGCCGTCGAGGCGTGGCAGCGGCTGCTCGCCGAAGCGGCGCGGCTCGACCCGCCGCCGCGGCCCGCCGATTGGCCGTCTCACTTGTCGCCCGACGGCACGGAGCGCGCCCGTGCCATGCTCGCGGAGTTCGGCGTACAAGTGGATCTCTTTTGACCACGAAGGTCACGAATAGACTTTTTCGTCTTCGCTATCTTCGTGGACTTCGTGGTTTCATCGAGTCTCCCAGGCATACCCCCGCTCGGTCGTGAGCCGCGGATCGTCGAGCGGCACGCCCATCGAAAAGTGATACAGGCTCTGCCAGCCATGCCCTCGCAAGCCAAGGACCTCGTGCATGGGATCGTCATAGAAGCAGCCGATACCCGTGGCGCGGCCGCCCGTCGTTTCGGCTTCGAGATACAGCACCTGGCCAATCAGGCCGCATTCCCAGTACAGCCGTCGATAGAACCACTCGCCGCGCTCATGGAGAGATGATTCGAGACGCGCAATCATGCCGAGGCTGAAGAACCCGTCTGCGGCAATGTCCTGGTCGCAGGAGACCCGATTCGCCAGCCGGCGGCAATCGAACGGCGCGAGAAGAAAAAGATCGTCCACGGGCTGCCACAGAAACTCCGGCCGCATGGCGGCCTTCCACTCAGGCAGCACCGCCGGATCGCGCAGATACGCGTAGACACCCGGCGCGAGGTCTTCAACCCGATGGATGAAGAGCGCGAGATGCACCTGTGGCGGCCACTCCGTCGCATCCCACGGCGGTCCGGCCGGCTGCAGACGCCGGAGCATCGTCAGAAAGGCGTCGCGGCCCAGGCCGCTCTCGCCGTCGAAGGCGAGCGCGCTGCGGCGCTGGAGGATGATGGTGCGGGCGAGTAACTCATTCTGGTGCGAACCCGCACCGACTCCGTGCGACATCGTACCGACTTGGTGCGAGGTTGCACCGATTCCGTGCGAGATCGCACCGACTCGCTGCACTCCGGGGTACCGAGTAGCAGCAGCGACGTCATCGATGATCGGCCAGTCGATGCGGCTGGGGCTCAAGCGGTTGGCCGTGCCCCGCCACGAGCCCCGGCCGGACGCCTCGACAAGCGGCCCTGGAGCCTGGTCCATCCACCAGGACAGGTCGCCCGCCGCAACCACGGCGACGCATTCGGGCTCTTCGCGCTCGGCATCGGGAAAGTCGGCGTCACGATCGAGCCCGAGAAGCGTTCCCACCCGTGCGTCCGACCACCGCGGCAGGAGCGCCATTTGCCAGCCGAGCATCGCCGCTGCCAGCCGCAGCGCGCCGATCGCGTGTCCGGCGTCGTGCTGACAGTAGCGGAACGCCCGCTCGCCATATTTCCACGCCTCCCGCCAGTGGATCGACGTGAGCGCGACCAGAAATGCCGCGTCTCCCGCGGGCGGGCGCACCCATGCCTCCCACGCCGACTCGTCCATCACGCAGCGCTCCTCGAGCGCATGCTCGCGCGCCGCGTAGTGCCACACGCGCGCTTCCGCCAGGACGTAGGTCTCGGTGGGATGGAGGTTGCCGCTCGACGGGTTGACGCGCAGCGCCCAGCGCGAGGCGCCGTACTGCTTCCACGCAGAGAGTCCCATCGAGCAGCGGAGGAACTCGCCAATCGACTCGCGCGTGACCGGCACCGCCGGTGCCGTGCCGTCGAAAAGCGCGGTGTACGGCACCGCCTCCGCGACCGGCGTACGCGGCGGCTCGACCAGCGGCGCCCCGATGTAGCGGCGGAACGGATCGGGCTGCGTCGCCCAATCAAGATAGCTCAGCGACCGCGCGAAGCGCGCGAAGTGGTGCTTGGTCTCGTCGTGGTAGTGGAGCGCGAACACGGTAGCTGGGTGGCTGGGTAGCTGGGTTGCGAGGTGAAGCGGCCCCGGACCCGACCTGCCCAGCCACCCCGCTACCGACCCACCTACTGCGAGAGCTGCATGATTCGCCGATCGAGCTCGGCGATCGCCTGCCCGAGCTGCTGCCGACGCGTCTGGTGCGTGGTGAGCTCGAGCTGGCGCTGCATTTCGGTACGCGCCAGCCGGCACGACTCGAGCTGGCGTAACCGCTCGGGATCGGCTGACTTGGCGGCTTGACGTGCCTTCTTCTTCTCTTCTTCGCGCTCTTCCATCCGCTCGGCGAGGCGGGATTCCGCGTCAACGAGCCCTTCTCCAGCGTCACCCATCACGATCGATTATACGGCTCGGCTGTATGGAATGTTCACATCTAGAATCGGTCGGGTGGCTGACCGGGCGCTCGACCTCTTTCATCCGGCGGTTCGCAGGTGGTTCTCCGCCGCCTTTGCCGCGCCGACGCGGCCGCAGCGCCTCGGGTGGCCGGTCATCGCACGCGGCGCCTCGACGCTGCTGCTGGCACCGACGGGAACCGGCAAGACGCTCACCGCGTTCCTCTGGTGCCTCAACCGCCTGATGTTCGCACCGCCGCCGCCACGCGCGGAACGGTGCCGCATCCTCTATGTGTCGCCGCTCAAGGCGCTCGCGGCTGACGTCGAACGCAACCTGCAGACGCCGCTCGCCGGCATCGCCGCCGCAGCCGCGGCGCGCGGAGACGCGGTCACGATGCCGGGGATCGCCATGCGCACCGGCGACACGCCGGCCGGCGAACGCGCGCGCTTTCTGCGGACCCCGGCCGACATCCTGATCACCACGCCGGAGTCGCTCTTTCTGCTGCTGACGTCCCGCGCGCGGGAGCGGCTCGTCCATGTCGAGACGGTGATCGTCGACGAGATCCACGCGCTCGTGCCCGACAAGCGTGGCGCGCATCTGACGCTGTCGCTCGAGCGGCTCGAGGCGCTTCGCGCCGCGGGTCCGCCCACAGGCGGACACAATGCACCTCGAGAGACCGTCCAGCGCATCGGCCTCTCGGCCACGCAGCGGCCGCTCGACGAGGTGGCGCGACTGCTCGGAGGCGCGCTCCCCCGCCGCCCGCCACGTCGCGAGGCAGCCGCCGACGTCGAACAGGTCCTCCACGACGAATTCACCGACGACGCCTCGCCACCTGCCTACAGGCCGGTCACCATCGTCAACGCCGCCGAGCCGAAGGCGCTGGAGCTGCGGATTGAGCTGCCGGTCCAGGAGATCCACCGAACGGAACAATCCGAACCACCCGAACGATCCGAACGCCCCGAACGACCCGATCGATCGATCTGGTCGTCGATTCACCCGCGCCTCCTCGAGCTGATTCGTGCGCACCGGTCGACGCTCCTGTTCGTCAACAGTCGTCGTCTCGCGGAGCGGCTGGCCGCGGCGCTCAACGATCTCGCTGGTGAGCCGCTCGTGCGCTCGCATCATGGGTCGCTCGCGCGCGAGGCGCGCACCGAGGTCGAGGAGCTGCTCAAGGCCGGCCGCATCCGGGGACTGGTCGCCACCTCGTCCCTCGAGCTCGGGATCGACATGGGCGCCATCGATCTCGTCGTGCAGATCGAGGCGCCGCCGTCGGTCGCCGCCGGACTGCAGCGCATCGGCCGCGCAGGCCATCAACTCGGCGCCGTCAGCCGCGGCATCGTCTTTCCCAAGTTCCGCGGCGATCTCGTGGCGTCGGCCGCAGTCGCCGAGGCGATGCACGCGGGTACCGTCGAGACCATCCACTACCCGCGCAACCCGCTCGACGTGCTCGCGCAGCAGATCGTGGCCATGGCCGCCATGGACCGATGGGGCGTCGATGACCTGTTCGGGCGGATCCGGTGCGCGGCGCCGTTTGCCGCGTTGAGCCGCCGCATGTTCGAAAGCGTGCTCGACATGCTGTCGGGGCGCTTTCCCTCCGACGATTTCGCGGCGCTCAGGCCGCGCATCACGTGGGACCGCGTGCGCAATCGCGTCTCCGGACGGGAGGGCGCGGCCCGTGTGGCCATTGCGAACGCCGGGACCATTCCCGATCGCGGGCTGTACGGCGTGTTCCTCGCCGGTGCCGAGCGCGCGACGCGCGTCGGCGAGCTGGACGAAGAAATGGTGTTCGAGACCAAGGTCGGCGAGGCCTTCACGCTCGGCGCCTCGACCTGGCGCGTCGAGGAGATCACGCACGATCGCGTGCTCGTGTCGCCGGCACCCGGCCAGCCGGGCAAGCTGCCCTTCTGGCACGGCGATCAGGCGGGACGTCCGGTGGAGCTCGGCTACGCGGTCGGCCGGCTGATCCGCGACCTGCGGGCGATGCCGACGAACGCGGCCGTCGATCGCCTGGTGCGCCGGTGTGACCTCGACACGTCCGCTGCCGAGACGCTCCTGCGCTATCTGGACGACCAGGCGGCGTCCGGCCCGGTGCCCGACGACAAGACGATCGTCATCGAACGGTGTCTCGACGAACTCGGCGACTGGCGCGTCTGCCTGCTGTCGCCGCTCGGAAGCCGCGTACACGCCCCATGGGCGATGGCCGTGCAGGCCGCCATCCGCGACCGCACGGGCGCCGACGTCGAGGCGATGTGGGGCGACGAAGGCTTCGTCGTCCGCTTCCAGGAGGCGGCCCAACCGCCGGATCCCGCGCTGCTCGTCCCCGCTCCGGACGACGTCGAGAGCCTGGTCGTCGGGCAGCTCGCGGCCACGTCGCTCTTTGCGGCCCGCTTTCGCGAGACCGCGGCGCGCGCGCTGCTGCTTCCGCGTCGGCGTCCGGGTTCCCGCACACCACTCTGGCAGCAGCGCAAGCGCGCGGCCGATCTGCTGGCCGTGGCGTCACGGTACGGGTCTTTTCCGGCGGTGCTCGAGACCTACCGCGAGATCCTGCGCGATCACTTCGACATGGCCGCGCTGACCGAGACGCTCCGGCGCGTGGCCGCCCGGACGTTACGCGTGGCGACGGTCGATTCCCGGGTGCCGTCGCCGTTTGCCGCCTCGCTGCTCTTCAGCTACGTCGCCAACTACATCTATGACGGGGACGCGCCCCTGGCCGAGCGGCGGGCGCAGGCGCTCTCGGTCGATCAGGCGCAACTGCGCGAGCTCGTCGGCGACGCCGAGCTGCGGGAATTGCTCGATCCAGGCGCCGTCGAGACGGTCGAGCGTCAGCTGCAGCACCTCGACGAGGCGTATCGGGTGCGTACCGCGGACGCGCTGCACGATCTGCTGCTCCGCATCGGCGACCTCACGCTCGATGAAATCCGCGCCCGCGCCGCGATGCCGGCGCCCGCGGAGGCGGTTCGGGAGCTGGAACGCGCGCAGCGGATCGTCGCGCTGTCCATGGCGGGCGAGTCCCGCTTCATCGCCGTCGAGGACGTGGCGCGATATCGTGACGCGCTCGGCGTGAGGCTGCCAGCCGGGCTCCCGCCCGCGCTGCTCGAGCCCGTACGCGATCCGGCCGGCGATCTCGTGGCGCGCTACGTGCGATCGCACGGGCCGTCGACCGTGCGCGACGTGGCCGCACGGTTCGGCCTGGCCGGCGAGACCGTCTACGCCGTGCTCACCCGGCTCACGGCTGAAGGGCGCCTGCTCGAGGGCGAGTTCCGTCCCGGCGGTATCGAGCGCGAATGGATCGATCCCGCCGTCCTGGGCGTGCTGCGCCGGCGCTCGCTGGCGCGGCTGCGCCATGAGGTCGAACCGGTCGACGTCGATGCATTCGGGCGGCTTCTGCTGTCGTGGCACGGCGTCGTCTCCCGCCGCCGTGGGGCGGAGGCGCTCCTCGACGTCATCGAGCAGCTGCAGGGCGCTGCGATTCCGGCGTCGGTCATCGACACGGACGTCCTCCCTGCGCGGGTCGAGGGCTACGAGCCCGCCCTGCTCGACATGCTGCTGGCCGCGGGCGAGGTCGTGTGGGTGGGCGTCGAGCCGCTCGGCGATCGCGACGGGCGCATCGCGTTGTATCTGACCGATCACGTACGGAAGCTGCGGCTGCCGGCGACTCGCCCCGGCGGGTCCGACGGGCGGGCAGCCGACATCGTCGACTATCTGCGGACGCATGGCGCGTCATTCTTCGGCGCCATCCAGGAGGGGACGGGCGGCGGGTTCCCGGGCGAAACGGTCGACGCGCTCTGGGACCTGGTGTGGCGCGGTCTGATCACAAACGACACGCTCCATCCGCTGCGCGCGTTTCTGCGCGGGCCCGAGCCCCCCGCCGGACGCCCGCCCGCGCGGCGACACGCGGCCGAGGCGCCGAGCGCGCCGGACACCTCGTTCCGGTCGCGGCGGCTGGTGCCCGCCAGAGCCGAAGGACGATGGTCGCTGGTGCCCTTCGGCTTCGCTCAGGGCACCCCGAGCGTCAGTCGATGGGTGGCATCGGCGGATGCGGGCGGGCCATCGGTCACCGAGTGGGGAGCGGCCACGGCCACGCAGCTCCTGACGCGCTTCGGCGTCGTGACGCGCGAAACCGTCGGAGCGGAGTCGGTGGCCGGCGGATTCACGGCCGTCTACCAGGTGCTGAAAGCGATGCACGAGGCAGGACGGATCCGGCGCGGCTACTTTATCGCCGGTCTCGGCGGCGCCCAGTTCGCCACCCCCGCGGCGGTCGACCTGCTGCGCGCGATGCGCGAGGCGCCCGCGACGCCGCGCACGCACGTGCTGGCGGCAACCGATCCGGCCAACCCGTACGGGGCGATCGTCCGCTGGCCGCATTCGGCGACCATCGTCGGGGCGACGCGGTCGGCCGGGGCGCGCGTGGTGCTGGTTGACGGCGCGCTCGCCGGCTACCTCCGCCGGAGCGAGCGCGAGCTGCTGCTCTTCGCAGCCGACGCCGAGCCGCGGCGATCGCAGATGATTCGCGAGGTGGCGCGGGCGCTGACGGCGCTGGCGAGCGCGCGCGGGATGCTGCTCGCCGAGATCGACGGCAGCGACGCCACTGCGCATCCGGCGTCGGTTCTGTTCGTGGAGGAGGGCTTCGTGCGAACCGCGATGGGGCTGCAACTGAGGCCGCTGAGGCCCGGGCCCCAGGGCCTGAGGCCTGCCGCTGCCCTTCGACCTGGCTCAGGGCACCCCGACCCTTCGACAGGCTCAGGGTCGCCCCGAGCCACGCCGAGGGGCGAGCGAGAGTCGAGGGGTGGCACCGCTGTTGCGGCGTCCCCGCCGGGAGGCGACGTCATGGCTGAGCACCCACGCGCAGACGACGACCTCGTCGGGACGCCCGACCCGGGCGACACGCGCGAGGTCGAGCACGAGCGCATCCGCTTCTCGAACGATCGCGACCAGGCGCAGGAGCGCGCCGGCACGACTCCGCCGCACGCCCGCGGATACGACGAAGCGGCCCAGGGCCGACGATCCGAGGAAGGAGGCGATCGCTCCGAGGACACCGATCCCGACAGCGCGGCGTCCGACATCGATCGCGACGACACGTCTGACGAGTAAACGCCCAACTCCCAAGATGCCAACTCCCACGCATTGACATTGGGAGTTGTGCCCCTCGACGTTGCTCGGGGCATCCCGAGCCTTGTCGAGGGATGGAGTTGGGCGCTGGTCGTTCACATCAGCTTGCCGGCGGGGCCGAGATCGAGGTTCAGTTCCTCCGGCGCGATGCCGAAGGTGGCAGCGATGTCGCGAATCGTCTCTTCGAGCTGCATGAGCGCACGGCCGACGTCTTCGGTCTGCCGCGCCGTGAGCGTTCCCGACTCCATACGGCGGATCGCCTGACGTTCGAGCAGGCGCCTGATGAACTCGACGAGCGTCAGCACGAGGTGTGCGACCGATCGCCGCACCTCGTCGGGATCGGCGTTCCACCGCGCCGGTGATGACCTGCTGCCCGCGCGCTCGAGCTGCCGGCGCAGCTCCCGCAGCTCACGCACCTCCGAGACGGTCAGGGCTCCCGCCTTCGCGACGATGCGATTACGGCGTCGCTTCGGCGAGGCAGGCTCCGCCTTCGCGACGATGCGACCACGACGCCGCTTCGGCGCGGTCGCCGGACGGCCCCGTCGCTTCCGCGCCGGACGTGTTCGGGATCGCGTGCGGCTCACCACCGAGAGCATACCCGTTCGGATACTATTTCGAGCGCGATGACGCGTCGACCTACCAGCTCTCCGCGAACGCATACGGCGGCCAGGGGCCTGAGAGGTGCACGCTGATCTGCGCCGAGGCGGCCGCCCGCTCGGCCGCCGACCGATAGGCGGGGGCGGCGGCGCGCGGCACAAGGTGGTAGACGGTCGCGACGCTGCCGCGCTTCTCCACCTTCTCCGCCCTGATCCATCGCCGCACCGCGGCACGCACGGGCGCCAGCGCCGCGATCTCGTACCTGCCGGCGCGCGCGCGCAGGTACTCCGCCCCAGAGCGGGCCTGCAACGGATCCGCTCCCTTCTCCCTTGCCCCCTTCCCCGTCGCCCCCTCGACAACCCGCACCGTCATCTGCGCGCGATTGCGAACGAGCGCCAGCTGGCGCTGAAGACTCTCGCGTCGGGCGCCCACGACGAGCGCCAGTTCGCGGCGATCGCGCATCACGGTGCCGAAGCGCGCCGGCAGCACCGCAGAGCGGCGCGCCCACACGGCGCGCACCACGTGGTCGTAGTGGCGCAGGGTCCGCGCAGTTGAGCGGGGGACCGCGCTGACCGCTCCCGCAATCGCGTCGATCGATCCGATCCGGATCGTCTCCAGGCGCTCCCCGCGCACGCCCGCGAGACGTACGGGCGGCGTGCCGCGCGAGGCGAGGGCGTACACGAGCAGCCTCATCCCCGCCGCCTGCGGCCGGGCCCCCACGGCACCCGAGCCGTGGGGTGCGTGCGCGGTGCGCGTGAGGTCGGCAGGACGCGGTCGGCGGCGCACAACAGCAGGGAAAGCCGCGCGTAGACGAGGTCGACCTGCGCGAGCCCGAGCGTCAGATCGCCGCTCAGGACGACCCCTTTGGTCAGCGCGTTGTCGACGACATCGAGCAGCGACGCGTCGTGCGTTTCGAGAACCTGGTCCGCGGTCGATCGGGATGTGCGGCGCGGCATCAAATGAAGTTATAGGCGGGCCACGGGCCTGTCAGCGAGACGATCGTGCCGGCGCGTGCGAGCGGGCGCGCGTGGCGGCGGACGGCAGCCTCGAACGCGCGGCGGCCGCCAAGCGGCACCAGGAACGCGGCGTCGAGGACGACGCGCGAGCCGGGGGCCGCCTGCTCCACTTCGGGCCGACGCCGGGCGGCTGCGGCCGTTCTCTTGATCGCACGGTAGGCGCGCTCGGCGTCGCGCCTCGCCCGCACCAGCTCGCCGCGCCCGGCATGGCGCAGCTCGCCCTTCCGCGCGAGGTACTCCGCGCCCGATCGGGGGGTCAGACCGCGCCCCTCGACTTCGCTCGGGGCGCCCTGAGCGCGAGTCGAAGGGCGGCCACGCGCCGTACGAGGGTCAGACCCCTGTACGGGCCGACTCACGGTGACGCGCAGGCCCCATTCGAGCCGTCCTTCGATGCGCGCGAAGATGCGCGCGATTCGCCGCGCGTCGGCGGCGATGTGCTGGATCGCGCGCTCGTCGCTCGTGAACAGCGTGAAGAGCTGCATCGGCAGCACCGGCGCAGGCAAAAAGTACTCGACGACCGCCTCGTGCGCGAGCGCCCGCGCGCCCACCCAGTCGAGCTGCTGCAGCCCGCGCTCGACCGCCGCCTCATCGTACTGCCGCGCGGGAACGCTGCTCACCACGAGCCAGTCACGGGCTTTGGGCTTCGGACTTTGGGCTTTGGGCTTTGGACCTCGGGCTTTGGGGGGCACCTCGATGAGCCGCACCGATCGCGCGCCAGGGACCCCGGCCGGGATACGGCGCAGCGACGGCGGCCCGGCTGCGCGCACCAGGCAGTACACGTACGTCAGCGTCGCGCTCACTGGAGACGAAGTTTACTTCGTTCGGCTCGTTCGCCTCGTTCGGGCTGTTCGACGCGGGACCGCCTCGCCCGGCTCCATGTCGAGCACCGTGATCTCTTCGCGGCTGCCGGGCTCGATCTCGACGATTGTCGTGTGCGGCGCCTCGGAGGGCTCGTGGAAGTCGCCCGCGATGGTCGCCTCGATCTGGAAGCGGCTGTCGGGCGACGTCTCGATCGGCGTGGCGCCGGTCGTGAGGGCCCCCTCACCTTCGCGCCGCACTTTGATCTCGCGGATGCGCGCGAGCAGATCGGCCTCGACCTCGGCGAACTCCTCGTCGGAGATCTCGCCCATCTCGCGGCGCATCTCCGCCTCGAGCAGCTGCTCGCGCAGCGCGGTGTCGTCGTTCATCTCGGCCTCGGCGGCCGTCTGGACCGTCCGGAGGACCCAGGAGAGGAACGAAGTCAACATGTGGTCAATGCTGCCCGGCGCGTTCCAGCTTCAGGCGGATGTTGACGAAGTTGTACGGCGGCCACGGGCCGGTGTACTTGAACGTCAACTTGTCGTGCTGCGAGGCGATCTCCTTGATGCGCCGGTCGAAGGCCTGCTCCAGGTCGCGCTGCACGAGGAAAGCGGCGTTCATGATCATCTTGTCGCCGATGGCGCGGTTGACGCGCGAGGCCACCGACACGTCGCGCAGCCGCTGCAGGAACTCCGCGACGTAGCGCTCCGAGCGCTGCTGGAGCGCGTTGTCGATCAGCCGCCCGTACTGCATGCGGGCGAAGTAGGTCGACCCCTTCTGCGAGGAAATCTCCCTCTTCAGCCGGTGGATGTCCTCGTCCTCCAGCTCGATCACCTTGACGATCTCGTCGCGGTCCCACAGCACCTTGAGGCCGAACTCGAGCTTGTCCTGCATCTTGTTGAGCACGTCGGCGAACGCCTCGTACGCCGAC